>NZ_JAEDAH010000087.1 GCF_020320395.1 Thalassolituus marinus | reverse complement strand
CCGAGAATGAGACGTAGACTGGCAGCACAAGATCAGAGATTTAGTGTTTTATTAAACTGTCCGTGAAAACGGGGTAGAACCCGTAGGAAGCCACATCGGCAAAGGTAAACTTACCGAGGTTACGCAAGCGCTCTGCAATCATAAACAGAATCAGCGGCCAGCCGACCAGAAAGCCGATGGAATAAATCAGGCCATCAAAGCCTGACAGATAGACCAGACCAGATATTCCCAAAAACGACGCTGCAGACATGTAGTCACCGGCTATTGCCAGACCGTTCTGAAAACCGGTGATCCCCCCACCGGCGGCATAGTAATCCGCCGCTGAGCGAGTACGCTTACTCGACCACAGCGTGATTCCCAGTGTAAAGGCGACAAATATCAGGAACATGATAATCGCAGACCAATTGGTCGCCTGCTGTTCTGCAACGCCTTCTATCACGTCGGCGCTGCGCGCTGACAGTGAAAACAGCAATAGCAATACGGTGGGCAGTATTCTGTTAACGACCATGGAGGCACTCATCAATAATTCGCTGATTCTCCTCATCAAACTCAGTATTCGCGCGTTTCACGTAAATACCCGTCAGCAAAAATGAGGTGATGATTATGAAAATGCCTAATGGTATACCCCAGGTTACTACACTGTTTGAGGCCACCGGTGTCGCCAGCACGTCAGGTGCAAAAGCAATTAACAGAATGAATGAGAAGTACATTACCAGCACCACCAGCGACAATTTCAGTGCAAAACTTTTACGCTTAAGCACCAACTCCCGGAAATCCGGGTGATCCTGAATTCTGTTATATATTTCGGACTGCATGCCGACTCCGCCTGTAGCTGCATGACGGAACCTTCCCGCCATGTACTGAACATATTGATCGATAAGTTTACAAATCAATTGGCCGCTGCTCAGCAAGACCATAGTCGAGCGAAATGCTGTTACTTGCGAGGCAGGGCATTCGACCTTAGTCTTAATTCTGGTATGCCGGGCCACGCCTGTTATGACCCGTCGTGATAAGCTGGGAGCAGCATAAAAACAACGAATAGCGCTAAGGATGACTATGATCCCCGGATGGCAGCTGATCTCCATTTCCGTTCTGTATATTGGCACTCTGTTCTGGATTGCCTGGTACGGAGACCGACGCGCTCATCAGGGACGTCCGATTCACAATACCGGCCTTATTTATAGTCTGTCGCTGGCGGTGTACTGCACATCCTGGACCTTCTACGGTGCCGTCGGTCAGGCAGCCACCAGTGGCTGGCTGTTCCTCAGTATTTATGTCGGCCCCATATTCTTCCTGTTTTTCTTCTGGCGCATGCTGGGCAAGATCATCCGTATTGCCAAAGAGAAGCGTCTGACATCAATCGCCGACTTTATCGCCACCCGTTATGGCCGTGATCACACGCTGGCTATTCTGGTAACTCTGGTTGCTGTGCTGGGGGTTGTGCCATACATTGCTCTGCAGCTTAAAGCCATTGCCACCACCTTTGAGCTGGTTTCGCAGCCGCTGGGCCTTACCGCCGATCAGACGCTGCCTTTCTGGGAAGACACGGCCTTCCACATCAGCTGGGCTATGGCTCTGTTTGTCATTGTATTCGGCACGCGGGATATCGACGCCAGTGAACAGCATCCGGGGATGATTCTGGCGGTTGCCTTCGAATCTATGGTGAAGTTGCTGGCACTGGTGGCAGTTGGTATCTGGGTGATGACCACTCTGTTTGAGTCACCAGCGGAACTGCTGAGAATTTCCAGCTCCGTTATGCCAGACCATGCTCTGTTCCAGAGCGACGTCATATCTCTGGCCTTTGTCCTGCAAAGTTTTCTGGCCGGCTTTGCCATTCTTTGCCTGCCACGCCAGTTCCAGGTCGCTGTTATTGAAAATGAAGACCCGAAGCACATCCATACTGCGCGCTGGATGTTTCCGCTCTACCTGATCGTCATGCTTATCTTTGTGGTCCCCATTGCGCTCACCGGCCACCTGTTTATGCGCGATCTTGGTTTTACGCCGGATACCTATGTACTCAGTCTGCCTGTTTCCCTGGGGCAGGAACTACTGGCCACTATTGCCTTTATCGGCGGTGGCAGCGCGGCCACGGGGATGATCATTGTCGCCACCATTGCCGTCAGTACCATGGTATCGAACGAGCTGATCCTGCCAGCATTCTTCCGTAATACGCAGCAACAGAGCGATATTCAGCAGTCGTCCAGCGTGCGTACTCTGGTTCTCACTGTGCGCCGTATGGTCATTCTGGTGATGATCCTGGGCTCCTATCTGTTCTATCGCATGGTGGGCGAGTTTGAATCGCTGGCCGCCATTGGTCTGCTGTCGTTTGCTGCCGTTGCACAGTTTGCTCCGGCCTTAATCGGTGGCCTCATCTGGCAAGGTGCAAATCGTCAGGGTGCGATCGCCGGTCTGCTCAGCGGCACCGCCATCTGGTTCTACACCCTGCTCTGGCCTGTGTTATCGCAGGGTTTTGGTCATGCTGACAGCACCACAACCCAGATGCTGGGGCTGAATCTCGATGACTTCAGTTTCGGAGTTATCCTCAGCCTGTCAGTGAATATTTCACTGTTTATTTTCTTTTCAGTCGTCACCAATGCGTCGGTACGCGAACGCATGCTGGCATCCGATTTCACCAGCACTAAAGCACCTGTTAGCGGTAAGCAACTGGCACCAACATTCACGTGTAAGGTGGATGATGTTCGCGTCGTGCTTGAACGTATTCTCGGCTACAAAAAGACCGAGTCGTTTTTTGCCGATTATCAGACCCGCCACGGTATTCAGTACGACCATGCAATGGCCACCAGCGAGCTGCTGCACGAAGCTGAAAAGCTGCTGGCGTCGGTAGTTGGTTCGTCTTCTGCGCGGGTTATTTTCTCGACCTTGCTGGGTGGTGAACAAATTCAGATTCGCGACCTCGCTTTCCTTGCCAGTGAAGCAAGTCAGGCCTTCGCTATGAGTCGCGAACAGCTGCAGGCCGCACTGGAAAACCTGCAACAGGGCGTCAGTGTGGTTGATCGCAACCTGAATCTGGTTGCCTGGAACCGTCGCTATCTGGAGATTTTTGATTATCCGGCCGGTCTGATACAGGTGGGTAAACCCATCGCAGAAATCATCGAGTTCAATGCCCGCCGTGGTTTCTGCGGCGGCGGAACCATTGAGGAACAGGTGATGCGGCGCATGAACTTCCTGCGGGAAGGTTCTGCCCACCAATTCGAACGGCAGCTCCCCAACGGAGTGGTGATTTACATGCAGGGTCATCCGATGCCGGATGGCGGTTTTGTCACCAGTTTTACCGATATTACCGTGCACCGCAAAGCAGAACAGGCACTGAAAGAAGCGAACATCACACTGGAACGGCGAGTCGAAAAAAGCTCGCAGGAACTGGACGATCTGACCTCGCAGTTAATCGAAGCCAATACCAGTAAAACCCGCTTCCTGGCAGCCGCTGGCCATGACCTGATGCAGCCTCTTAACGCTGCCAAACTGTTCGCCTCAACACTGGCCCAGCATAATCTGACAGAAGAACAGCGTAAGCTGCTGGAGCACCTTGAGGGCTCACTGCAGTCGTCCGAGGACGTACTGTCAGTACTGGTTGAGATTTCCAAACTGGATGCGGGCGCTATGGAACCGACGCTGCGCCCTATTCAGCTGGCGGCAGTACTCAAACCACTGCGTGACGAATTTACCGCGCTGGCGGCAGAGAAAGGCCTGCGTTTGCGCTTCCGCTCCTGTGACCACTGGGTTATCAGCGATGCCCACTGGTTGCGTCGCATTATCCAGAACCTGCTCTCAAACGCCGTGCGCTACACCGACGAAGGTGGCCTGTTACTCGGTTGCCGTAAACGCGGTGAGTATCTGGTCGTCGAGGTGTGGGACACCGGCCCAGGTATTCCGCAGTCCAAACTCGGCGAGATTTTTGGCGAATTCAAACGTCTTAATCAGGGCAAGCAGGATAACAAAGGCCTCGGGCTGGGACTGGCGATCGTTGATCGTATGGCCAAGCGCATGAACCACAAAATCGAGGTCGACTCCTGGGTCGATTACGGTACGCGCTTCCGCGTAACCTTGCCATTAACTGAAAAACAGGAACTGCCGAAAGAATTATCCGGCGACATGAGCAGCCGGACCGCCGGTAGTTTCGAAGGGCTCAAAACCTTCTGTATCGATAACGATATCGAAGTACTGAACGGTATGAACGCCCTGCTCGGTAGCTGGCAATGTGACGTTTACAGTTGTATGACGCTGACAGAAGCACTCGATGTGCCTTTCCGCCCGCAAATCATGCTGTCCGATTATCAGTTGGACAACGATGAAACCGGTATTCAGGTGATGACCGCCCTGCGCAAGAAGTTTGGCGAAGATCTTCCGGGCGTGCTGATTACCGCAGATCCGCGAGCGGAGGTCGAAGAGCAGGCACGTGAGCTGGGGTTCTATTTCCTGCGCAAACCGGTCAAACCAGCTGCGTTGCGCGCCCTGATACGACGCCTGATTCGCTGAAGCGATAAAATTCAGGCATAAAAAAAGCTGGCGGCGGCCCACTAGTGTCCCACAAATTTTCATTTCAACTTTTGTGGGATATTCAGGGCCCTTTGTCCTCATAGAGGGGCCTTCCGAAACGTCGGACCGCCCCTATCGCCGGACGGGCTATCTCCCCGCTTCGCGCTGTTCTGGCT
>NZ_JAEDAH010000086.1 GCF_020320395.1 Thalassolituus marinus | reverse complement strand
AACGATACTTCCCTTAGGAAAATCAAATTTTCGTCCTTCTATCATGTCGTTTTCATTGCCATCACTAAGCGCCACGAACTCTGGAATCAGAGTGCCATGATTGAGGCCGACACTAAGTTTCACGTTCGCGGTGTCATCCCGATGTGCCGCCCATGGAAACAGGTTCAGGGCCAGATCAATGGCGCTGGCATCCAGCGAATAGAGAGGATTTTTGAACCGGAACTTGTGTTTTCCCGGCGTATTTTTACAGCGGGCAAGCAACTTTCCGAACAGCCCCTGATAAAGCTCTGCAGGCTGCTTTTCATTCAGCCGGGCGAGTGTAGAGCGAGCAATGGGCTTAGCTCCAAGGTGGTAAAGCTTGTGGCGTTGAGCTTCCAGATTGGAGTGTATGTCCCTCAAGCTCTGCCGATCAGAAACCTGAGATATGAACATGCCAATGAACTGATCCCATCGCGTAGCAGAGCGCAGTTTCTGGCCGGAGTGATGGATTTTTGCGAGGGACTCAAATTCATGTCTCGAAACGGGTTTGAGCAACTGATGAAAAGCGGTGTTATGATGTGACAAAGCCTGGTTCCTTGTTTTTTCTATTGTGTGGTAACAACAGAATAACACTTGGAATCAGGCTTTTTCATTTGCTGCCCCAAACTGTGGGACAGCAGTG
>NZ_JAEDAH010000085.1 GCF_020320395.1 Thalassolituus marinus | reverse complement strand
TGGCAAAGGAAACGTTTGAACGTTCCAAACCCCACGTAAACGTGGGTACTATCGGTCACGTTGACCACGGTAAAACTACTCTGACTGCGGCTCTGACCCGTGTATGTGCAGAAGTATGGGGCGGCTCTGCCGTTGCATTCGACGGTATCGACAATGCTCCGGAAGAGCGTGAGCGTGGTATCACCATCTCTACTTCCCACGTTGAGTACGAATCCCCAAGCCGTCACTACGCACACGTAGACTGCCCAGGACACGCTGACTACGTTAAGAACATGATCACTGGTGCTGCTCAGATGGACGGCGCGATCCTGGTATGTGGCGCGACTGATGGCCCAATGCCACAGACTCGTGAGCACATCCTGCTGTCTCGTCAGGTAGGTGTACCTTACATCGTAGTATTCCTGAACAAAGCTGACCTGCTGGCTGAAGACTGCGGTGGCGCAGACTCTGAAGAATACGCAGAGATGCTGGAACTGGTTGAAATGGAACTGCGTGACCTGCTGTCTGA
>NZ_JAEDAH010000011.1 GCF_020320395.1 Thalassolituus marinus | reverse complement strand
GCGTTTCAGATTGAAAAACAGCAGCTGAGGAATGCTGCAGTTTGGAGTGACATCCAGTCACTCCAAACTGTGGGACAGCAGTGCCTTACGGCGCCTTGTTTACTGATCGCTATCAGGCCAGCATGGCTTCTACATCGATGCCATCCTCGCGCAGTTTCGCCATTTTATAGCGTAGAGTGCGGGGGCTGATTCCAAGCCGGTCTGCTGCCTCTTTACGGCTGGGTTCTTCCTTCAGAGCTTTGACAATCAACTCCACCTCACGGTGGCGCAGGTCATTACCCAGTTCACCTTCCGGCTGAACCGCAACAACAGGTTGTGCACTTTCAGGCAACTGACGGTTTTTGGGCACAGGAGTCAGAATAAAATCAGCAGCAAACAACTGTGGTCCTGTCTGAATAATCAGCGCACGCTGCATGGTGTTATCCAGCTCACGTACGTTACCCGGCCAGGAATGTGACAGCAGTTTCTGCTCAGCATCCGCCATTAATGCCGGTACCGGACGCTTCATTTTAGCGGCATGATGAGCCAGTAAACGACGTGCCAGCGGCAGAATATCGTCGCGACGTTCACGCAACGGCAGCCATTGCAGCGGGAAAACACTCAGACGGTAATACAGGTCTTCACGGAATTTTCCTTCGGCAACATAATCCGCCAACTCGCGGTTAGTGGTAGCAACGATACGGACATCAAGATCCAGAACTTTTTTACCCCCAAGGCGCTCAACCTGACGCTCCTGCAGCACCCGTAATAATTTTGCCTGCAGACCAAGATCCATTTCGGTAATTTCATCCAGCAGCAGAGTTCCCCCTTCTGCCTGTTCAAATTTACCCGGCATCGCATTATATGCACCGGTAAATGCGCCCTTCTCATAACCAAACAGCATGGCTTCCAGCATATTTTCCGGAATTGCTGCGCAGTTAATGGCGATAAATGGGCCATGACGGCGGTCAGAGTGCTGATGAACATAGCGTGCCAGTACTTCTTTACCCGTACCGCTTTCGCCACTGATCAGCACCGTAGAATCGGTTTGCGCGACACGCTGAGCAAGCTGAAAAAGCTGCTGCGTCGCCAGCGCTTCACACACAGGCTCTGAGTCATCCTCTACCGGCTGAACGCCACTGAACGACGCCAGAATGGCATCCAGTTCACGCAACTCAAACGGTTTCATCAGATAGTCATTAGCGCCGCGCTGCATGGCTTTAACGGCCTGCCCGACATCACCATAGGCAGTCATCAGCACCACCGGCAACCAGGGGTGTTCCGATTTAATGGTCTGCAGTAATTCGAGGCCATCCATACCCGGCATATTAATGTCAGACAGCACCAGATCGAGAGACTGAGCGCGCACAATCTCCATCCCGTCGATACCATTGGCGGCTTCACAGACCTCATGGCCTTTCAGCATCAGAGTGTCGACCATCGCCTCACGCAGTTTTGGATCGTCTTCAACTACCAGCAATTTCATATCATTCTCCCCGCTTACGGCAGAATTAATTCCGCCGATACACCACCAGTCGGACTGTCAGTTAATTGGAATTCAGCGCGATGTGCGCGTGCTACCGCTTGTACAACCGCAAGTCCAAGACCGGTGCCATTGGCCTTGGTGGTGTAAAACGGCTGCATAATTTTTTCTTTCTGCTGATCTGTCATGCCCGGCCCATCATCCATAATACGAATGACAATGCGGCCGTCACGATCAATAGCCTGCAGGTCAATATGCACCGGTGGCTCACCGGCCTCGAGCGCGTTATTCACCAGATTCATAATGGCGCTGATTAATGCATCGCGATTGCAGATAATGCGCCGCTCAGCCACGTCATTGCGCACACGACAGGTCGCACGTACATTTTGCAGGGGCACTTCCATGGCGGCACAGATACCAGCCACCAGTTCACTGATGCTGATATCGTCATTCAGCGGAGCTTCCCCACGAGCAAAAATCAGCATATCGCGCACTTGATTTTCCAGATGACGCAAGCGTTCCTGCAATTTTCCGGCAAAGCGAACGCGGTGATCATCAGTCAGAACATCACTGGCGAGATGCCCGGCATACAGGGTAGCGGCCGCCAGCGGTGTACGAATCTGATGTGCCAGAGAGGCGACCATTTTACCCATGGCTGACAAGCGCTCATGGCGGCTCAGCTGCGATTGCAGGGCGCGGGTTTCCGTCATATCGGTAAGCAGAATCAGCTGCCCAGGCTCATTAGCCATCGGTGCTGTGCGTAAATGCACACGGCGCCCATCCACCAGAGAAATCTCGTGACCATCGTCACGTCGAGGTTTAAAACAGCGACTGATCAGCGTGCGCCAGCGCTGGCCAACCAGCGTCTCAAGACCTGCATTACTGAGCAGCAGGTCATCCGCTGCCGGATTACTCTGACGTACATAGCCGTTCTGATCGATCAGCAATACGCCAGCTGGTAATAGCTGTAACAGGCTTTCAAGGCGGTCAGCCAGGCGCTCTTTCTCGGCCAGCTCGCGCATACGCTGAGCTGACACACTGGCTAACTCGCCACTGAGTTGTTCAACTTTGTTTTCCAGAAAGGTGTATGAGTCGGTCAGCTGTTGTGACATTTCGTTAAACATCACGAACGCCTGACGTAACTCCGCCTGGTCCATATGCATATGGGCCGGAGTGGAATTCTCTGCGGTATGACTCAACGCTGCATTTGCCATGCGCACCCCTTACGTTGCCGGATTTTCGGCAAAAATGACTATTCATCAGGGGTTGAGCAATTAGCGTGCCGACTTTTTAGCGGGAAAATTCGGAAAAAGCGTCAATAAAACTGACAATTTAATGGTGGGGTAAATAAAAACGGGGCCAGAAGCCCCGTTTTATATGCACTATGCGAAATCCTTTTCCTTGCGGCCAAGGTTGTACTTACGCATTTTCTCGACCAGTGTGGTACGGCGGATATTCAGCTTCTCGGCCGCCCTCGCGACCACACCATTGGCATCGTCCAGCGCCTGCTGAATCAGAGAGCACTCAAGGTCAGACAGGTATTCCCGCAGGTCCAGACCATTCACAGGCAACAACGCCGGCGAGTCGATACCTGCCAGACGTCCATCCTGCTGCTGGGTGACGTCAGCGATTACCGGTGGCACATTAGCTTCATCGGTATCGTCAATATGACGGAACTTCTTCGGTAATTCATTCACACCAATTACACCGTATGGGTGCAGAATCGCCAGGCGTTCAACCAGGTTAGCCAGTTCACGTACGTTGCCATGCCAGTCGTGACGACAAAGCGACATAATGGCTGCCGAGTTAAAACGAATCGAACCACGCTTCTCATTTTCCATCCGCGAGATCAGTTCGTTAAGCAATAACGGCAGGTCTTCTACGCGTTCGCGCAGTGAAGACATATCGATAGGGAATACATTCAGACGATAGTAAAGGTCTTCGCGGAACGTGCCTTCCTCAATCATCTTTTCGAGATTCTTATGGGTTGCAGAAATAATGCGAACGTTAGCGTTCAGCGTCTTATTGCTCCCCACTCGTTCAAAGGTGTGCTCCTGCAGAACACGCAGAATTTTAACCTGCATGTTCAATGGCATATCACCGATTTCATCGAGAAACAGGGTTCCACCCTCTGCCATTTCAAAGCGTCCCGGACGGCTGTTAATTGCACCGGTAAATGCGCCTTTTTCGTGGCCGAACAGTTCACTTTCCAGCAACTCAGCAGGAATAGCGCCGCAGTTAACCGGGACAAAAGGTTTATTACGACGATGGGAGTGGTAATGCAGGTTACGAGCAACCACTTCTTTACCAGTGCCGGACTCACCCTGAATCATCACACTGACGTCTTTATCGGCGACCTGCATGATCAGTTCGCGCACATGCTGAATATGGCGACTGGTACCGACCAGACTACGGAATAACTGTAATTCCCTGCGCTCACCACGACTGCGGTTATGCGTGTACTGTTCACGATAAACCTGACAGCGGTGCAGGCTATCCAGCATTTTGTTGTAGCTAGGCGGAATTTCCAGATTGGCGAGCACAGCCCGGCGTGCATGCTCAGAGATATCTTCCGGCAGCGATGAATCACCCATCATCAGGATCGGAATACCCTTATCCCAGCTGAGCAATGCCTCAACGACATCATCCAGCGACAGAGAGTGACTTTCACCCAGCAGCACAGCACTGACTTCAGTGCTGTCCTCTACCTTGCTTTCAATTTCCCGACGCCAATCCGTGGTACGGGCTACGATGGCTTCTTCACCAAGGAAGTCGAGAATGACCGTCATGTCATGGCAGCGCTGCTCATTGTCGTCGATCAGCAGGACTTTGATTTCTCTCCACATGGTCTTAGGCCTTTTCTTCCCGATATCGTGTCATTCTTATTTATTTGTGTCAGTTCATTGACTGAAGCCTACACAGTTAAGTATCTATTTTAACATCTGTCAAACTTCTGACGTTATTAATAAAATTCTTGTGAAGCGCAATAGCTCGCTGCCTTTATAGCCGAAGCTGTCGCGAAATGACAAGACACTCAATGCCGTAATATGCGCATGAGTGCCTTAAAAATATCGGGACCTGTCTGAAATTCAGACAGAAATATGACTTTCCAGGCGAGACTCCGGAGATGGTGCTACCGTGCTGCGTGAGATGCCAGAGGAAGCAAGAAACTCCTGGCGAATACCATCCCAGCCTTCTTTAACTTTCAGCAGAAGTCCCATCACTTCATCAATCATGTCCTGATCGTTCTGCGCAGTTGCTTCCAGCAAGCGCCGGTTCATGTAGTCATACAGACGATCAAGGTTGGCTGACACATCCCCACCTTTTTCATGATCGAGACTGCCCTGCAACGTGTGGATAATTTCCATAACACGCCCAAGTAAGTGCGCCTTGGATTCCATGTCTTTGCGCTCTATTGCGCCTTTGGCCTGAGACATACGCGTCAGAGCCGCTTCCATCAGAAGCTGAATCAACCGGTGAGGGTCTGCATCCAGAACTTCTGAGGTAACGTTTACCTGCTGATATTGCTTGGCACCCGTGTTGTACATACTCGTCTCCTGCAGAGTGTTTACCTGTTACTTCTTTGACGGCAAGCGGCAGACTTTCTTTAGCAGGAATCTGTGTAAATACGGCAATAATTTACCCGGGCGGCAATCAGCAAAGCGCAGACATTGCCGCCACAAATACCACATATTCCTTATAAAACAACAACTTATATAATGGCACGCTCTGTGCTAACTACCCCTCACATGTTCTAACTTGCCGGGGCTCAATATGGCCAGCGCACAACTCAGACCACTGTCTCATGCCGATTTGCAGGAAGACCATAAGCCGCTCTATGAGCAGGCCAGTACACTTTATAGTGTCGCTGTTGCCGAGCATGCGCCAGCGCTTCTTGATGATGCACTGGAAAAAGCGGAAGCCGCTTATGCCATTCGTCCCAGTTATCTCCCTGGCATCAACCTGCTTGCCCGTATTGAAATGCAGCGAGGGCGCTATACCAGTGCCGAACGCTGGGTAAATACCGGTTTACAGCTGAAGCCAGACAGCGCCAGCCTGCTCTACAGCGCAGGCCATATTGCTCTGGCGGAAAACAATCTGAAGAAAGCGGATGATTATTTCACCCGCTCCGCACGCATTTCTCGCGTGGCAACACGAGCGGTTAATTCCCTTGCCCATGTAAAGCTGTTGCAGGGCGACTACGTCGAAGCCTTTCGTCACTACCGGGAATTAATTAAAACCCAGTCACGTGATAAGCAAATCCGTAGCAAGTTATTTGAAGCTGCAAATTTCGTTTCTGCCGATTTCTATTCACGTGAACTCGAAGAAGATTTACTGCGCTATTTCGAATTCAATGACGTTGATTTTTCGCAGCTGCGCTCACTGGCAACCAGCTTACTGAAACACAAACTGCGCTTGTCAGAACAGGGCTGTCCTCTGGAAATGGAGCAAATCGTTTCCGACCCACTGCTATTGGCATGCCTGCAGAAATTCTATTTTTCCGATCCGTTAATGGAGCGCTTACTGATTACCGTGCGCCAGGCAGTACTTTTCTCCAGTAGCCGTAATTTGTCAGTCAGACAGGACGAATTGGCTCTGGTGGTGGCTCTGGCGCGTCAAACCCAATTGAACGAAGGCGTCTGGTATATCACTCCACAAGAGCGGGCACTCACTGATCAGCTCGGTGAAGTAGTCAGTAAAATGCTGCAGATGGAACCCCTATCCGGTACCGACCTGTTCCCGGCACTGATGCTGGTGCTGATGTATACCCCACTGCAGGAGTGTAGCTTCGCCAGTGAATTGGAAAGCCGAAAACTGAAGTGGCCTGCCAGCGGCGAAACGTTTCTTCGCCAGCTGCTTAGTGAAAGCCGGCAGCTCAAACAGGCCGCAAGCCGAATGCGTTGCCTCGACGATCATTCAGCAAACGACCAGGTGTCTGACCTGGTGCGTCAGCAATATGATCGCAACCCCTATCCGCGCTGGACCGACATTGGCTATAACCAGCCCAGCGCCTACCGTGCTGCACTGCAGCAGGCGTTTCCACAGGCAGACCTCAGTGCAATACCAGAAAGGGATACCGACGTCCTGGTGGCCGGCTGCGGTACCGGACGTCACGCCATTCGCCTGGCACACTACTTCCGCCCCTTAACCATTACAGCGATTGACCTGAGCATCAGCGCTCTGGCCTATGCCAGCATCCAGGCACGTAAACGCCAGACGGAGATTGATTTCGTACAGGGCAACCTGCTGAACTGTGCTGCGCTGCAGAAAAGCTTTGATGTGATTGAGTGTTCCGGTGTACTCCACCATATGCAGAACCCTCAGGCAGGTTTGCAGGCGCTCGCTGCCATATTGCGTCCTGGTGGGGTAATCAAGGTGGCACTGTACAGCGCCACGGCACGCCAGCAGATTACCCGGTTACGGGCAATGTGGCAGGGCAACCTGCCACGCGAACCACAGGACATTCGTCTTGTGCGGGAAGCTATTCTGCAGAAAACGCTTACCGGGCACTGGGAAGAAATATACAACTCACCGGACTTCTACAGCCTGAGTGCCTGCCGTGATCTTTTGTTCCATGAGCAGGAACATGTATTTGATGTTCTCGATCTTCCGGCCTTCGCCAGCGAAGCCGGGCTGAACTGGCTGGGAATGGTAAACCCGGGGAACCATGCAGAAATCGCTGCGACGGGTAAACCCGCGGGCTTACTGACACCCTCAGAATGGCATCAACTGGAACAGCAGAAACCCGGGTTGTTTAACGGAATGTATCAGTTTTATCTGCAGAAACCTGCGCAGTAGGCAGACTACAACTGCCAGTTAATCGGTGCCTGACCACGACTGGTCAGATACTGATTAATCTGTGAGAACTGGTGATTTCCAAAGAAACCCCGATGCGCTGACAATGGCGATGGATGCACAGATTTCAGCACCAGATGACGGCTGGTATCAATTACTGCCCCTTTCTTCTGGGCGTAACTACCCCATAAAACAAACACCAGCCCTTCACGCTGAGCATTCAGTTCGCGGATCGCTGCATCGGTAAATTGCTCCCAGCCCTTGCCCTGATGGGAGCCAGCATTGGCTTGCTCAACAGTCAGCGTGGCATTCAGCAACAATACGCCCTGATCTGCCCAGGGTGTTAAATCGCCACTACCACTCATCACCACGCCCAGATCGGATTCTATTTCCTTAAAAATATTAACCAGCGATGGTGGATTTTTTACTCCGGGCTGCACGGAAAAACTAAGACCATGAGCCTGACCCGGGCCGTGATACGGGTCCTGGCCGATAATCACCACCCGTACCTGATCAAATGGCGTGTGGTTGAAAGCGTTAAAAATCTGCGCTCCGGGCGGAAAAATCACCTTACCTGCAGCCTTTTCTGCCTGCAGAAAAGTTTTCAGGTTAGTCATATAAGGCTGCTCAAATTCCTGACCAATAACCGCCTGCCAGGATGGATGTAATTCACCGGATTTTGCCAAAATAATTTCTCCCCAGAGCAGAAGCTCACACTGCATCGGAAATTTATACATAAAAAAACGGGTAAGCGCAGTTTATAAAAATAAATGTGCATTACCCGTTTTCAGAAACTGCCTGCTAAAACGGCAGTATCACATTCAGTCAGCCAGAGGCTTCATGTGAGGGAACAGAATCACGTCTTTAATGGTGTGACTGTTGGTAAACAGCATAACCAGACGGTCGATACCAATACCTTCACCCGCCGTTGGCGGCAGACCGTATTCCAGAGCACGAACGTAATCATCATCGTAGTGCATCGCTTCGTCGTCACCAGCGTCTTTTTCTTCCACCTGCTTACGGAAGCGTGCAGCCTGATCTTCAGCGTCATTAAGCTCGGAGAAGCCATTAGCGAGTTCACGGCCACCAACGAAGAATTCGAAGCGGTCAGTGACGAATGGATTTTCATCATTACGACGTGCCAGTGGCGATACTTCCCACGGGTATTCTGTAATAAAAGTTGGCTGATCCAGTTTGCTTTCTGCGGTTTCTTCAAAGATTTCACAGATAAGCTTACCAGCGCCCCAGCCAGCTTCTTTCGGCCCCAGGTGAATACCAACGCTCTTCGCATATTCTTTCAGGGTTTCCAGATTGTTTTCTGCATCACGCAGAACCGCTTCATCCATACCAGTATTGTATTTCAGAATGGCTTCTACCATGGTCATACGCTGGAAGGTCGAACCGAAATCATAGGTAGATTCACCGTATTCGATGGTGGTTGCACCCAGAACCGTTTCAGCGATGAATTTCAGCATAGCTTCAGTGGTGTCCATCAGGTCGTGGTACGTAGCGTACGCCTGATAGAACTCGATCATGGTGAATTCCGGATTATGACGGGTACTGGTACCTTCGTTACGGAAGTTACGGTTAATTTCGAATACTTTATCGAAACCACCCACCACCAGACGCTTCAGGTACAGTTCCGGCGCAATACGCAGGAACATATCAATGCCCATGGCGTTGTGGTGCGTTTCAAACGGCTTAGCCGAAGCACCGCCCGGAATGGTCTGCAGCATCGGCGTTTCAACTTCAACGAAGCCACGCTGTGACAGGAAGAAGCGAATACCTTCAATGATTTTTGAACGCATCAGGAAGGTCTTGCGAGTTTCATCATTGATGATGAGATCCACGTAACGCTGACGGTATTTCATTTCCTGATCAGCCAGACCGTGATGCTTATCTGGCAGAGGACGCAGCGACTTGGTCAGAATAGTCAGGTTATCCAGCTGGTCGATATCAACATACAGCTCGCCTTTACCGGACTTGTGCAGCACACCTGAAACACCAACGATGTCACCAATATCCAGCAGCTGCCACGCGTCAGATTCTTTCTGCAGCGGCTTAGCCATGTAGAACTGGATAGAATCGCTTGAATCCTGAATACCCACAAACGGTCCACCGCGACGCATAACACGACCAGCAACCGATACACGGATACCTTCTGCCGCCAGTGCGTCTTTGTCTTTTTCACCGTGTTCTGCTTTCAGTTCGCCAGCCAGGTGCTCGCGGCGAAAATCATTCGGGTGACCATTGGCCGAGCAGTTTTCGCGCAGCTTCTCTAACTTGGCGCGACGCTCAGCAATCAGCTTGTTCTCTTCCTGAACTGTGTTTTCGTTCGTTGTATCAGTCATGTTAAAACCTTAAAAGTCTGTTCGTTCAGGTTAATCAGAGGCCTTTTTTCAGGCTGGCCTCGATAAACTGGTCAAGATCACCATCCAGCACGGCCTGCGTATTGCGGGTTTCAACGCTGGTACGCAAATCCTTAATGCGGGAGTCATCCAGTACATAGGAGCGAATCTGGCTGCCCCAGCCGATGTCGGACTTGGTATCTTCCAGCGCCTGCGCTTCGGCGCTGCGCTTCTGCATTTCCAGCTCATACAGCTTGGCTTTCAGCTGCTTCATCGCCTGGTCTTTGTTCTTGTGCTGCGAGCGGTCATTCTGACACTGGGTCACAATACCCGATGGCATGTGCGTAATACGCACCGCAGACTCTGTCCGGTTAACGTGCTGACCACCGGCACCCGAGGCGCGGTACACGTCGATACGCAGATCAGCAGGGTTGATTTCGATATCGATGTTGTCGTCCACCTCCGGAGAGATAAACACAGAAGAGAACGAGGTATGACGACGGTTACCGGAGTCAAACGGGCTCTTACGCACCAGACGGTGTACACCGGTTTCAGTACGCAGCCAGCCGTAGGCGTATTCACCTTCAACGCGAATCGTCGCACCTTTGATACCGGCTACCTCGCCTTCCGACACTTCCATCAGTTCGCCTTTGAAGCCTTTGGCTTCAATCCAGCGCAGATACATACGCAGCAGAATGTTGGCCCAATCCTGAGCTTCGGTACCACCAGAGCCAGCCTGAATTTCAACGTAGCAGTTGTTCGGGTCCAGTTCTCCGGAGAACATACGACGGAATTCCAGCGTTTCCAGCTCTGCCTGCAGGCCTGCCAGCTCTGAACGGATATCCTCTACCGCATTTTCATCATCTTCCTCGACTGCCATATCCAGCAGGTCCTGAGAATCAGCCAGGCCCGTATCAAGGGTGTCGATGGTTTTAACCACAGCTTCCAGAGAGGAACGCTCACGGCCAAGCTCCTGAGCACGTTCCGGGTTATCCCAGACATCGCCCTGCGACAGCTCGTGTTCTACTTCTTCTAAACGCTCAACTTTGTTGGCGTAGTCAAAGATACCCCCTAAGCACGTCAGTACGCGCTTTGAGGTCTTTGATGGTTTCGATAATAGGATTAATTTCCAAAACAATACCCTGCAGAAACGTCAGTTTGTCTCAAATAGCGAACAATAGGCCAGTAAGACGAACATAAACAAAAAAGACGCGACATTTTACAGAAAGCGGACTGAGGATGCGAGGGAGGCCGCGATTTATGCTGCGCGGCAGTGATATCAGAAGAATCTATCGGTGCGATAACTTTTTCCTTCAAAAGGTATTGCAAATCCTTCTCATTAATACTAAATTGCAAATCACACTGATTCTCATCCGGATTCGCGCCATGTACGTATGTCTCTGTAAAGCCGTTACTTCTCAGCAGATTGAAGATGCTGTGGTTCAGGGTGATAGCTACGCGCAGATTCGCCAGAAGTATGGCGTTGGAACCGACTGCGGCTGCTGCGGCCAGAGCGCCAAACAGCTGATCCGCCAGACAGTGGCAAACCTGCCAGCCTGTGAGTTCTCTGAAGCAAGTTGATCGCTCACCGGATAAGCGCCATAAAAAAAGAGCCGTAAGGCTCTTTTTTATTGTCTGTCAGCCAACCTTCCTTTGTGCCGGCACCATCAGCTGACGTTGTAACTCAGCAATATCCACCAGTGTATTCTGGCTCTTCACCTTCCCTCTGCGAACTTCCCAGGTTGAAATGCCAGTGAAACTCACGATCTTGCCATTTGGCTGCATACCGAACACCGGCTTTTCAAAACTACCAGAGAAGGTAGAAACGGAAATGACTTTATCGCCTTCCGCCATCAACTCTTCAATACTGACATCAATATCAGGAATCGCATGACGAATGTCTTTCAGATAATCACAGAAACCATCAAATTCCTTGAAGCCTTCTGCAAAGCTGGTGTGATACACGAAGTCATGAGTGACAAGGTGCTGAAGCAGATTATACCGGCCCGTATTCCAGGACAGCTGGATGAAGTGTTCTACGAGACGTTTGTTGTAATCAGACATAGCGATTCCCTGCCACAATGATTAAGACTCTCCTGAGCCTGTCTGGAATCATTGTGGTACAGATTGTCGCCGAAAGCCATTCTAAATTCTTGTAGGAAATATCCTACAAAATCACTAATTAATGACAGTTTTAATCATTAGACTTATTCAACGCTTCAAATTGCGCCTTAACAAAATCAAGCGTGCTGTTCAGAGTCTGAATAATGGCATCGTTGTACAGGAATGTGGATTTCAGCCGAGCTTCCTGAGCCTCCATACGTGCTTCCAGTTTGGCGCGCTCATCTTCAATTTCGTACAGATCGTCATCCAGCTTGGCCTGCTTAACCGATATCACACTGTCCTGACCATTCAGGAAGCTATCCATAATATCTTTCAGGCGGTCGCCGAAACCCGAAATATAGGTCACGCTACCCCGATCACCGATAGAACCACCCGTTACTTTCAGACGAATACCTGAAGCATCATCCATGGTACCTACCTGATCCTTACCAGCCTCACCATCACCCTTACCTTTAACAAAGCCGAATACCGATGCAGCTTCTGATGAGAAGTCGACAACCTCTACCGATGAATCACTGCCGGTAGATGCCGAGATGATGCCGAATTTGTTGTAGGCAAATGAGCTGGTGTCTGTGCTGAACTCAACTTTTACTGCGATATCTTCATCTTTAAATGCAGCGGTATTATTAATAGCCGTTTGCATCGCCGAAGCCAGCGCAGAACCGGTAATGTAAGTCGCCGGCTGAGCCAGCGTTACTTCAGCTTCAACGCCGTCAATTTTAACCGTGAAGGTATTATTGCTCGCATCAATCGACACCGGGGTGGAGAAATCTGCCGCTGTGGTCCCCAGATAATAACCATTGGTGGCTTTGGTATTGCCATCCTGAGCGCGCAGGAACTGGCCACTGCCCGATGCCTCTACACCATTGATTAACCCCGCCACATCTTTACCTGTAGCAGGTTCTGGTGAATAAACACTGACGTCCTGCAAACCGAGGAAGGCAATCGCTTCGCTGTCCAGCTGAGTGAACCCAACATTGGTTCCCTGGCCACCGATCGTGACGTTAAATGAACCAAGATCAGCGTCAGCATCATATACATAATCGACAACTGTATTCAGATCATAGCCGTAGTCACGCTCGCCGCTGGTCAGACCCAGACCGTCATAGCCCGATGTATGAACCCCTGCTGACAGACCCAGAGAGGACGCTGCGGTACCTCCCAGATTTTTAATTTCAAGGCTGGCTGATGCTCCGAAGGTCGCTGCGGTCTTCACGCCGTTTTTACTGACGGTTTCGAAATACAACTGACCACTACCGTCAACTGCCGCCACGACATCACCAGCAGAAAACTCGCCACTGGCGACCAGCGCTTCATTCAGGGCACTCTGAATAACGGTCAGATTTGACCCGGAATTATTGCCACCGGCGGTACCATCACCGTCGACATCAACCAGAATATCGGTGCCATCAAGGGTCAGAGTGAAGGTCGCGTTCTGGCCACCGGAGAAATCAATACCACTGGATAAATCTGCGAATGAAGACGTGTAAGTACCGCGGCCATCACTCACTACTTCGATATATTCTTCGTGACCAGTGGCCGTCGTTGTCAGCTTCAGACCGTTACCATCCAGCGAGGCTGTAACTGCACCACCATATACTGCATCGAGGGCCGTCTGAATATCAGCAAGGCTGTCGCCGGAATTGCCGCTGACAATAACTTCCTGTTCGTCGCCGGAAACATTCAGGCGGAAACCGGAAGCAGCCGCCGAGAAATCTATCGGCGCAGATATATCACGGCTACCAGTGCTGGTTTCGCCACCAACGACAACCCCAGCAAAATTAGCATCGCTATCCAGTGTCGCCTGCAGCTGAGTCTGAATTTCTGCCGCGAGATCGGCACCGGTCAGGTAAGTGCCGGCCGGTACCGATACTTTGGTCGCTGATTCAATGCCATCGACCTGAATATTAAATTCAACCGCACCACCGAAGGTAAGGCCCGGATCCTTACCATTGGTCTGCGCCCCCTGGGTAGCATCCAGCCCCAGCAGCACATCGCTTGTAGCCGAGCCAACAGCGGTGATTTCAATGGAAGAAGCCGTCGATTTCGACGCTGTTTCAAATATCAGATAACCATCATCATTAAATGATGCCGTCACCAGGCCGGCCAGCGCAGTAGCATCCACCGCGCTCTGAATAGCCTGCAGCGTATCCTTACGATCGCCAAATGAGCCATCACCGTTGAGATCCTGGCCCTGCGCATTCTGCGTTACCGTAACAGCAACCGGACCACTGCCATCAACATCCAGGGTAAACGTGGCATTACTGCTGGCGAAATTAATACCGGTCGATTCACTGACACTGGTCGAGCCAATTTGCGTGGTCGCACCCTTACCGGAAAATGCAGAAGCATTCAGCGTGGTCAGTGGTACACCATTGTAAGTGCCGTCTCCCAGCTTGCTGAAGCCCAGCGTGTTAGACACATTCGGATCGCCACTGACAATGTATACCTTGGATTCTGCACCGTACTTATTCGAAGTGATGGAAAAGTTTTTATTGTCGGCACTGTAGTCCACCGAAACACTGTAACCTGCACCATTAATGGTGTCGTTACTATTGATCTGCAAAGCAATCTGCTTGGCCAGATCATCACCGCTAAGATAACTGCCTTTGCTCAGTTCAATACTGGCCGACTTACCATTAACGTTAATCTGAAAGTTATTATTGCTGTCGTCGATAACAACCGGCGCAGAGAAATCCAGCAGCGCCAGTGATCCGCCCTGATAAATGGCCTGCGTCGCCAGCTGTGTAATTTCAATATCGTAGCTGCCAGGCTGGGTATTCAGCGAGTCGTTAACATAGGTAATCTGGCTGTCTGACGTCACACCGGATTTTGCCAGCAAGCCGACAATAGCCTGACGGTCAGCGCTGAGTGCCTTACTGAAGGTCGAGGTATCGAAATCCAGCATATATTCGTTATCGCGGTTGGTGTTTACTCCCAACTCGGTCAGGGAGCGATATTTCCCTGTCAGTCCGACAATGGGTTCACTGATCAGTGAACGAATCTGACTCATCATAGAGCGAATAGTTGAATCGCCCAGTAACAGGCCTGCCTGCTGGCTTTCAGCATTGTATGACGACAGATCATCAACAAAGGTTTTCAGATTGTTGTAGGAATCAACAAAGCTCTGAATGCTTTCGGTCAGCTTTTCGGTATCGGCCGCGACGGTAACAGTAACATTACTGCCGACGTCTGCATTTTTCAGATTCAGCGTCACACCTTTGATCACTTCATCCACACTGTTGGATGAGCGGGTGATGGTCAGACCGTTAACCTGTAGCTGGGCATCCTCACCCTTTGCCGTCTGCGTAATGGCCGTATCTGCCAGCTGATTCTCGTTATAAGCCAGAGTTGCCAGCCCTGTGGTCAGCAGGTTACCGGAGTCATCCAGCGCTTCGATGCGCATGGCATTTTCTTCCCCGGTTTCTTCCGACGTCATCAGCAATCGATAACCACTGCCATCGTTAATGATGCTGGCGGTTACGCCCATGTCGGCCTTATTAATGGCATCACGGATACCGCTTAAGGTACGGTTGGATTCATCAATGGTAATAGTCTTGGCGGCACGATCGGGATTGATATCCTGACCACTGATGTCGCCGGAGCCGTCGTAGCTTAGCTCACCAAAGGTAAATATCAGTTTTCCGCTACCAACAATCTCATCGAAACTGGTGTAGGTGGCGCTGGCCAGCGCATGTGCCTTGGCCGTATTCAGCACTTCAATATTGTAAGTGCCTGGCTCAGAGGTGGTGGAGGTGGTGGCGGTCAGAAGGTCTTCGTTGGATGAGGTTGCCGATGTTGAACTCATCAGGCTGGGACTGGAAAGACTGGACGCAGCCGACTGCACCTCAGACATCAGCGACTGAATCTCACCGTATGCGGTAATGCGGGCCTCAA
Source organism: Thalassolituus marinus (assembly GCF_020320395.1). Classification (GTDB taxonomy): domain Bacteria; phylum Pseudomonadota; class Gammaproteobacteria; order Pseudomonadales; family Oceanobacteraceae; genus Venatoribacter; species Venatoribacter marinus. The sequence continues at coordinate 41,267 of NZ_JAEDAH010000011.1, read as the reverse complement.
CCAGCTCCTGCTTGCTATCAATCCGCAGCTCGGAGGCTTCTTTTTCAGCGGAAATGATCTGTTCAACCAGATCACTTGTGAGTACACCCGATCCAAGACCCAGAGATTCTACAGAAGCCATGACCCATCACCCTCGCTGTCGCTGGTATCAACCAGTCTGACAGACAATAAAAAAACCCGATACTGGCTTTATCGGCCAGTAGCGGGTTTTCTGAAGGGTTGTTTACACAACCGGGCTGTCAGTCAGACCTGAGCGCTGAACAATAAAGTCGGTTCTTCATCATTCAATTTCTGCGCCAGCTCCAGTGCTAACTCGCTAGGAATCTGGCGAATCAGCTCTGACGATGCCTTGTCGTATACCCGGATAATGGTCTTGCCACTGTCTTCATCCAGTTGAAAGTCCAGAGTACGCTCAGATTTCTGCACATACTCGTTGATGCGGGAAACTGCTTCCTGAACCTGTTCCTTGCTCAGTTCTGCCGCTTTCTCTACACCCTGTGGCAATGTCTTGCCGCTTTCAACATTCGCTGTTGTGGTTACCTGAGGCTTGTTGCCATAAGCAGCCTTTACAACAGAAGGTGATACCTGTGGCTTGTCCACAACATTCAATTTCAGATCACTCATAAATCACCTCTCTGGTCATCAGTTAAGCAGCCTGGGGGAGGCTACCCTCCCCCGTCAGCCAGCTGTTATCCCAGGAGAGACAGGACCTGCTGACCAGCAGCATTCGCCTGAGCCAGTACCGAGATACCTGCCTGTTGCAGCACCTGAGTACGTGACATCTCAGCGGTTTCGGCTGCGAAGTCAGTGTCCCGAATACGGGAGTTTGCAGAGTTAAGGTTTTCTGAAGTGATCTTCAGGTTACTTACAGTGGATTCCATACGGTTCTGGATCGCACCGAGGTCAGCACGCTGACTGGCAACCTGTTCAATCGCATTATCCACAGCAGTAATCGCTGCCTGAGCACCTTCGAAGGTAGAGATGTCGATGTCCTTCAGGTAAGTACCATCTTCACCACCGCCGTAGGTGCCGGCTTGCAGACCCATTGCATCCAACTCATCAGCACCGTTCTCACCTGCACCGATCTCAATTGCCTTGGACGAGTTCAGAGTCACAGTTGAGTATGTAGTACCGGCAGTGTTGGCGTACTCTGCCGCAGTACCCGAGAGATCCGCTTCACCGATACCTGTGCCAGCAGCGCTCAGACCAATGGCATTACCGAAGTTGCTGGAATCACGGCCTGCTGCAGCGTTTTCAGCCAGATTGTTATCAATCGCCACAGAGATGTTACGACCGTCAGCCGCCGTCAGTGTGATCGACTCACCATTATCAGATGCAACCACACCAGTCTGACCAGAGATAGCGTTGATGACATCGATTGCAGCCTGGCGGTCACGACCTTCGTCACCAGTCAGAGTGATACCGTTAGTCGGAACGTTATTGATCATCAGGCTACCGGTGGAGTATGCATCCGCTTTGGCCGCCACATTACCATCACCACCGTTCAGTGTTGTTGCGTTCACAGTCGCTGTCACACCAGTCTCAGCAGATGACTTATTAATCGCTGCCGCAACGGCGATACCGGAACCGGCTGCATCACTGGACAGAGCAACAGTATCAGATGCAGTGTCATCTTTCGCATCAGCACCCTTGATGGAAGTACCGTTAATGGTCAGATCACCGGTTTCCAGTACGTTAGGCTCAACAACTGCCGTTACCAGAGCGCCATCAACAGCGCCGCCAGTAACCGCAAATGCACCTTCGGTTCCTGCTGTGCCGCCGTTTTTGATTTCCACAGTACCGGTAGAGTCATTTGTATCCGAGCTAAAAGTCAGTCGAGTCGGATCATCCGCCGCTACGGCCACAGAAGCACCAGCCATGCCAGTTGCGGCGTTAATCGCAGTTGCCAAATCTTCCAGAGTGGAGTAGCTGCCTGCAGCGATGGTGACGTTGGTATCTGCACCGCCATCCACAGCGATAGTGAAGGTATCGTTCACACCAGCCTCAATCACCATTGGTGAAGCCTGTGCACTGAATTCGGTACCGGCACCATCCGGATCTGCAGTCAGGAATGTTCCTGCGGCAAAACCATCAGTACCATCAGAAACACTGAATGCTCCAGTAGTTACAGAACCAGCAACACCTGTAGTTGTCAGATCAGCTGCTGCCGAAACAGCCGCATCACGACTAGCAGGATCACCGCCAACCGTTTCGTTTGCAGTATTTGCTGAGCCCAGAGCAATTGTGCCCCCGGCCGAATTTGATGAAATCACGACCTGATCACCAACAACAGAGGCTGTCAAACCGGAACCAGCCAAAGAGTTCGTGGCAACTACATTGATAGCTGCAGCCAGGGTAGTCGCATCGGTAATACCAGCCAAACCGCCAGTTGCAGTACTCAGGTCAAGATCCTGAAGACCAGCACCATCAACGTTTATCCCCACAGTATCAGCAGTGGCAGTAAAACCATTGATGAAACTGTTTACATCACTGATAACAACATCACCGTTTGCCAGAGTCTCTGTTGTTTCATTCAGCAGGCTGGTCTGAACAGTCGATGCCGCATCAAGAGAAATACCAGTAGTACCATTTACGCCGTCGGTTTTATCTGCTGTCGCAGTAAATACAACCTTCTTTCCATCATCAGATACGCCAGCGGTCAACTTACCTGCAAGCCCAGCACTAGCCGCCAGCTTTGTGTTGATATCGTCGGCCAAAGTCTGAGCACTGGTGAAAGGACCTGCGCCAAGAGTAATTGTTGAACCTGCACCAGCAGCTACAGCACCGGTACCGTTACCTGCCAGCGCAAAAACCAGGTTACCACCACCTGCCAGAGAATTAGTACCGTCAAATACGAAGTTCAATTCTGACTGAACGAAAGTACCTGCATCCACACCAGCCTCAGTAACTGTATCTGCAGGGATACTGAAGCTGCCTTCACCAGTACGAACAACTACAGCAGAATCTGCACCTTTTTCCGCTGTTGTAAATGTAATGGAACCATCAGCATTACCGTTAGCTGTAACCAGAACATTACCATCCGCATCCTGGAAGTTAGCGTCGTTCTCGATAGCATTGTTAATTTGTGCTGCCAGAGTATCTGCATCGTTGTACTGACCAGCAGTCAACGCTCCTGCACCATCGGCGTCAAAAGTTGCATCAAGAGTCAATGTCTGGAAGTCACCACCATTCAGTGAGATTTCGAACGTGTTATTGGTCGCATTGATCTGACGGGTACCCGTGATGGCCATATCACCGGTAGTGAAGGTCGACGCAGTCTCCGTATTGGCAATGCCAGCGCTGGTTGTCTTGCTGGCAACCGCTGCTTCACGACCGGAGTAGGTGCCTACTGACATACCCGCGTGGGAGATATCACCGGTACCAGTACCCTGACCACCTTCCACTTTAATATCAGAACCATCTTTCGAAATCAGGGTGTAACCAGCGTAGCTGGTGCCTTCACTCAGACCAGTAGACGCTTCAGTCAGAGTGTTAGCGCCGCCAGTCTGCAGATCAACAGTAATGTTACGACCGTCTTTGGCCTCAAGAATAACACCACTGCCGTCGCCACCATCACGGGCAACCACACCAGTCTGACCGGATTTGGCGTTAATGGCAGAGATTACAGAGTCACGGTCAGTTGCAGCATCCAGACCACCGGTAGAGATATCGATCTCAACATCGTTCAGCTTGATGGTACCGGTTGTTGCTGCTGCGGTCATTTCTGCACCAACAGAAACGTTGGTGTTCACCACGGCAGAGACGCCGGTTTCATCTGATTTGGCATTAATGGCTGCCACTTTGGAAATAGCAGATGCTTCGTTACCCGCTACAGAGAAGGTATCGGAAGACGCTTTGGAAGGATCAATCGCAGTGCCATTGATTACCAGGTCACCGTTCTGCAGGCCATTTTCGTTACCCAGAGCGCTGATACCATTCGCTTTACCCACACCCAGTTTGTCGGATGTCAGCTGAGCAATGGATACGTCCACAGTCTGACCAGCGTTAGCACCGATCTGGAAAGTGGCAGAGAAAGAACCGTCCAGCAGTTTACGGCCGTTGAAGTCGGTTTCTTCAGAGGTACGGGTGATTTCCGATACCAGCTGATCAACCTCAGCCTGCAGTGCTTCACGGTCAACGTCAGAGTTGGTGGCGTTAGCAGACTGAACTGCCAGCTCACGAATACGCTGTAAGTTTTCGTTAATGGAACCCAGAGCACCTTCAGCGGTTTGCGCCAGAGCGATACCGTCACCGGCGTTACGCACGGCTACGTTCAGACCTTTGATCTGAGAGGTGAAACGGGTGGAAATTGCCAGACCAGCTGCGTCGTCCTTCGCGCTGTTAATACGCAGACCAGAAGACAGACGCTGTAATGCGGTTTGGTTTGCGGACTGGGATTTGTCCAGGTTCCGCTGTGCGTTAATCGACGCAATGTTGGTATTAATAATTTGAGGCATGGTGTTTCTCCTGTACCTGCTTAAGGAACCGGCATCGCGATGATGCTCATCGGCTCCGCCTGACTTTGTCATACCTGTTAACGGCGACTTATCAGGGTTCTTTAGGGCTTAAACAGAAGTTTTTTAAATTTTTTCCAACGGCCACCGCCATGATTTCGACGGGTGCTAATTAGCAGTCGCAGCTTGCTGATTTATAAGGATTTTTATTTTTGACGCGTGAAAAGTCGGAGGTCGGAGGTCGGAGGTCGGAGGTCGGAGGTCGGAGGTCGGAGGTCGGAGGTCGGAGGTCGGAGGTCGGAGGTCGGAGGTCGAAAGCCGAAAGCCGGAAGTCGAAAGCCGGAAGTCGGACCCCACATATCCGACAAACATATGCATCCCTCGCTCTGCGTGGTAGCCGGTAGCGCAGCCTGTTATGATGCGGACATCAGGCTTGCAGAGGTATGAACCGTGATAAGGGCTTCCGTTGTTGTCCAGTTTTTGCAGCAGAATCTGCCAGGCTTGCTGGCCGTGTACGGTTTTGGCAGCAGGGTTCAGGGCGTTGCAGACGCACAAAGTGATCTGGATGTCGCAGTGCTGGTTGAGGGTTATGCCGATCCTTTGCAGCTATGGCAGCTGAGCAGCGATCTGGCCGATATTGCAGGATGCCCGGTCGATCTGCTGGATTTACGGGCTGCCAGCACGGTGATGCAGCATCAGATTGTCAGCACTGGCGAGCGTTGGTGGGCAAGTGACGTTCAGGCCGGGTTATTTGAGGCATTTATTCTCAGCGAGAAAATGGCGCTGGACGAACGCCGCGCATTGCAACTGCAGGATATCAGGCAAGCAGGAAGAGTTTATGGTGAATGATGTTATTGTTAACAAGGCAGCAACGATTGAACGCTGCGTAAAGCGCGCCCGTGAAGAATATGACAAAGGGCACGACACTTTTGCCAGCGACTTTACTCGTCAGGACGCGGCCATTCTGAATATTCAACGCGCTTGTGAAGCCGCCCTGGACGCCGGCCAACATCTGGTTCGCAGCCATAAACTGGGAGTTCCACAAAGCGCCCGCGATGTATTTTCACTGCTGACTGAGGCCGGTTTTATCCCTTCTGAGCTAGCTGATAATCTGAAAAAAATGATCGGCTTTCGCAATATTGCCGTGCATGAATATCAAACCCTGCAACTGCCGATTACCATCGCGGTTATCGAGCGCCACCTGCCGGATTTTCTGCACTTTACCCGCCTGTTGCTACAGCGGGATGAAGCTTGAAGCATCCGGCATCTGACGTCTGACGTCTGCCAAGCATCACATCTGATCAAACAGCGACATGCGGGAGATCGTCGTGTAACTCTGCTGCGCGGCTTCCAGCAGATAGCTCTGCAGCGACAAGCGACTGACAGCTTCGGCAAAATCCACATCCGACAGCTTAGACAACACATCCTGGTTCACAATCTTCACATCGGCAGCCAGATTGCCGGTATTTTCAATCACATTAAGACGTGCGCCCACTCGGCTGACCACTTCTGACACCGATGCCTGAGCATTGGCCAGGTTGGTCAGGGTATCCTCAATAAGAATATCCAGGGTGGCAGAATCAACTGGATTATCTTCCAGGGTATTCAGGCCATAAGTTAAGCGAAATACAGTGTCCGTGATGCTTTGCTTAGGCGATGATTTAACCAGCACCTCATCCCCCGGCTCCGGCTCACCGCTCATACCCAGCGAAATACCAGCGACCTCAATCTTGGCACCACTGGTATACCCCATATTAAACAAGCCATCGATCACGCGGTTATCCGATGCCCGGCGTACGGTGTAGTTTGTTGCGGGGGGGGAGACTGCTGATTCCGGATTGAAAGTAATAATAATATCGTCGGGATAAAACTCAGCGTAAGCCTCTTCATCAACAACAAAGCCCGGATTAACCTGCATATCACCGGTATTATTGGGATTGATTCCGGCAGTGAAGGTATTTTTTGCTGCTTCGACATCTACAAACAACTCTTTGCCGTTATCGCCGGTCGCCACTGTCGTACTGGCACCAATCGACAGGTAACGCTGGCCTTCGTCACCTTCATAGTCATAGCGACCGGTGGAATTCTGCACGAAAGGCATATCCGCGCCTTTAAAGCCGGCGAAAATATATTCTCCATTGGCATCACGGGTGTTGAATAAATCCACCAGTGCTTCCTGAATCTGATAAGCCTCGGCAGCAATAGCCTGGCGGTCGGTAATCGTCAGCGTACCGCCACCCGCCTGTACCGTCAGCTCCTTCAGACGCGTCAGGTTTTCGGTTACCGATGCAAGGGTCGCTTCTTCCAGGTTCAGCCGGTTTTCGGCAAAGGTCATGTTCTTCTGAAACTGATCGTTCAGTGCCAGATCCTGTTGTAGCTGCAGGATTTTCGTTGATGCAATCGGGTCATCCGCCGGCGTCAGTACGCGGCGACCGGTGGATACCTGCTGTTGGGTTTTATTCACTTCGGTCTGGTTATCCATAATGGAATTCAGACCCTTGGTGTACTGCTGAAGAGTGGATATACGCATCACCCAGCTCCTATCGGAAAGTTGAGATCAGAGTGTCAAAGATACTGCGTGCTACCTGAATTACCTGAGCACTGGCGTTATAGGCCAGTTCAAACTGAATCAGTGCAGCGGCTTCCTCATCCAGGTTTACCCCGGACAAACTGGAAACAGCATCTTCGGAATTGCGCAACAGCACTTCGCTGGAGTCGCGGTTAATCTGGGCTTTACTGGTGGTTGAACCGACTTCTTCAACCAAACGTGAGTAGGCTTCGGAAAAGCTGGTATTTCCCGCTACCGTGTCTTCGGTCTGTAATGCCGCCAGTGACACACCATTACGACTGTCGGAGGTGCCATCGCTATTAAAGTCGATCGTAAATTCGTCACCACTTTGTACCAGGCCGGATACTTCCACATCAAAGCCAAAATACACAGGCTCACCAACCGGATCCTGCTCGAACAGGTTGTTGCCTGGCGGCTCAACATTCAGGCTGTAGCCCGCGTCGGTAATGACTTTAATCTGGCCGCCCATGGTCATTTTTGATGATCCGTGAATACCTGTGGCATTCATTTCCACCCGCGGCTGGAAGCTGATGACACCGCGTTCATTGATGGCTACATCGAGGTTGCCATTAAACGCAAAGCCCGCATCTTCCAGTTGCGTGCGAATAGCATCGACCACTTCATCTCCGGTGGCGTAGCTGCCAGTCATTTCGATACTGAATGTTCCCTGCCCCGGAACATCAAATTCATAGCGATACGGACCACCTTCATCGAAGTTGTAGCCGTCATATTCTGTTAACGGAACAAATGGCGATTCTCCGGTTTCGCGCAGAACAATATCCTGACCATTACTGACCGAGAAGCCATCACCGTTATCACCACTGACCTCAAGATTAATGTCGTCACCGTTCAGGGCAATGATGGTTACTTTGGTACCATCACTGGTGGCGGTAATACCCAGCTCCTGCAAATCGCGACAGGCATTAATACGGTCGGCAACAAATTCCGGCGTAACAGGATCCGGCACTTCCTGCGGATAACCATCGTCATATTTGGCCTGATTCGGACCCAGGGTATCGGTCAGAACAATGCCGTTTACGCTCAGTGTCATTTCCTGAAACGGATTAGCATCGGCGGTAAAATCTGTCAGTTCCACCGTGGTGCGCGCCATAGCTTCCACACCCTCACGCTTACTCAGCTCTTCGGCAATCTCACGAGCCGATGCATTCGCTTTGGTAATTAACGTCGGCTGACTGGTAACCTGACCAGTACGCGGATCGGTATAGCTGATAACAATGCGTTCCGGGAAAAAGCCGTTCGTCGATTCCACCGTTGCCGCCGGAGCGGGGGCCTGATAGGTCGCGCGCACGGGTAATACACCACCAAAACTGGTGAACGAGGTTTTTCCCTCGTCGGCCGGCAACATGGAATTACTGATACCCGGCACATAGGTCTGATTCATCAACGGCGGGAACAACGGAATCGGATTACCCGGGTCTGAATTATCGAGCACGTCGTAGGTGGTCGGTGAAGTAAAACGAATCAGCAACGGTGGAGACAGCTCACCTTCAACATCGAAATAGGATGTGTCGGTATCATAAACACTACCCTGTGAAATCACACCGCTACCACGGTTACCAATAGCGGCATCGGTGGATATCGGGCTGGCAATCGCCACCTGTTCCGGCCGGGTTACATTCATCGCCAGTTTCTGCGATTCATTACGCGTAGGCATAATCAGGAAATCATCGCCGGCCTGAAACGAACCGGCCTCGAATACCAGTTCAAAACCGTCGACCTCGACAGAATCCGGAAAGCTACCACTTAACGCACCGGTTTCTACAATCTCACCGTCATCCAGGCGCTTAATACGGTAAACATAGTCGTCAGGCCCTGGAAACTCTAACTGATATTCACTGGTTGAAAGTGCCCCGGCATCGAGAATATTAACCGCAATAAGACGGTCATTCGGGCTGGCGTTATTACGGTCGCCGAGAATACGGTTATAGATTTTTTCCGGGGCATTAATGTCGGTGAAGTAGTTTTCACCCATCAGGCCATCGTAATCAATACCCAGCTTATGCTGTTCGTTGAAACTCTGGTTAATCACCAGCGCCAGACGTCCCAGACCATTCATCACCGGATCGAGCACTTCGTCGCGGAACTCCAGTGTGCCGCCCAACTGGCCACCGGTAATTTCGCGGGTTACGTTCTGAATTGAATCGCCCTTACGGAAGTAAATATCCAGTCGTGAAGGGTCCGAAGCGCCGGCATCGGTGAATAATTCGTTGGAGTCATTACCAACCACCAGCGCCTGGCCATTACCGATAAATACGTTCCAGACGGAACCGTCCTGCTCAACAATATTGACCTTTACCAGCTCGGACAGTTCTTTCACCAACTGGTCACGTTCGTCCAGCAGGTCATTTGGCTGAACGCCGTTAGCAGACGCCGTAGCGAACTGAATCTGCTCGTTCAATTCCGCAATGGCCGCACCAATAGTGGAAATCTGGCCAGCCATCACTTCCATCTGACCATTGATAATATCGTTCTGCGCAGTCAGACGATCGCTGATCGCGGTAAAACGATCAATCAGACCTTCCGACTCGCTGATCAGAACCGCACGCGCAGGCAGTGACGATGGATCATCAACCACCGCCTGCAGCGCACCGAACATATTTTCCAGACCTGGCTGAATACCGGTACCACTGTCGGCCAGCAGACTGTCAATTTGTTCTGCGTTATTCGACAGTGTGTCAAAGCCGTTAAAGGTTGCCGTATCGCGCCATAACTGTTCTGTCAGGAACTGATCATAGACACGGGTAACCGAATCGATACTGACGCCTGAGCCGATCCAGACACCGCCTTTATTTTGGGGCGATGTGGCACTCTGTGACAGAACCTGACGGGTATAACCTTCGGTGCCGGCATTGGTGATGTTATGGCCGGTAACGGTCAGTGCGGTCTGACTGGCTTTCAGACCAGATATACCAATTTCCAGAATATCAGCCATCGATACCCGCTCCCTGCAGAGCACTCTGCATAGTTTGCAGCGCGTCGTTCAGCGTGCTGCTTTCTGAAATACGGTGAATTTTTACGCCATACTGCGGATCGGTTGCATAGCCTGCTTTCTGCAATGCATGACCATAATGTTCGGCCGACAGGTCCTGACCTATCGCTTGCTGATAACGACTACCGGATTGCAGGAAGGCAGCGTAATCGCGCATACCCTCTTCAGCGGATGCGTAAGAACGGAATGCCGCCTGTTCTTTCAGCGCCACACCGCCACGGTATTCATGAGTCGTCACGGTCACGGCCTCGCCACTCCAGCGCTGATCGGCCTTAATACCGAAGAAATTGAAACTGCTGCGGCCCTGCTCATCGCTGATAACATATTTACCCCAGCCGGTTTCCAGCGCCGCCTGAGCAACAATGGCTTTCGGGTCAACGCCAATTTCGGCACCCACTTTTTCTGCCAACGGGTAAAGAGCGGCAACGAAGCTTTCCGCAGTGGCAAACTGTTGCCCTTTATCCCCATCGCCATTTGCCACACCCTGCTCACCTACGCTGACCGCATCCTCGCTATTGCCGGAGTCTGCTGCAGACGCCTGCAGCACAGAATCGACTTCATCAACAGCGTCCTGCAGTACTTTCGCTGACGGCAGCGACCAGGACATACGGCGGTCATTCATTGAACTCTGATCCAGTGCTTTTGGCTGCTGGGCCTGGTCACCGTAGTTAGACATCAGCTGGCGGTAGATAACGTCCGCCAGGCCCATGCCCTTCTGGCCTGCAAGCGACAGCGCCATCTGGTCGTCGTACATTTTTTCGTAAAAATCCATCTCCGGAGAGCTGAATAATGAGTCCTCTTCAAACACCTTATTCGCGTCCCGCATTGAGCCCAGCATCATGTTCAGAAACATGGACTCGAACTGGTTAGCGACTTCACGCAGCGCAGCATTTTTATCGGCTTTGCCAAGGTTACGAATACCCTGCAAACCGTTAATGTCGGTGAAGACCTGAGCGCTGTTAGCTTGTGTCTGAATCATAGAAATCTCCTCTGAAGAGGAAATTGCAAAATGTTTGCCAAGTTTTGGTCGGAGGTCGGAGGTCGGAGGTCGGAGGTCGGAGGTCGGAGGTCGGAGGTCGGAGGTCGGAGGTCGGAGGTCGGAGGTCGGAGGTCAGAGGTCGGAGGTCGGAGGTCGTGCGTCAGGCTTCAAGCTTCAAGCTTCAAGCTTCAAGCTTCAAGCTTCAAGCTTCAGGCTTCAGGCTTCAGGCTTCAGGCTTCAAGCTTCAGGCGTCTGGCGTCTGACGTCAGCACCGCAGGGGGCCACTCCCAACTCAATGAGGTGAGAGGCGAACCCTGCTGAATATGGGCATTCCGAATATTCAGCATTGCGGGAAATAATTGCCTAGTGCTGTTGGTACATACTGGCTTTTTTCTTATTGCGGGCAACCTGTGCCAGCCCGGACTGCTCCTGCTGCAGCTCAGCCACCAGTGCCTGCTCTTCACGCAGCAGATCTTCGAGGAATGTCTGCTGTTCGTTGGTCAGCTGAATCAGTTGCGTTATTCCCTGAAACCACTGCTCCAGTAGCGCGTTGCGGTGCTCAATGCGTTCTTCAACACCCTCCTTTACGCCTTGCTTAACCAGCGAACGGATTTCCAGCGATAACAGACGGATCTGCTCAAATAAATCTTCAGTCATAATACTTCCGCATTTCAGGTGATATCAGATCACGATTAATTCTGCTTTCAATGCTCCGGCCTGCTTCATCGCTTCGAGAATGGCCATCAGGTCACCCGGAGCAACGCCGACATCATTCACGGCCTTTACAATACTATCCAGCGATACGCCTGGTCCGAACTTGAACATACGATTATCACCGCCATCATCAATATTGATATTGGTTTGCGGCACCACCACGGTATCGCCTTCCGCCAGAGCATTCGGCTGAGATACCTGAAAATCTTCGGTAATGGTGACCACCAGATTACCGTGTGTAACAGCAACCGGCTCGATCAGCACATTCTGTCCCATCACGATGGTACCGGTACGCGAGTTAATAATGACTTTAGCCCGTTCAGTACCAGTTTCAATTTCCATATTTTCGATAATAGAAAGATAACTGACACGCTGACTGGTATCGCGCGGCGCACTGACACGAATGGAAGTGGCATCCAGCGCTTCCGCCGTTCCCGGCCCCATCAGATCGTTAATTTTCTTAACCATGGCGTGTGCGGTGGTGAAGTCCGGCTGATCAAGGTTGAACACCAGACTGTCACCGCGGGCAAAGTTGGTTGGTACCGTCTGTTCAACGGATGCGCCATTGGGAATACGACCGACACTGGGAACGTTCACTTTAATACTGGAGCCATCGTTGCCTTCGGCACCGAAACCACCCACGACCAGATTACCCTGAGCCACGGCATAGATGTTGCCATCGGCACCTTTCAGCGGCGTAAATAACAACTGGCCACCACGCAGGCTTTTGGCGTTACCCAGAGAAGCCACTGTCACATCAACACGCTGACCTGGCTTCGAAAATGGTGGTAGCTCCGCAGTTACAGATACCGCTGCGACATTTTTCAGTTTCGGGTCGGTGCCCGCCGGAACACTGATGCCGAACTGGCTCATCATGTTGCGGAAAGTCTGGGTGGTGAATGGTGCTTTGTCACCGGAACCATCCAGGCCAACCACCAGGCCATAGCCCACCAGCTGGTTGCTGCGCACACCGGCAATGCTGGTAATGTCTTTAATCCGTTCGGCCTGAACCTGAACGGATACCAGCAGCAACAAACAACTCACAGCCGTGAAAAATGTTTTCATAAAAAACGTCCTCAGAACGGCATCCAGGGTGAATTCATGATTCGGTCGAACCAACCCTGTTTAGTGGAGTTATTCAGACTGCCACGACCACCGAATGAAATACGCGCATCAGCCACTTTATTCGACGACACGGTATTGTCCGGTGAAATATCTGCCGGGCGAATCAGGCCACTGATACGGATATATTCATCACCTTCGCTCAGCGTCAGCCACTTTTCACCTCGAATTCGCAGAATACCGTTGGGCATAATTTCCGCGACCGATACTGAAATCTGACCGCTCAGGCTGTTCGAACGATCCGCCTCACCTTTGCCACTGAACTGACGATCGGCACTGGTATCAACTCCGAGGTTAAGGTTCTTCCAGCCCGGTACAGTGCCGAACATACTGCCGACAGAAGCTGAATTAGCCGACGATTTATCCGCTGATGTTTCTGCTGATTTCGACGATTGATACTGCTCTTCAAAAATCACGGTAATAATGTCACCGACACGGCGTGCCTGCTGGTCGGTATACAGGCCCATACCATAGCGCGCCTGAAACAGTGAGCCATTGACCACTGGCGGTGGCTGTAGTCCCTGAGCGGAAACCGGGGCAAAATCAGGGTCGTCCGGATAAACGTCTTTTTCCAGTGGCACTGAAGAGCATGCCACCATAAAAACCGTTGGAATAAGTGCTGTAAGGCGCCACATAACATAACCCTCCCTACAATTACGTATTCTGTGTCAGGAACTGCAGCATCTGATCTGCGGCTGACACCACTTTGGAATTCATTTCGTATGAACGCTGAACGGTGATCATTTTCACCAGCTCTTCCACCACTTCAACGTTGGAATTTTCCAGAGCACCCTGCTCGACTGAACCAAATCCATCCTCACCTGGCACACCACCCTGCGGAGCACCACTGGCAGCGGTTTCGAAGAAAATATTCCCCCCCATCGCCTGCAGACCTGCCGGGTTAATAAAATCCATAGTTTCAATCTGACCCAGTTCCTGCGGCGTCGGGTCACCAAACATGGTGGCCTGTACAATACCGTCCTTACTGATGGTCAGCTGGTTGGTCTGTTCGGGAATAGTAATCTGCGGCTCAAGTGGATAACCGTTAACGTTAACCACCACACCTTCACTGTTAATGTGAAAGGTACCATCGCGGGTATAACCAATGGTGCCGTCCGGCATCTGAATCTGGAAAAAACCACGACCATTAATCGCCAGATCGAGTGGCTGATCGGTTAATTGCAGAGACCCCGTGGTAAATACCTTTTGCGTACCCGCGGTACGAACACCGGTACCCAACTGCAAGCCCGATGGCAGACGCGTATCGGCGGATGAGTTAGCCCCCGGCTGACGCTGTACCTGATAGAGTAAATCTTCAAATACCGCGCGGTCTTTTTTAAAGCCGGTGGTCGATACGTTAGCCAGGTTATTGGAAACCGTGGTCAGCGCCAGATCCTGTGCTTCCAGTCCGGTTTTACTTACCCAGAGTGCTGATAACATAATTTATCTCCTTACTGACTGGACAGCAGTTGTGTGGTGGCCGATGCATTTTCGTCCACACGCTTCATCAGTTTTACCTGCATTTCATACTGACGATTCAGTGAAATCAGGCTGGTTAATTCGGTCACCGCATTCACGTTAGAGCCTTCGACAAAACCGTTCACCAGACTGATGGTCGGGTCGGCGACCGCCGGTGGTGTTGCCGGATCACGAAAACGGAACAGGCCGTCTTCGCCTTTTTCCAGCGCCTGCACATCCGGTTTCACCAGTTTCAGCTGTACCGGCTCAGCCACGGCAGCCGGGTTCTCTCCCAGCGGCTGAATGGTGACAATTCCGGCACGGCTGACTTCAATACTCTGATATTCAGGCAGAACCACAGGGCCACCATCGCCTATCAGTTGCAGACCAGACCCGTTCAGCAAACGGCCGGCCGGATCGACACTAAGATCACCGGCACGGGTGTAGGCTTCCTCGCCATCCGGACCGACCACCGCAAACCAGCCATCACCTTCAATGGTGACATCCAGGCTGCGACCGGTTTCGATCAGCGGTCCCTGACGGAAGTCACTGGCCGGACGCTCGGTCATAGCGTAAGCACGCGTTGGGAAGTGGTCACCGAATACGCCCATGGCGCGGCTCTGGGTATAGTCAGAGCGAAAGCCGGTGGTATTGGCGTTAGCCAGATTGTTGGCGTGCGCAGTCTGTCCCAGCGTGTTCTGCTTGGCCCCGGACATAGCGATAAAAAGTGCACGATCCATAGTCTTAACCCTGATTGATGCAGTCCCAAAGGCTGCGAAAATTCATCATCTGTAAGGGATTAAGCAGAGGCCGTGCCAAAGATGTAAATTCTATGTAATTCAAAGAGTTACATAAAAATGGCGTCACTTTTGTGACACCAGAGGGAGAATGGCGGCCGCCGCTTCAGCCAGAGGCGGAAGCGGCTTGCCGCTGCGGCAACCAGTCCTCAGATGTTGAGAATGGTCTGAGTTACCTGGTCGGTGGTTTCAATGGTTTTGGCGCTGGCCTGGAAGTTCCGCTGGGCAATAATCAGCCCCACCAGCTCCTCCGACAGGTCAACGTTAGAGTCTTCAAGTGCCGATGAGCGAATCTGACCAAAGGAAGCCGTTTGCGGAGAACCAATGGTTGGTACGCCGGATTCAAACGATTCACCCCAGGAGGTATCACCCAGTGGCGTCAGGCCTTCCGGATTGCGGAAGGTCGCCAGTGCCACCTGTCCCAGTGTCTGCGCCTGACCGTTGGTGAAGCGGGCAAAGATAATACCCTCATCATCCACTTCCAGGCCGGTCAGACGGCCGGTGGTGTAACCATTCTGGCTCACTTCGTTCACCGAGAATTCGCTGCCGAACTGAGTAGAGCCGGCCAGGTCAATCTGGAAGTTGGAGTTTACCGGTGGCTCGCTCAACGGTAGGCCGCCTTCCAGAACGTTCACCGAGCTCAGTGCACCGGTTGGATTGCCGTCAGCATCGACCGGGTCCCAGTTGGTGATGTAGATATCACCGGTTGCCACTGGGTCGAAACTGCCGTCCTGATTAAAGAACAACTCGTAACGGGCTCGGCTTGGCTCAAGGTTTTCCGGGAATGGCAAGGTGGCATCCGGGTCACCCACGTCATTGCCATCAATCAGCACGTACATAGCCCAGACGTTTTCCTCATTCGGACGGTTCGGGTCCAGAGGCTCCTTCACGAAGTACTGAGTCATCACATGGGAGTTACCCAGGCTGTCGTAAATCGTCATCGAGGTTGCGTGGTTGTAGGTATCCTGATCGGTCGGATCAAAGGCGTTCAGGGTGTAAGGCGTAAACTCATCTTCTGTCAGCGCGCCGAAAATGCCGGAAATCGCCGGAGATGGTTCGCTCAGCATGTAATCTTCATTCAGAATGAAGGTCACCACACCACCGACAGCAGCCGCTTCAGCCGCACTGGAGGAGCCGCCCAGAACCACAGGGCCAGTGTTCTCTGCCCCGACCACCACCAGCGAGTCACTGACTACCGGACTATCGATGGCGAGCTTAATGTCGCGACCGATTTCGTTGGTGATAATCAGGTCGCCACTTTCATTAATGCTGGCTTCGAAGCCAGGTAAAGTGGTGCTGCGGTACGAGTTAATCTCGTCAGCAATATCTTCCAGCGATGTCGACTCCAGCTCCTGACCATTCAGAGTCAGAACCATGTTATTTCCCGGGCTGTTATAGCTGGACAGTGGAATCGTCATGGTGGTCAGCGCCGAAGCAGTCACCCCCGGATACTGGTTAAACAACGCCACAATTTCGTTGGCTTCTGCCTGCTCAGGAATGGTGATTGTGCTCTCTTCACCATCCGGATCTGTCAGTACCACGGTGGTCTCAGGGTACTGGTTATTTACCCCTTCAATACCTGTGGTCAGCAGCGTGTTGTCATCCGGATTCACCTGTAGCAGAGCATAAAGATCCGATTCGCTGATATCCGGGCCGGAAGCCGTGATATTGGTAACGGTGATAATAGACGCTTCACCATCCTCGGTTGCACGCAGCTGTAACTGGTACTGTGGTGGTGTTGTTTTCGGCTCTACTTCCACTGCAGTCGCCTGCACACCGATATAGGCATCGGCATCCTGGCTGTTCAGCTGACGGTTAATGGCTGCGGCCAGCTGCTGCACCGAGCGGAATTCTTCATCCAGCGAGATCATTACCGAACCACTGCGGTTGTCTGAATCCGGTGCCGGAACAGTCAGGTTGATACGGAAACTGTTGGTACGATCAACTTCGTCTTCACCGGTTACCGTAAACAGGCTGTCAAAGCCCAGCGCTGCGACCGCCTGTGGCTCAGCAACGGTTGGCGTAATCGAGATACCCTCGCCAGAACCCACGTTGGTGTTGGTAAATACCAGCTGACCGCCCACTGCATCGACCGTTACTTTGCCCGACAGACCAGTAGCACCGATGTAGACATCAATCTGCTGCTGAATGGCCACCGCCAGATCGTCCAGAGAGGCGTAGTTCGCTGGCGGAATGGTCAGTGTGAACGGACCACCACCCAGACCTGTAGTACTGGTCACTTCCAGCTGGAATTCGTTGTTGGCCTGCACCGGCTCAACACCGTTGTCGAAACGGTTACCGGAATAGAAACCAAGGTTATCAAGGCTGTAGTTAACAGAGCTGACACTGTTGTTGGCGATTTGCAGGTAATCACCACGGTTGCCTGGCGCTTGCACCTGGAACTCAATAAAGCCAGCGTTATTCACCGCCAGTACTTCTTCGTTACCAGCACCCGCTGTTGCCGTAATCTGCGCATTAATCTGCGCAACCGCATCGGCCACGCTCAGCATTGCATAACCGGAGCCCGGAGACGCACCCAACCAGGCGGCTTCGCTCAGGTTAATCGGATAGGTGGCACCGGATTCGGTGGCAACAGTAAAGGCCAGCACATTACCGCCAACAGTGCTGACATCCAGTGCGCCATACAGGTTAGAGGCTGTCAGTGCAGCAAATTCACCCGGATCACTGGCAACGATGTTCAATGAAGGCGTAGCCGTGGTACGGGTTGTGGTAGAAGTACCCGGTACGCTGGTCATATCTGCCGTCAGGGCGTTAGAGCCAACAAACAACAGCGAGCCTGCGGTACCTGCGGTCACTGCACCCGCCGCCCCGAATAATGCATCCCAGGTCGCACTGTTCGTTAATGCGAAGCTGGAACCGTCGGTGGCGGAGTAGCCAGCACGTTCAATCACCAGTTCACCGGCGCCACCGACTGAAGCCGTAAGTTGCTGAGAACCCAGCTGGGCGTCGATAGACTGCTGAATAATGGTCAGCGCTTCGGCTTCGGTAGAGCCAGCAGGAATAGCCGTCAGAGTAATCGTCTGCACGCCGTTGCCATCACCAAGGTCAACATCAATGGTTTTTGTACCGACCGTACCAGCAGTACCTACATCCGCGACAGTTAAACCAGCACCGCCAGCAAAGGCCATTTGTGCAGGAATACCGGCGGTTGTCGGCTGACCGGCAGAAGCCAGAATGGTGGTGGTGGACTCCAGAATACCTGAGTCAGCGGTACCAATAGCCAGACCATTAGCCACCAGTTGCAGACCCTGCTCCTGCAATACCGATTCACTGGCATCCAGATTCAGAATCGCCGTCGCCAGATTGGTCAGACGCGGCGGCTGGTTAGCCACCTGAATACGGATATCATCAAGGACACCGTTAACCACGCCGTTAGCATTGGCCGCATAACCCTGCAGGCGAGAGCCATTATTGGCAACGACATAACCGTCTTTATCCAGAGAGAAAATACCGGAACGGGTGTAGCTGATGGAGCCACTGCCTTCGAGTACGAAAAAGCCGTTACCGTCGATGGCAAGATCGAGCGCGTTTTCGGTACCGCTGATATTACCCTGACTGAATTCCTGACGGACGTTATCGACCATCACACCGCTACCGACCGGTTTTACTCCGGTGCCCAGCAGTGTGGTGGTGTACACATCAGAAAACTCGGCGCGCGACTCTTTAAAGCCGGTGGTACTGGCGTTTGCGATGTTATTACCAGTAACCTCGAGATCGGTCGAGGCAGCGCGAATTCCACTTAAACCAATGTTAAAAGCCATAATCTTATCTCCGATGCCCGTCCGAACTACTCATCCAGAATCTGTTTAATCTGATCCATTGAAGCGGACTGTCCGCCTGCCAGGTTCAGAGTGACCGAACCGCCAGCGCTCATAGTGACGCTGTCGACGCGGGAGCTCATCTGCATACCGAAGTCTTCTGACTGACCGGCGACATTACCGCTGAGCTTGAATACATATTCACCTGCTGGGTATGGCACGCGGATTGGCTCGCCATAATCGTCCAGCACTACCTCACCCTCATCGTCGGTGTAAAACTCCTGACGATTGAGAGAATCGAGATCAATGTCCTGAATCTCACCATCGATCATCAGATTCTGACCATCCCAGCGAACAGACATAGGACCTTCGCTGCGAGTACCCAGTGAGAACTGCTCCAGCAGCTGACCGTTCTCATCTTCGATGGTCAGCATCATGTTGCTGGTTGAATCCGGAATATCGGCAAAGCCACTGACGATACCGCCGTTCAGCAGCAAACCGGTGTCATTACCTTCCACAATCACCGACTGGCCAACCAGGCTGGAAGCCTGCAATGCCGAAGTTGATGTGAAATTAGAGCTCATGGTCTCGGCTGTGGTATTCAGCTGGCCGATACCTTCAACTGTTGAAAACTGGGCCAGCTGAGCAACAAACGCCTGGTTGTCAGTAGGCTCCAGCGGATTCTGGTTATTCAGCTGTGCAACCATCAGCTCGAGGAATGCATCACGGCCGAGTTCATTGTCTTTGGTCTCGCTGGCACTGGAGTTGGTCTGATACTGACTCAGAACTTCAGAGTTTGAGGAAATACCGTCAATTGCCATGGCTAAGCTCCCCTTATTGTCCCAGTGTCAGCGTACGCTGAAGCATTTGTTTGGCCGTTTTCAGCACCTCGACGTTCATCTGGTAGCTGCGGGATGACGACATCATGTCGGTCATTTCTTCTACGATGTTCACGTTCGGGTAGTAAACGTAGCCGTCTTCGTTGGCCATAGGATGATCCGGTTGAAAGCGCTGCTGCAGTGGCGCGTCTTTTTCTACAATACCCATCACCTGTACACCGGAACCGATGCCACCTTCGATGGCCTCAAACTGATTCTCGGCGTTCACTTCGGTGAAAGTTTTCTGCATCACCGCAAACCACGGCTTGCGCGCACGGTAGGTTTCATCAACAGAGCTGGAAGCACTTTCCGCATTGGCGATGTTACTGGCGGTGGTGTTAATCCGGATGGATTGGGCATTCATGCCCGAGCCGGCGATATCAAATACGTTACTCAGTGACATAATTATTCTCCCCGGATCGCGCCTTTCATACCTTTGAACTTACTGCTCAGAAATTCAAAGCTGGCGTTGTAATTGAGAGCATTGCGGCTGTAGATCGCCTGCTCCATCTGCGAGTCCACGGTATTGCCATCAATGGATGGCTGAATCGGGTTACGGTACAGCAGATCTTCATCCGCACTGCCCTGAGCAGCGAGGTGACCAGAGTGCGTGCGATTCATGCCCAGGCTACGCTGACTGGCCACTTCACCGGCCAATACCGCCTGAAAGTTAATGTCACGCGCCTTGAATCCTGGGGTATCTGCGTTGGCCAGGTTGTTAGCCAGAATTTCCGCACGGGTGGCACGCAACTGCATCGCTGCAGGATGGACACCTAAGGCATTGCTGAAATTGATTGCACCCATAATCCGATACTCGCTTCATGACTATGGATTTGTATTAGCAACCCCTGTGCCAAAACTATTTTCCTATACATTTCAACAGGTTATGGATTTTCAGGGCGGTAATCAGCAGCGGCAACGGCAAGGCATTTCCTGCCGGCGGCAATCAGGGAAAGAAAAGGGAAAACGGGCGGTAATGGCTTACCGCGCGCGATAGACAATGCCAGGGTGGCATTGAATCATTTCGTAGTAATCACTCAGGTTATTCATCGCCTCGGAAGCACCCAGCATCAGGTAACCGCCCGGATTAAGGCAACTATGCATACGCTTCAGAATGTCGTACTTCAGATCCGCAGAAAAATAGATGAGTACATTACGACAGAAGATAATGTCGAATTTACCCAGCAAGCCAAAGCTCTGCTGCAGATTCTGCGAACGAAAGTCCACTCGCGCCCGAATCGGATCCTTTACGCGCCAGCGCTCGTTATCCAGCACATCAAAGTAAGTTTTCAGATGCTGATCATTCATACCGCGACGAATAGCCAGCTGCTGATACACCCCTTCCTTCGCTGCCGCTAAAGCACTTGGTGAAATATCAGTCGCCAGAATGCGCTCGCCCGTGACCAGCTGCCCCGGATTCTTACGCCGGAACTCTTCAATTTCGATACTCAGAGAGTACGGCTCCTGTCCGGTAGAACAGGCAGAGGACCAGATTTTCAGCGGCCGGCGATTTGCCGCCACTTCCGGCAACAGGCGGTCGCGGAAAATACGATACGGATGATCGTCACGGAACCACAGGGTTTCGTTGGTGGTCATGGCATCGACAACCTGCTCCAGCAGGCTGCGATTGCGCTCCATCGCACTGAGCAATGACGTCACTGAATCCAGCGCCTCGCGCTCCATCATCCGACGGAGGCGACTGGTAACGAGATACTCCTTACCTTCTCCCAGCATAATGCCGCTGTTTTTCTCCAGCACTGCCCGGAAACGGTTGTATTCGTCGACCGACATGTCTTTCATCATAGTAAGACCTGGTACCTCTATTGTGCACTGATCCGGCTGGCGACCCGTTCAGCCAGAATGTCCGGATCAAACTTGGCAATAAAGTCGTTGGCGCCGACCTTTTCCACCATCGCTTTGTTGAACACACCACTGAGCGATGAGTGCAATACGATAAAGAAATCAGACATTCGCGAATCGCTGCGTACCCTTGTAGTCAGGGTGTAGCCATCCATTTCCGGCATTTCAATATCTGAAATCATCATCATGTAATGATCGGTAACGCTTTCACCAGCATCGGCAATGCCCGCCAGATGCTCCCAGGCCTGCAGCCCGTCATTCAGCGCCACGACTTCAACACCGACATTCTGCAGACAGCGACTGACCTGCTTACGGGCAATTTTGGAGTCGTCCACAATAAGCACTTTTTTCTCACGTGCTTTGTTATGAACTTCCTCGGTCACCACACCTTCACTGATTTCTTCATTGATTGGCGATACCTCGGCGAGGATTTTTTCCACATCAATGATTTCCACCAGCTGCTTTTCAACTTCAGTGACTGCCGTCAGATAGTGCTCACGACCAGTGCCCTTTGGTGGTGGATGGATATCCCCCCAGTTCATATTAATGATGCGCTCGACACCCGCCACCAGAAATCCCTGGGTTTTCAGGTTGTACTCGGTAATGATCACGAAGGCATTTTCCAGATCCTTCAGTGGTGCATTACCAGTAGCCATGCTCATATCCATAATCGGGATGGTGCCGGAACGGATATGCGCGACACCACGTACCACCGGATTACTGCCCGGCAGGATCGTCAGACGCGGGCACTGCAGCACTTCTTTAACCTTAAAGACGTTAATGCCGTAGACCTGACGACCGTTCACCCTGAACAGCAATAGCTCCAGACGGTTCTGGCCAACCAACTGCGTGCGCTGGTTAACCGTGTCCAATACACCTGCCATAACAAGCTCCCAAAGTAATCCGGCACGACCTTTGCTGAACCCAGAGGAACAGAGGTAAGAGCGCCGGATTAATGACATTCTCAGTTACCTGCTTATGAGCATAGTAGACAACCAGAAAAAACGTCGGATATTTGCAGTTATTTTCCTGAGCGTGGCGGCCCGGCTGGCCTGCGCTGAAACGACACCTGACTGGCGTACGCTGGTAAGCGGGCATTTACTGGACCGCTGGCAACAGGTTGCCGGAACAGACAGCCAGGCGAGCGTCAGTTTTCCGGGCCTGCCAGGCACCTATCAGCTGGCACATTGTAATAGTGACCTGAACATCAACCCGGTAAAGGCATTGCAACCGGGACGGAATGGCATTGAAGTCAGCTGTGCTTCGCCCTACTGGAAGCAACACCTGGCAATACAGCTGCACGTTTATCGCGAGGTCGCAATTCTGACTCAGGCCGTCTCCTCTGATGCTGTAATCAGCGCTGACGATATCCGTTACGTCAGCCGCGATACCGGCGAGCTGCATCAGGGCTTTTTCACCGTGGATGATGGGCTCAACGGCATGATCATGCGTCGCAGCCAGCGTGCCGGCACCGTAGTCTCAGCTAACATGGTGGAAGCCCCACTGGTGATAGAGCGTGGCGATGAAGTGCTGATTCAGGTAATGCGTCCCGGCATCCGGGTCGAGATGAAAGGAACTGCACTGGAGTCAGCTCGTGCCGGGGAAAGGCTGCGGGTTCGTAACAATCAGTCAGATAAGACCGTCACCGCCAGAGCGGTCCGCGCGGGATTAGTACAGGTTAGATAAAAAGCCAAAAAAAAAGTTAAAGTTCGGTTTCAGGCGGCCGATAACAACTATGCAGGAGTGTATGATGCCAAATTGGCTGGGAGATTTATCTATGAATATCAATAAGTTAACCGGTGGATTGAACTCAGGTTCACAGACCCGGAACGAGCCTGTCAGTAAAGAACCGAACAGTGCTGCCAAAGCTCAGAGCAGTGCCACCTTTACTGATCAGGTAAAGCTGAGTGCCAGCACAAAGAGCATTCAACAGATTGAAGCTGAGATCAGGGACATGCCGGACGTGGATGACGCGACCGTAGAACGGATTCGTGGCGCGATAGAGCGCGGAGAGTACAAAATCGATTACGAGAAACTGGCAGGAAAAATGCTTGATTTTGAGGACGACCTCAACTGAAAGTGACATGCCATGAGCATCGATACTGAAAGCCTCGCCAGTCTGATGGCTGAGGAACTGACTCTTGCACAAACTATCTTTGACCTGCTGACCCGGGAAAAGACCGCCCTGAAGGACAACGATCTCCCTGCCCTTCAGGCACTGCGTCAGCAGAACGCCAGTCATCTGACTGAACTGAAGCGGGTTGCCGCTCAGCGCCTGCAATGGCTCAGACAACACGACCTCCCCCACTCTGCTGCCAGCCTGGAACATCCTCTACTCGCACAGGCGGCAAATGTTCACCGCCTGTGGCAGGCACTGGAAGCTCAGTACCGCAGCAATCAGACACTGTCACAGCAGCTGTCTGAAATCGTCCTCACTGCCCGCCAGAGAACACTGCAGAAGCTCAGAATCTTGCGTGGCCAGCAGAATGATCCACACTTATATGACGGAAACGGTAAAGCCAGCAGCCTGGGCAAAGGGCAAGGCTACATTCAGGCATAAAAGTAAGCATTGGACAGAGACACAATGACAACGGACAGTAATCAGGAATTCCTGCTTGATGCCCCGGAAGACATTTACGGCGCATTACGCAAAATCGTTCTGATGAGCACACCGGTTAAAGTGCGCGTGGATGGCAGTGACGAGGAATATACATCGGCGCTGACCAGCACCGACCTGAAAAGCCGCAGCTTCTTTCTTGATAAGGTTATTCCGCAGCAAGGGAATGACCTGATCCGCAGCGGCAAACGCTTTAACGTTGAGTGTGACAGCCAGGGCGTGCGCATCGAGTTTCGCATGTCAGGCCGCCTCAAGTATCAACCGCAAAACGAACAGTACCGCGCCGAGTTCCCGGAAAAAGTGCTGTACCTGCAGCGCCGCACCGCCTACCGCGTGATGGTGCCACCGGCGCATCAGATTCTGCTGAAGATCAAAATGAACGACGGAGAAGGCGATCTTGCCGGACAGCTTAAAGACCTGTCATCCAACGGTTTTAAAGCAGCATTCAGTGGCAACGTGAAAAAGCGCCTGGAAGAGCAGCGCACCTTCGATGTTGCACGCATTCGTTTTAACCGCGAGAACACGCTGGATTTAAGTCTGGAAGCGCATCATATCTTTATTGATGATAACGGCCATACCGTCTGCGGCTTCTCCATCTCCATGATCTCGCCGATGGGACAACGCTACATAGACAAGCTGATCACCGAGTTTCAGTGGGAAGAGCGTCAGAACCGCGAGCAACAGGAAGAATCGTTGGGCGATGCCTGAGCATCATCAGCCCCTCGGGGCTGACAATCCTGTCTGCAGCCGCTAGAATCCCCGCACCTCCTGACTCCCTATAGCTCAACAGGATAGAGCAGGCGCCTCCTAAGCGTCAGATCGGGGTTCGAGTCCCTGTGGGGAGGCCATGTCTTATTTGAAATAATTGCTAAATCGAATGGATTCGTTATATGGCATTTAAAACTTCGCACACGCTAACTAGCGATACTGAGCACCGTAGAAACGCACAACAGCGTTACGACGAATATCGAAAGTCCGCGCTGGTAGCAACCAATAGCAGTCTTTGTCCGCCTGGGGTAACCGCACCGAGATAACCTATGCTGCACTTGAGTATATGGATCTTTGGGATGGATATGATCATCGCGAAGCCTATTGGAACTGGCGAAAACTAAAGCGCGACCATAGCAGACTGTACCCGAAGCGATTCGAAATTGTCCTTTGGGAAAATGATCGTCCAATTGGAGCGGCTATTGGCCGCACTACCTATAGCGGCGCTAAAACGCGTCTGGATGTCGTTGAAGGCATACCGAAAGATATGGGAGATCGTTCCAACATAGTAGAAACAATCCTCGGAACCTTCGAAATTTATTCAATTCTGATCGGTGCGACTGAAGTACGGGTCAAGCATCCAGTAAATCCCAAAGTGCGTGAGTCTATGCCAGGCACGAGTATCGTTATTGTGAGGCAGGCGGCTACATGGTAAGCGAGGCAATGTAATGGCAAAAACCACAAACATCACCAAAGAAAAAGCTAAACGCGGGATGACTCAGGAAGATACTAATGCACTGGCTCGGATTATTCGTGCTCGTTTATCCAAGGCTGGGGAAGGATTTAAAGAGCCTGCGGAGATTAGTTCAGGTGATCCAGACAAGCGGCGAGAAAAAAATAGACCCAAAACAGACAACAAGGACAGTTCATGAACAATAAAGGCTTATCAAGTGCGAAGGTCAGCGCACTTTCAGAGACTCAGAAACAGTACTCTGAGCTTAAGGAAGAAACTCCGCCGGAACAAGTCAGAACGCAAGCATCACTCGCCGCTGCCAGAATCAAGTCAAAATTGGAAAATCGAAAACGATAAGTAAGTCAGTGCTCTACTCTATTCACAACGACCGCAAGCACTACGCAGCCCTGGCTTTCGACTGGAAACAAATAGTCGCACTCTTCGGCGACTCTATGGAAACCCGTATCGACGTTAATCCAGCGCCGAACCGCTACGCCGCCATCTGGAATCCGGAAATCACCGTTAGTTTTGACCACTGCGGAGGTCTGACAGGCTCACAAATACCAGACATCGCTGAATATCAGGGCCGGTTATTTCTGAATGCAAAAGCCTATGGCATTCTGCATCCCCTGCTCGAAAGCGATGGAGAATGGCTGCCAGTAACCACAGAACAAGGACAAGGCTACCTGTTCAACCCGTTACGACTTGCCGAAGACAGCAATGCATTGGATGAATCCCTGTGCGTACGCAACGAATGGGACGATGTAGAGAATGTAGCCTTCCACGAACAGCAACTGGCCGGCATTCAGGCTTTCCGCACCGCCTTTGATGATTACGCAACGCTCTACTGTAAAGAGGCGATCAAAAACGCTATTGAGGCAAATCAGCTAAGCGGAATCCACACAACAGCAAGCCTGGGGCAACCCGCCGGCCTTGCCAGCAATGGCCCCCACTGACCAGCAACAGCCAAAGACTTCCCCGTTCGGTGCTCATTCAGTACACTGCTGTTAACTGATTTCTCATTTGCCAGCACCGGAACCTGCATGGATAAGCGCAGCCTGACCGAAACGGATATCCGCACCAAGTACATCACACCAGCCATTATCAGTGCTGGCTGGGATATCCAGACCCAGGTCTATGAAGAATTCTCTGTCAGCGATGGCCGTATCGTCGTACGTGGACGCATGCACAGCCGCCAGGCCCCACGTCGCGCCGACTACGTTCTCTGCTACCAGAAAGCCAAGCCCATTGCCGTTATCGAAGCCAAAGACAACAAGCACCGCGTTGGTGACGGTATGCAGCAAGCGATGGATTATGCCGAAAAGCTGGATGTGCCCTTCGCCATCAGCAGTAATGGCGATAGCTTCCTGTTCCGTGACCCACACGGACTGATCTACCCGCAAGTAGAAACCGAAATTGCTCTGAGCGAGTTACCAGGCCCGGATACCCTGTGGGCAGCCTATTGCCGCTGGAAAGACATCCCGGATGGCCAGGCAGCCATGAAGCAGCCTTATCAAGAAGAAGCCAATTCGCGCATGCCGCGCTACTACCAGATGGTGGCCGTCAATCGCACTATTGAGGCCATCGCCCGCGGACAGAACCGTATTCTATTAGTGATGGCGACCGGTACTGGCAAAACCCTAACCGCCTTTCAGATTATCTGGCGCTTGTGGAAATCGAAGCAGAAGAAACGCATCCTGTTTCTGGCCGACCGCAACATTCTGGTCGACCAGACCATGAACAACGACTTCAAACCCTTCGCTGGCGCCATGGCCAAGCTATCGCCACGGGGTGGTGGTATGGAACGCAACGGCAAAAAGCTGGATATCGAACTCGCCGTCAAAAAAGACAAAGACCGGGTCAATAAGGTCGATACCTCCTACGAGATCTACCTCGGCCTGTATCAGGCACTCAGTGGCACCGACGAAGAACGCAACGTCTACAAACAATTCACGCCTGACTTCTTCGACCTGATCGTGATCGACGAATGCCACCGCGGCAGCGCCGCAGAAGACTCTGCATGGCGGGCAATTCTCGAATACTTCGACAGCGCCACCCACGTTGGTTTAACCGCCACACCAAAAGAAACCAAAGAAGTATCCAACATCCACTACTTCGGTGAGCCCATTTACACCTACTCACTGAAACAGGGTATCGACGACGGCTATCTGGCCCCCTACAAAGTTATTCGTGTCGATTTCGATAAAGACCTGCAGGGCTGGCGTCCGAACAAAGGCCAGAAAGACAAAAGCGGCCAGCTGATCGACGACCGCATTTACAACCAGCGCGATTTCGACAAAAGCATCGTTATGGACCAGCGTACCCTGCTGGTTGCCCAGACCATTACCGAGTATCTGCGTAAAACCGACCCCATGCAGAAAACCATCGTCTTCTGCGAAAACATCGACCACGCAGAGCGTATGCGCCAGCTACTGGTTAACCTCAACCCGGAGCAGGTCGCCAAAAACCGTAAGTACGTTATGCGCATCACCGGCGACGACAAAGAAGGTAAAGCCGAACTTGACCACTTTATCGATCCGGAAGAACCCTATCCGGTTATAGCCTGTACCAGTAAGTTGATGACCACCGGCGTCGATGCCAAAACCTGTAAACTGGTGGTGCTCGACCAGCGCATACAGTCGATGACCGAGTTTAAACAGATTATTGGCCGCGGCACCCGTATCGACGAAGCCTACGGCAAGCAGTGGTTTACCATTCTCGATTTTAAGAAAGCGACGGAACTGTTCGCCGATGAAAAATTCGACGGCGACCCAGAACAGATATACATCCCCGGTAATAACGACGACATTCTGCCGCCCGACCCGACTAACGAAGGCGGCATAGAACAACCAACCGGCACCAATGAGCCGGAAGGTGAATACGACACCTCATCAGGTAATGGTGGTGCAGATACCGGAACCGGCCCCTGGGAACCCGGTGACGAGCCACGCGAGCCGAAGAAAAAATTCCGCATAGGCGACGTCGAATTCAGCATCATCGACCAGCGCATTCAGCATCTCGACAGCGATGGAAAGCTGATTACCGAAAACCTCACCGACTTCACCCGCAAGTCGGTGCAGGGCCATTACGCCACCCTCAGCGATTTCCTCAAACGCTGGAACGAAGCCGAACGCAAACAAGCGGTTATCGACGAACTGACCGCCCAGGGCGTTTCCTGGGACGACCTGATCGACGACCTTAAAGGCAAACTCGGCGACGAACCCGACCCCTTCGATGTGATTACCCACATCGTATACGGCCAGCCAGCCCTCACCCGCAAGCAGCGCGCCGTACAAGCCAAACGCCGGCGTAACATCTTCGACCGCTACAGTGAGCAGGCGCAAACCGTACTCGACACCCTGATCGACAAATACGCCGACACCGGCGTACAAAGCATCGAAGACATCAAGATTCTGCAGCTTCCCCCATTCGACAAACTGGGAACCGGCATGGAGCTGATCAACGCCTTCGGCGACAAAAGTGGCTACGAACAGGCGCTGCGAGAGCTGGAAAATACCCTCTACAACGACGAAGCCGGTTAAAATAGCTGCCATTCGCGCCAGAACCAGCGCACAGAAAATCCGTAGGAGCGGGCCATGCCCGCGACTAAAAGAATAGTGAAGAAGCGGGCCATACCCGCGAACAAAAACACAACAGATAACACGTAGGAGCGGGCCATGCCCGCGACCACAGAAGGTAAAACATCCCCATGAGCATCAGCACCGTAATCAAATCCATTCAGGACATCATGCGCAAAGACGTCGGCGTCGACGGCGACGCCCAGCGCATCGGCCAGTTAGTCTGGATGCTGTTCCTCAAAATCTACGACGACCGCGAACAAGAGTGGGAACTCTTTGACGACAACTACAAAAGCCCAATACCGACCGCTATGCGCTGGCGTAACTGGGCAGCTAACCCGGAAGGCATTACCGGCGACGAACTGAAAAATTTTATCGACGCCACGCTCTTCCCTGGCCTGCAGAACCTCGAAATTGCCGGCGACGAACGCGCCGCCGTGATTCGCAGCGTCTTCGAAGACGCTTACAACTACATGAAGTCTGGTCAGCTGATCCGTCAGGTCATCAACAAAATTCAGGAAGGCATCGACTTCAACAAGTCGCAACAGCGCCATGCCTTCGGTGATATGTACGAACAAATTCTGAAAGACCTGCAAAGCGCCGGTAACGCCGGAGAGTTCTATACCCCGCGTGCCGTGACCGAATTTATGGTCGACCGCGTCGATCCAAAACTCGAAGACAGCGTGATGGACCCAGCCTGCGGCACCGGCGGCTTTTTAACCTGCACCATCGAGCACAAGCGCAAACGCTATGTGCAGTCACCGGCAGACGAAAAAGTCCTGCAGCAGACCATACACGGCGTTGAGAAAAAGCCACTGCCGCACCTGCTGGCCACCACCAACATGATTCTGCACGGCATCGAAACGCCTGATCAGATTCGCCACGACAACACCCTCAACCGCCCTTACCGCGACTGGGGCCCGAAAGAGCGTGTCGACGTCATCGTGGCTAACCCGCCGTTTGGTGGTACCGAAGAAGACGGCATCGAAAACAACTTTCCGGCGGAGTTCCGCACCCGCGAAACCGCCGACCTGTTTATGGCCCTGTTTATCCGCCTGCTGAAAGACGGTGGCCGCGCCGCCGTGGTACTGCCCGATGGATTTCTGTTTGGCGAAGGCATGAAAACCCGCTTAAAAGAACGCCTGCTCAACGACTGTAACCTGCACACCATCGTGCGCCTGCCCAACGGCGTGTTTAACCCCTACACCGGCATCAAAACCAACCTGCTGTTCTTCACCAAAGGCCGCCCGACCGAACACATCTGGTACTACGAACACCCCTACCCGGCGGGTGTAAAAAGCTACAGCAAAACCAAACCGATGAAATTCAGTGAGTTTGAAACTGAAATTAACTGGTGGGGCAAAGAAGCCGACGGCTTTGCCACCCGTGTAGAAAACGAACAAGCCTGGAAAGTCAGCATCGACGACATCAAAGCCCGCAACTACAACCTGGATATCAAAAACCCACACGTCGGCGAGCAAATCAGCCACGACCCGGACGAACTGTTAGCGCAATACGCCGACCAGCAAAACGATATCCAGAAACTTAGAGACCAGCTGAAAGGCATTCTGGCGGCCGCACTGGGTGGAGGTAAGTGACCATGCACTACCAACACGCCTTTTTTTATAGCGTCGGAAAACCCTCCGCCATCGGTTCAGACTACGTTGCCGGGGGTAAGCCATGAGCACCACCCTGCTGAACAACCTCGAACTCTGGACCAGCACCGTCACCCCAAAATCCACCAGTGGGCGCGGCAGCAACAGTAAAATCGAACTGACCGGCATTAAAAAACTGCGTGAACTGATTTTAGAGCTGGCCGTACGTGGCAAATTGGTTGCGCAAAACCCAGAGGATGAGCCAGCCTCCGAACTGCTCAAACGCATCGAAGAAGAAAAGGCTCTGCTAGTAAAAGAAGGCAGAATCAAAAAGCCGAAAAAACTACCGCCGATAAGTGATAAGGAAAAACCGTTTGAACTGCCGCCGGGCTGGGAGTGGGTAAAACTGGGAAATATCTCTAGCTACGGTAGTCTCAACAAAGCTGAGGCGGAATCTACCGAATCCGACACATGGGTGCTCGAGCTTGAAGACATTGAAAAACAAACTTCTCGGTTAATTCAAAAAATTAGATTTTCAAACCGTGAATTCAAAAGCACTAAGAACGCTTTTGAGGCAAATGATGTTTTATATGGAAAACTACGGCCGTATTTAGACAAAGTCATCATTGCTGATGAAAGCGGCGTATGCACCACTGAAATTGTACCAATAACCTGTTTTTCAGGATTACAACCTCAGTATTTGCGATGGTTCTTAAAATCACCAAGATTTATCGAGTACGCTAATAGCTCCACACACGGTATGAATTTGCCTCGCTTAGGCACAGATAAGGCGGTATTGAGCAATATTGCCCTCCCCCCGCTCGCCGAACAACAACGTATCGTCGCCAAAGTCGATGAACTGATGGCCCTCTGCGACCAGCTGGAGCAACAGAGCGAACACCAACTCACCGCCCACCAGCAACTGACCGACACCCTGCTGGCAACGCTGACGGAATCGGCGAACGCACAAGAGCTGAATGACAACTGGCAACGCCTCGCCAACCACTTCGACCTGCTGTTCTCCGGCCCCATGGGCGCCTGGGCCATCGACCGCCTGAAAGACACCATCCTCCAGCTCGCCGTCATGGGCAAACTGGTCCCGCAGAATGCAGACGACGAACCGGCATCCAAACTGCTCGAACACATCGAAGAAGAAAAGGCCCGACTGGTAAAAGAAGGCAGAATCAAAAAGCCGAAAAAACTGCCGGCGGTAAGTGACGATGAAAAACCGTTTGAACTGCCGGTTGGATGGAAGTGGATTCAGCTAGGATTCCTTGGGCTTACCTCTACAGGAAAAACCCCATCAACATCTCAATCGCAATTCTTTGATGGAGAAATACCTTTTATAGGACCAGGACAAATTAGTCCATCGGGCTCAATTTTACCGCCAGAAAAGTATCTAACCGAAGCCGGAGTGCTTGAAAGTACGGAAGCACTACCCGACGACATACTGACTGTTTGTATTGGTGGGACAATTGGTAAATTAGCAATTGCGAAGCAACGTATGGCGTTTAATCAACAAATTAATGCAATTCGTCCGTTAGTTGTAGACCATTCATATATTTACCAAGCTGCCTCGACAGATGAGTTCAGAAATAGATTGCTAGATGCATCTTCTGGTTCAGCAACTCCAATCATTAATCGTTCAAAGTGGGAAGGTTTACTTTTACCCATTCCCCCACTCGCCGAACAACGACGCATCGTCGCCAAAGTCGACGAGCTATTCGCCCTCTGCGACCAGCTAAAAGACCGTCTGCAGCAAGCCAGCGAAACCCAGCTGAACCTCACCGACGCTATCGTTGAGCAGGCGCTGGCCTAACCAATAAAAAGGAGTTTCTGACATGCTGGGAGGACTGTTGATTGGCGTTGTGGGAATTATTATTCCGGCTTTTTTAGGCTTTCTTTTTACGGCCGTGCGTAAGGCACTAAAAGAACACAAGCCTGCGCAGCCCTCAGAGGCGCACCGTCAGTCCGCGCACAACCCGTTTATGCAGTCCATGACGGCAGAAGACTGGTCCGCGTTTGAACTGATTGTAAAAACAGTACGCGACACCCACCCCGAAGAACCCGACAAAGGCATATTTCTGCGCAACGCCTTTAAAGCATCGCTAGCCAACAGACCAACACCGCAAGGTGAGCTGTACCCTTGTGTATTTGGAAATTTTGGTAAGGATTACGCCGAACTTTTCCGGCGTTTTGAACAAGCCGTTAATCTGCGTCTGAACGACTTAAAGCGCGAAGCAAACAGCAATCGTTAAGTACGCTCAAGACTGGCGCTTACAGCTCCTCAAGCATGCTATTAGCTACATCCCAAGGTAAGCGGCTGCCTGCACCGCGCATTGCAGCGTAAGCCTCCAGCGCTTCCGCCTTGGTCAAAATGCCGTTAATCACCAGCTGATTAACAAGCCAGATAGTGCCTTTAACCAATACACCTTCTTTTGCAGCCGCTGTACGCAGGGCCTTATCGCCCGTCAGCAATGGACAGGACTTTTGTTTAGCCAGCGCCAGAGAAAAACAGTCGTACCGACTGGGGTCCGCGTAGCGGTTGATTAGATCGAACGCCAGCGTGATATGGGGCCCGTCTAATTCTGCGAGCTTTAACCCAAGCGACAGTAGCTCAGGATGATGTTCTGCCAACTCGTCGGTAAACAACATATCTGCTACCTGAAATTCAAATGGCAAATGGAACATCAGCTCCAGCAGCCCACCAGCGTCCATATCAATCAGTACATTGGCGTCACTGATAAGCACCTGCATTACGACACCATCATTCTGGCTTTTCGAAATTCGAACGACGACATTTTTAATAATTCAGCCGCCTTGGCATCGGACAAAATACCTTCTCCGGCAGCACGGTACACCAGCTGTTCAAACAGCATGGTGTGCTCATGTGGATAGGATTCCCCCGGTTCCTGGGTGCGCCAGCCCCGCCTTGAGAAGTCGATGCTCAGCTTTTTGTATAAACCCTCAGAGACGATATTAAGGTCTTTGCAGCGATACATTACGGCTTGCATGCTCAGGCCATATTCGTGCTTCAGCAGGTGCAATTCCTTCCAGTTCAGACTATGCCGTTCTTTGCCTATGCTGCTGACCACACTATCTGCCGGAAACAGAAAAGCACCAGCAAAGCGGTTACAGGCACGTTCTTCATCCATACCTTGGGGCAAACGGTCGTGCAGCATCAGGTGCCCGAGCTCATGGGCCAGAGTAAAACGCTGCCGGCATCCGGGCCAGCTGGTAGATACCACGATGACAGGCACACCTTCGATACTGGCCTGTAATCCGTCAATTTTATCGGCATGCTCCGAATCGGTGGTAATCACCAGAATGCCGTGGCTTTCCAGCAGGCCAATCAGGTCTCCGATGGCATCAATTCCCAGTCGCCAGGCTTGTCTTACCGCCAGCGCCACCGATTCGATATCGTCTATGGTCTGAATTGGCGGCATATGATCAGGCGCCACAAACGATTCCATAGGAAAATCTGGCCATAAATTGCGCAACTCGAACCAGCGCTCCGCCTGATCCAGTACATCAGCGGATACCCGATTCAGGATTTTCTGCGGGGTACTAGACTTCTTACGGTATTCCACTCCGCCCAATTGAATCATGTTAGGCCGGAAAAAATACTCAGTGCGCACCCCCAATGCCTTGCTGAGCGCAATCAACACGCCCGATGAGGGCATGCTTTCGTCATGCTCGTACTTTTTGATCATGGTGGCGCTGACACCAGATGCCTCACCGAGGTGCGCCATAGACAGACCAGAAGCGGCTCGGGCGCGCTTTAATCTCTCACCAATCATGGAACCTCCGGTTTATGAATTATATAAATTTTACAAAATTATAAACCAATCGAAACTCGACACATATAACATATTTACATATAGAACCACCTTAATATTCATCAAACACACAGAACGGAGTTCTACCGATAAACTGATCCCCTCCATACGTGCAGAGTTATAGTCACACCGAACGTCATCAATGGATTGCTCTATTAAGCAGTGCGCGAAACTTACGATCAAAGGCGGCGTAATTTGCAGGCCGCCAGAGGGCATTGGTATTAAAGCTACTCAGCCTGACGAATCGCTCTACGCTGCAGATCGAGCAAACCCTTTACTTTTTTTGGGGAAAGCCTGCACTCAGGCCCAATTTGCACAACAGCGCATCACGGTTGGTGGCGGTGTTTCCGCCTGATAAAAAGCCTCTGACTGCAGCTTGAAAAAGAGTTGGTGCAGCTCATCATGGCCAGTCGATTTATGTCCAGTGACTAAGCCAAATCAGTGCGCTATATGAATCCTTCAGAGCGGAATCAAGATTAAGTGTAGGAAGGCACCCTACCTTGCCCCCAGCCGGGCAATCCGTTTGCTGAACCCGGTAAACTGCTGACTGGCAACCAGGCCACGAACCTTCGGGACTATGCTCATCATTATACTGTTTAAATCACTCAGGTGGGCAACCCGTCTTTACCGCTAGTTTAATAAAGCGCTAATTCGTTCATCCTAAGCCGGAAGTCTACTGTAGAAAGACTGAAAGGTGTCTGGCAACTGAGCTAGCTTAAACAAGGAGTACCGTTTTTCTAACGTTGAAAATACCTTGCCTAAACCTTGCCTGTTTTCTGCCCAGAAAGTTTTTCATACCCCCACCCGTCTGAATTTGGGGGTATTTCTGGGGGTATTGAATAAGAAAAGATTACAAAAAAAGCCGGAAGAACTGAGATTCAGAAAGTAGTTCGGCCTCCTGTGGGGAGGCCATAGCTTATTTCAAAGCCATACAGAAACATCCAAAATCAAGCCACGACCCGCATAAATACTGAATCAAACATTCATAGCCGTCCACTAACCACCATAGACATCAACACATAACTGGGGGTATTTCAGGGGGGTATAAAAGTTCGGCCATGGCACTAACGGACGCAGCCTCCAGAGAGGCAAAGCCCAAACAAAAGCACTAGCGTAAGTTGCAAGCAACCAAGAGGCCTGAGGCGTGTTAAAACTACCCCGTCTGGCGATTCGCTCGCCGCTGTAGATCGAGCAAACCTTTTACTTTTTTGGGGTGAAAGCCTGCACTCAAACCCCATTTACGCGACAAAGCATCGCGGTTAGTTAGTGGTGGGGTTTCCGCCTGATAAAAAGGCTCTGACTGTAAAGGCATAGCCATAAGCTGCGATTGCAGGTTGGATAAGCTCTGGCGCAAGCGCTTACTGCGTTCTACGGGCATGGCGGCATTCATAGCAAAGAAATCGACCAGGTAAGCTGCTTTGCGACGCTCTTCCAGATCAAAGCCCTCCAGATCAAAGCCCTCCAGGTCAGGTTCCCAACCTTTGTTCCAGGCAGCGTCGGCCAGCAGGCACAGGCCATCCGCAGCGCTATCTAAAGAGGCGCTGCTCACAACCTGCAATAATACTTGCCGATAATCTTGATCTGTCATTTCAACTCTCCAGCTCCAGCAGCTGGTTTACCATAAACTCGATATTACCTTTAAGGCGCCGCTCATTGCCGACTGCGCCAATCAAGGCTTCTTCTGCGTGCTCTCGCAACTCTTCTGCGGTGAACTTACCTGCCTGATGAAGCGATATTATGTCAGTCTGGTCGTCAACTGCCAATCGATCCAGTTTGCTGACCGCCAGGTCAAGTGCTGTTACCACATACGCAATCAGAGGGTCTGAATCAGTGCCAAAAAGCGGTATGGCGTCATCCTGATAGTACTCCGATAGTAAACCAGAGATGGTCGGGGTGAAGGTATCATCCACAACCAGGGTTTTCTCAAGCCCATCATCATCCACATAAATAATGGTGATATCACCCAGCTCAAGTGCCTGTGCAGCCTCAAACTCAACGTCAATATCGCTTGAACCACGTGCATTCGTATGAATATGCAGGGCGGCACCGCCAAAGATATAAGCCCTATAGGTTCCAGGCTCTGCATCCGCTACTTGCTCGGATATGTCATCATTGATCTCCGCCATGGCCTGTATGATGGCTTGCCCCATCGGAGTGTCTGTATACAGTTTTTCGTTACCCATAGCCCTGATCATTCCGGCGATTTGTAACTCACTATAGCAACCTTGAAAGTTGCCCCCAACTTGTTATATCCCGGGTCTATTCGATATTTTTATATAAAAGTACAGGAGACCTCCTAGTTAGCAACGGGGAGGCCATATGTGAAAGCCATGTTCCTTTTAAAGCTACACAATCGGATAGAACGGATAGTGCTGCTGGAATTCCTGCAGCGAAAACTGCTCGCGAATCTGCTCGGAGAACTCAGCGCGGCGTAAACGCCGACTATCAATGCCCTGATATTGCAGCACCGCCAGGCATTCCAG
This sequence comes from Thalassolituus marinus, assembly GCF_020320395.1. Lineage (GTDB taxonomy): Bacteria > Pseudomonadota > Gammaproteobacteria > Pseudomonadales > Oceanobacteraceae > Venatoribacter > Venatoribacter marinus. The sequence goes on along the minus strand of NZ_JAEDAH010000011.1, from coordinate 4,094 downwards.
ACAAGCGCCGTGATCCTTGTGGGCACTCATAGCACCGGTGCCCGCATTCAGGTCATCGGTTTTATGGCGCAACGCCTGCACACGCTGACAATAGGCCAGATGATAGTCATCGCCATCACGCAGCCAGATGCGGGTATTTTTAAACGCCAGGGTTTTGTCTTTCAGTACGCGCAGACTGGCGCTGTGAATATCCAGCCCGGTTTCTTCCAGTGCTTCACGTTCGGCGTAGGTCAGCTGTTTTTCCGGGTCGAATAATTCGAACTCGCCATACTGATCCGTGCCCATACTCCGGCGTAAACGATTGAGGCCGGTATCCTGCAGGAAATCCGGCAGTTTCACAGAATCTTCTCCAGAATAGTGGCAATACGCCCCTCGGCATCGGTACGTACACGAAATTCTACGCGCCGCGAGCGATCACCATCCTCGACGCCATCAGTACTGCGAATAACTTTGGCGGAAGATAAACCATTCGCAGTGAGGTGTGATTTCAGCCAGTTTTTATTACCCGACATCTCCGGCAATTCCAGCAGAAAAGCCAGCGTCGAGCGGGTACGTTTCTGCGACAGATCCATATTGCGGATATAGGCATCATCGTCGCTGCTGGCACCAAACCAGGCGCTGGAGGTATGGCCTTCTATGCGCACTTCGAGAATATCGTCGCGGTATTTTTCACGGGTAATAATGCCGATATAACGCGGAAAGAAATCTGCCAGAATCGACTGAAATTCTGGTTTGATATCCGCCGCGCCTTTATCAAACAGCACTTCGCTGTTGTTAAAACGGAAGGTGAGGTCTTTATCCAGCTCTGCCCCCCAGCGCGCCATATCCGGCTCAAATTCGGCTTTTAAATCCTGATAAATCTGTACGCGCAGGTGGTCATAGAGAATGGCAACATCGCGGATTTTATTGCGTTCGGTTTCAACGTTTACCATGAACACAATGGAGATCAGCATGAACACCATCATCAGACCTGCCATCAGGTCGGATACCGCAACCCAATGGCCTTCCTGTTCTTTCAGCTGTTCGAGTTCATTTTCATTCATCGACGCGTTCTGCCATGTGCACCAGTCGCTGCAGTTTTTCGGTCAGAGGTGAGTAATCACTGACAAACTTCTCTGATAACGCGGTTAGCTGCATACCGAAGGATTTAAGCGCCTTATTCAGTTCTTCTTCCATGCTTTCATCAAGCACCGAAACCTGACGCTCTACCCGCTCACCAATACGCTGCAGCTGCTGCAAACTCTGGGTCTGCTGTTCCTGCAAACGTTCAGTACTGCCGGTTAAGGTATTGTGCAGCTGTACTTCAATTTTCTGCTGCATTTTGCCCAACTCATCCACCGCCCAGCGTTGCTGCGCCTGTACTGCATCGGCCATGCCTTTGGTCAGTGCGACTACCCGGTCTTCCAGTTTCGGCAGACCATCAGCGGCGTGATTGACCAGATCCGCCAGCGAACCAAGCTGCGCCTGCAGATTACTGCGCTGCGCTTCCAGGCCATTAAGCAGATCCTGCAACGACTCGGAAATGCCATTGAACGCGTTGGCATGCTTAACCATATATTCAAAGGCAGTACTGGCTTCTTTCATCGCGCCCGAGGTGCGCTCCTGTTCGCCAATCAGAGTACTCAGCTGCTCTTTGTAATTCTGCTGCCATTCCAGCATGGCTATCACGGACTGATTCAGACGTTTGAAGTTGTCACCGTACTGTTCGTTGATCTTGGTGTTGAACTCACGCATCACCATTTCAATCGCATGCACCAGTGCTTTGGCGTTGGCTTCCGCCTGCCGTTCCTGATAACTCTCAAGGGTGTTAATGACTTCGTTAAGGCGATCCAGACTCTGCAGATGCTGCTTACTCAGCTGTTTTGGCAGGCTGTCTTCGTTGCTGCTGCTGAACTGATCAGCCAGATGCTTAAGTGACGCATCCAGATCATCAATGGTGGCTACCCGGGTTTGTGCGGTTTCGCGGCGGCCGGTTTGCGCCATGGCAGCACGAATCTTCAGGGTCAGCGCCCCCAGCAAACCAACAATCGACGACCAGAAGGCGGTTTTCAGACCGTCCATCAGCTTCGGCACACTACCCTGAATATCGGCAGTGTCGAAGTGCCACAGACCAATAGCCACACCCAGGAAGGTACCAAAGATACCGATACTGGTAAGGATGTTCGGGGCGATTTCCGCTGTCCGGTTTGAGTAGCGGAAGGCATGGAAGTAGATGGTCAAGGCCAGAATGACGACCATCAGACCCAGCGTCCATCCGGAAAACTGCTCCATCATGTCAGTGGGCTCTCTGCGAATTATGTATATTACGATTAAGTCTAGTTCAGATTGGATGATTTGCTCTGGCGCTATAAAGGAGGTTCACATTGCCGCCATATCCGGGCTAAATAGCAGCATCAATCAGGAGAATGAGCATGCTGATCAGCAATATGGAAGTCGTGCCGGGCAAGAAGGTGGTTAAGCACCTGGGTCTGGTACAGGGCAGCACCGTACGCGCCAAACACGCCGGCCGGGACATCATGGCAGGTCTGAAAAACATCTTTGGTGGTGAACTGAAAGGCTATACCGAGCTGCTGTCCGAATCCCGTGATGAAGCCCTCAGCCGTCTGCAGCAACAGGCCGAGCTGCTGGGTGCCAACGCCATCCTGAATGTGCGCTTCTCAACCTCATCCATAGCCGCCGGTGCCTCAGAAATCTTCGTATACGGTTCGGCTGTGGTGGTGGAGGAACGCTGATGGGGCAGTTTGGTGTATTCCTGCTGCTACTGACCCTCGGCTACGTTTTCGGGCGCATGGCTGAAAGTCGCCATTATCGCAGCATTCATAAACGCGAAGCCCTGCTGCGACGGGTGCTGGTGTTGCCGGATAAAATGCCCCCGATTGAGTTCCAGCAGCACAACTCGACGCTGGTAACAGGCTCAGTGGTGATCTCTGTGGATTACTTCAAGACTATTGCCGCCGCCCTGCGTGGACTGGTTGGTGGTCGGGTAAACGCCTATGAAAGCCTGCTCGACCGCGCCCGTCGCGAAGCCATTCTGCGTATGCAGGAACAGGCCCGGCTGAAAGGGGCAAGTGCCGTGTTTAATCTGAAATTTGAAACCAGTCGTATTGGCGATAATGCCGGAAAAGCACTGGGTTCCGTTGAAGTGCTGGCCTACGGCACTGCTCTGATTCCACAGCGCCATGCCACTGCCTGAGCACAATCCCGATCTGCCTGATCACATCAACAACAGCAACCAGTCACCACTGGCAGATGTCGCCATTCTGCTGATTGGGGTAACCCTGCTGGTCGTGCTGTTCACCTTCCTGCTTATGAGCAGCGCCCGCTGGCTGGCACCTTTTGTGCCGTACCAGTGGGAAAGACAACTACTGGCCAGCAGCGGAAGCGGTTCGCAGGCCAGTGCCGAAGCCAGAGCTATGCAGGACCTGCTTGAGCGCATAGTAAGCCAGCAACCTGAACCACTGGAGATCACCCTGCACTGGCTGGCTGATGAGCCAACCCCGAATGCTTTCGCGACCGCTGGCGGCCATATTTTTGTCAGCCGTGGCCTACTGCAGCAGGTGCAGTCTGAAAACGGGCTGGCTATGGTTCTGGCGCACGAATACGCCCATATTGAGGCACGTCATCCAATGTCACTGATGCTGGAACAGATGAGCCTTGGAGCAGTACTGGCCTTGCTGGCTGGCGATGCCTCGGCAGCGGTTACCGGCCATGCCAGTCTGCTGACACTGTTATCCTTCAGTCGGGATATGGAGCGCGAGGCCGATATGCGGGCGCTGGCACTGCTGCGCAGCCACTACGGCCACAGCCGTGGCGCCGATGAGTTCTTCCGGTCCATGCACAAAACCGACGAAACGCCCACCCGCTGGCAGGCATTTCTGCAGACCCATCCGCTGACCGAAGAACACATAGAGACGATCAGACAACAAAGCACCGCCCAGCCACTGCCCGTAAAGCCGTTACCTGCTGTGCTGAAGGCTGTCCGCGAGCAATAAAAAGCCCCGCATTGGCGGCACTAGTGTCCCACAAATTTTCATTTGAACTTTTGTGGGATATTCCGGGCCCCTTGTCCTCATAGAGGGGCCTTCCGAAACGTC
>NZ_JAEDAH010000084.1 GCF_020320395.1 Thalassolituus marinus | reverse complement strand
GTTTTCATAGGCTTTAAGCGCCTGCTGACGACCGTTATTGAGAGTCGGCAGAATGGTTTCTGTCAGGGTATTGATAACGTGCTGGCTGTGTTCCAGTTCCATCAGCAGTGTGCGGGTTTGGATGGTCAGTTGTTGCAAATGCGCCTGTGCTGAAAGTGTCTTCTGTTCTTCACGGACATTGACCGAGCGCTGAAGAGCGGCGTAGCGCTGATTCGCGCCCAGTGGAATGCTGAACTGGGCGACCAGGGCATAGTCATCTGTATTTTCGAAACGGCGCACGCCTGCGCCAGCCGACCACGGGGTTACCGCTTCTTCACTCGCGAGTTTTCCTTCCGCACTGAACAGTTCTGCTTCCGCTTTTATCTGGTCCAGTGACGGGGTTTCCTGCAATTTGTTCATGGCAGCTTCGGCTTTTGCCAACGGCAGAAATGGCAGCAGGTTTCCCGCGGCATAAAGCTGGGTTTCTGCCGCTCCCCACTGCGCAGACAATCGCAGTGACGCCGACTGCAGCCGGTGCCCGAATTCTTCCACTGCCAACTCCTGCTCTGTCAAACGGGTACGTGCCAGTATCTGGTCAGTATTGGGTGCGCGACCGGCATTCACACGGCGCTGAATGATGGCCAGAATTTCTTTTTCATCGGCTAACGCTTCCTGTGCCAGTTGCAGCCGCTCCTGATCGGCGAGTAACGAAATAAAGAGTGTT
>NZ_JAEDAH010000083.1:46588-49311 GCF_020320395.1 Thalassolituus marinus | reverse complement strand
TGGCGTATGGGTACCGGGACAACGACTACTTCTTTTTGAAAATCAAAGCGGCGTTTCCCGGTAAAGTGCGATGAACCTTTTTTTTGCCCGTCGCTAGCGACTGCTGTCAGAGCGTGGCGTCAGCAGTCGCTGTGGTATACTGCGCGCCTGTTTTAAGCGTGGTTGCCTTTATGTCTTGTCTTCTGGTTGTTGATGCGTCATCCGCACTCTGTTCTGTTGCTGTTGGGCTACAGGAAAATCATTGGCATATTTCTGAACTTCAGCCTCGCGGGCATGCGCAGCGCTTGCTGCCTATGGTGTCCGAAGTACTTCTGCAAGCCGGACTTCAGCGCCAGCAGTTGCAGGGTATTGCCTATGGACGAGGTCCGGGCTCATTCACCGGTATTCGTATTGCCGCCTCTGTGATGCAGGGTATTGCGCTGGCACTGGATATTCCTGTTGCCGGAATCTCTTCATTACAGGCTGTTGCTCAGCAAGTGCTGGACTCATCTTCAGCTGACAAGGTTATGGCTGTCATGGATGCACATATGGGCGAGGTCTTCTGGGGATTGTATGAGCGCGATGGTGAATACAGCCGGCTGGTTGGTGAGGAGCATGTTGGTTCACCGGATCTTTTTCTGCAAACCATTGCGGATCTGGATTGCCCGCTGGCGGGTAACGGACTGGCGCTGGAATCATTGGCTGATCTCGATGGTCAGTATAAAGATGTACAACCGCAGGCTCTGACAATGCTGAAACTGGCTGAGCCAGTCTGGCAAGCCGGCGGCTTTGGTGCGGTAGATGAACACCAGCCTGTGTATCTGCGTGATACCGTTGCCTGGAAAAAACTGGATGAGCAGCCAAGTCTGCTCAATCGCTCCTGACAGGGATTACAAGTGTTATGGATCTGATCGAAATTGTTGTACTGGCACTGCTGCAGGGACTGACCGAATTCCTCCCTATCTCGAGTTCGGCGCATCTTATTCTGCCATCGGAGGTTTTTGGCTGGCAGGATCAGGGGCTGGCATTTGATGTCGCAGTCCATGTGGGAACCCTGCTGGCGGTTATGCTGTATTTCCGAAAGGATATTGTGGCTCTTATATCCGGTTGGCTGACTACGGGTTTCAGTCGGAGCCCGAATGCCGATGGTCGCCTGGCCTGGTTTGTTGCGCTGGCGACGATACCGGCAGGGCTTGCTGGCTTATTACTGGACGACTGGATTGAAGCCAATCTGCGCACTGTGAATGTTATTGCCTGGACCACCATTGGTTTCGGTATTCTGCTCGGTGTTGCTGATCGACGCACTGGCCAGACACGTTCTCTGGCGACCATGACACTGTGGATGGCGCTGGTTATTGGTTTGGCTCAGGCTCTGGCGCTGGTGCCTGGCACTTCCCGTTCAGGCATTACCATTACCGCTGCGCTGTTTGTCGGGCTGCAGCGTGTCGATGCAGCGCGTTTCTCCTTCCTGTTGTCTATCCCGTTAATCCTGGCGGCGGGTGGCCTGAAAAGTCTGGAGCTGGCAGAGTCAGTGCTGCCAGTCGACTGGAGTTCCATATTACTGGGCGTTGCTATTTCAGCGGTCAGTGCCTGGCTGTGTATTTATTACTTCCTCGCCTTTATTAATCGTATTGGCATGATGCCGTTCGTTATCTATCGACTGATTCTGGGTGGGGTGCTGTTTTTGTTCTTTACCTGAACAGCGCACAGTCTATGGCCGATTATCTGATTTATCTGGACGCGCAGTTTCAGCCGCAGGCAGCTGAACTGGCTGCCCGCTATGGCTTGCAGCTGGCTGACGAAGTCTGTTTGCAGGAGCCGGGCTTTCATCTGGTTCTTGATGCACAAGGCTTAAGTCTGCGTTCAGCAGAGCAGCCAAAAACTGTAGTGAAAGTCGATTTCTCTGCCGGTGCGGTTGCCCATCGGCGGAAGTTCGGCGGTGGCATGGGGCAGGATATTGCTAAGGCGGTGGGTGCAACCGGCGCTTATAAACCCAGTGTTATAGACGCGACTGCGGGGCTCGGTCGTGACAGTTTTGTGCTGGCAACACTGGGGTGTCGGGTATTCGCTCAGGAACGCAATCCGGTGGTGGCGGCCTTGCTGGCTGACGGTTTGGCGCGTGGCATCAGTGACCCTGAGATCAGTGACATTGTCAGTCGTATCTCGCTGACGTTCGGTTCCAGTCATGAACTGTTGGTTCCGGCCGAAGCAGTGCAGGATAGTCCGGATATTGTCTACCTGGATCCGATGTTTGATCACGACCCGAAACAAACTGCGCAGGTTAAAAAAGATATGCAGGCGTTTCGTCAGATCGTTGGGCAGGATACAGATGCTGATGATTTACTGCAGCGTGCGCTGGACTGTGCACGCTGCCGGGTGGTGGTGAAGCGCGCGCGTAAAGCCGAACCGATGGCAGGGCGTAAGCCTTCCTATGCTTTGACAGGTAAATCCAATCGTTTCGATGTGTACGTTAAAGCGAAAGTAGCGCCCATCGGGCAGGAATAAAAATGCCCGCGTCAGCGGCACTGCTGTCCCACCGTTTTAAAGATATCTTTTTTCTATAAACGACTTTTAAATCCGCAATGCCTGCTGCCTCCCAGGGGAACTTACCGAGCGTCGGACCGCCCCTGGCCGGCAGGGCGACCCCAGCTTTTCGCTCCTGGAGCGTTACCCTCATTCTCTCGATTTTTCAGGCCACGCGCCCATGCGACATCCCTGTCGCCGTCCACTCGCCGGACATCCTT
>NZ_JAEDAH010000083.1:0-46578 GCF_020320395.1 Thalassolituus marinus | reverse complement strand
TTTTAGTACAACGCCTACTCTGAATTTCAGTCAGAGACATGAAGTTCAGATTCTGCGTGACGTTTGAAATAAGGCTGTGAGGTTGACTAACACAGCGCCTCTGGGCTCGCCGCAGAAAGCGTAGATATTTCCGATCTGCCCGAAGGGACTCGGGCAAGCGGCCCCGGCCATGGATGGCCGATGGGGCGTGAGGTCAGGAAATATCAAGGTTTCAAGGGTAAGCGAGCCAGGACAGCGCGAAGCGGGCCGGTTTTTGCTCCTGCAAAACCTGCATTTCCGCCATCCATGGCGGTCAGGAGTCACGCCCGTCCGGCGAGAGGGGCGGTCCGACGTTTCGGAAGGCCCCTCTATGAGGACAAGGGGCCTGGAGTATCCCACAAAAGTTCAAATAAAAATGTGTGGGACAGCAGTGGCGTCAGCGGGCTTTTTATCAGGCATTCAGACTACGCAGAATACTCTGTCGCAGTGCACCATCGAGTACATCTTCCAGTGCTTCAGTCATATCATCCAGTGAAGAATTGACCGACAATTTTCCTTCATCATCGCGACTCAGACGCTGATCACTCAATAATTGCTGAATCAGCGTACGGAACAGTGCCTTATCAAAGAACTCAGGGGAATTAATGCCATACAGCATGCTTATGCGCTGCGCCAACAGGGTACATTGCTCTTCCAGTTCCTGTGCTGTCAGCGAGCCATTATCCTTACCCTTGAGAATGCTCAGGGTCAGGAAGTAACGTTCCAGCGTCTGCATTACGTTACCAGCCATGCCGGCCAGCAGTACGTACTCGCCGGTACTCGCCGGTGGCGCGTGGTAGCCTTTTTCATTGAGAATCAGGTAGCCACGACCTGTCAGGGCATCCAGCCAGCGGCCGGTTTCCTGTTCCAGTTGCGACTCATCCCAATGCAGGAATAACTCCGCTTTCAGGTAAGGGTAGAACAGAGCAACCAGTGCTTGTGTCTGTTCACGGCTGAAACGCTGATTATTAACAAACAGGCAGGCCAGCAACGACGGCAGGGCAAACAGGTGCAGTACGTTGTTGCGGTAGTAGGTCAGAGTAACCGCCTGGCGATCATCAGTCTGAATCAGGTCGCCCAGTGGGTGTTTGCTGCGCGAGACCGAATTCAGTTTTTCGGCATAGGCCAGCCATTCGGCACCATCGCCTTGTGGTAATGCCGTCAGTGCGCTGTAAGCGTTATCGGCAATCAGGTCGCGATAAGCTTCCATTTGCTGAATCAGCTGCTGTTCTTCCATTGCCTGGCGCGGCGCCGACAGAATACTCAGCGCGATCAGGTTGATCGGGTTAATGGAAGCGGCGGTGTTGATACCGGTAACCACTTCTTTGGCCAGCTGATCAACAACGGCCGGTGCCCACTGCGGGCGGTAATCGCAGTCGGTGTAATCTGTCTCTTTCCAGCCTGGTTGTTCGCGGTCGAGGAAATCGGTTAGATAAATCGGCTCGCCAAAGGTTACGTTCACTTTACCGAAAGAGCGCTTAAAGGAACGCAGGGTGCCGACAACACCAAGCAGACTTTCTTTTTTCTTTTTCGCGCCACGCAGCTCGCCAAGGTAGCTGTTCGCTTCGAATACTTTCTCGTAGCCGGTGTATACCGGCATAAACATGATTGGCTTCTTCGAGTCGCGCAGGTAACTACGCAGTGTCATCGCCAGCATACCGGCTTTAGGGCTCAGGGTGCGGCCAGTACGGGAGCGACCACCCTCAACGAAGTATTCCGTGGCATAGCCACCAGAAAATACCGAGTGCAGGTATTCATCAAATACGGCGGCATACAATTTATTATCGCGGAAGGTACGGCGCATAAAGAATGCACCGCCGCGACGCAGGATCGGTCCGACAACCGGCATGTTCAGGTTAATGCCTGCGGCAATCTGTGGCAGCTGCAGACCGTTGCGGTACAGCACGTAAGACAGCAGCAGGTAGTCGATATGACTGCGGTGGCATGGAACGTAGATGATCTCGTTCTCTTTGATAACCTCTTTCAGGTTTTCAATATTGTGCAGCTGCACACCGTTGTAGATTTTGTTCCATACCCAGGTCAGCACCAGATCCAGAAAGCGGATATTGGTGTAGGAGATATTGGAAGCGATTTCATCGGCGTACTTTAACGCTCTTTGCTGAGCTTTTTTCTTACTGATGCCTTTGCTCTCGGCCTCTTCTTCAATGGCTTTCTGCACCAGAGGACGGTTTGGAATCTGATGCACCAGGGTGCGGCGGTGAGACAGATCCGGACCAAGAACGGTCGCAGATACCTGGCGATTATGTACACGCAGTACCCGGGCCAGTTTACGCGCAATAATTTCGGCGTTGGTTTCTTTGTCTGCCAGTTCTCGCAGAGAAATAGGGCGGCTGAAATGCACAAAGGTATTACGGCCGTTGAAAATAATTGCCATCAGCTTGGCCAGACGACCACCGATAGCACCGGTATTCTGCAGCCAGATTTTCAGGAAGGAGCCTTCTTTCTCAGGCGCTCGTCCCCAGAATACACGTACCGGCACCACCTGAATGTCACGCTGCTCGTCTTCACTCAGCCACTCTGCCTGACGAATCAGCTGACGTGCGACCATTGGTGTGCCTTGCTTGCGGAAAAAGTTTGCCCGTCGGTAAATACTGAAGAAGGGTTTGCCGGGCAGTTCTTTGTTCAGACGACTTTCCTGCGGGCTGCCCCAGCCAAGCTTCGACACTTCACGGTCAATAACCAGTTGTTCGGCATGGGAAGGATAGAGCATGGCGTAAATGACGGGACGCTCCGGATCAATGCTGAACTCTTTCTGGTCCGGACCAATGATCTGGGTCTTAATCAGGCCGTACAGCCACTTTTGCTGCAGTCGGAAAAGGGAGCTGCGGATGCTTCTGATGATACTCATAGTATTTGTTCTTAAATGTCAGTTGACTGATGAAACGAGCGGCAGTTTAACCCGACGGGCCAGACGTTAAAACGTTTAATACTTGCTGAATATCTCAGAATCGGAACCCGGTATTGGCGGCTATGCCCCGGGTGATCCGGTGTGATGGTCTTTTGCGGACTCAGTAGTGCGGTGGTGGGGTTTCTTCGGAAATATCACGGATGTTGCTTTCGCCGGCGCCCATTTGTTCGACTTTGGCATTCAGCATGCGCAGTGCTTTCATCGCCATGTCGAATTCCTGGGCAATCTGGGCCAGTTGTTCGTTCAATGCATCGGTCGTGTCTTCAAGAAAGGCGATGCGCACTTCGAGTTCTTCTATGCGCTTTTCGCTCTGAGGGTCATTTGACTGCATGGTCGGATCCTTTGTCGGTCGCCGCTTACGGGTCTTATACCGGTTAGCTATCGTGTTGATTTTTTTAATGAATTGGGCTTTCATAGCCCACTTGTCAGAGGGCTGTCTGGCCCTGTTTTGTATTGTACGTGGTGATATTAACGAGTCATACGGGATAACGCATGGGTAAATTAATGGTTAGAAAAATTGTGGTGGCAGTTATCTGCGCTGTTTTGATGGCAGTGGTGGCAACATTGGTGTTTCCTGCGCTGGTTTCCGGCCTGCAAACTGCAGACGGTGTTGCAGTAACTGCAGCTGGATTGCTGGATATTCCGGGCATGATGGCCTTTGTCATTGTTATGGGTGCGGCTGGTGGTGTTGTCAGTTTTGTGTCTGCACAGCTTTCTCCGTCTCGTCGTCGTCGTTTCCGTTCCAGCGGTACAGTGATTGAAGACGATGTAGAAGATGGTCGCGAGCGCGGTGTTGTTAAATGGTTTAACGTGAAGAAAGGCTTTGGCTTCATTACCTGGGACCAGGGTGAAGACGTGTTTGTACACTTCCGCTCAATTCGCGGTCAGGGTCATCGCTCATTGACGGAAGGTCAGCGTGTGAAGTTCGCGGTTGTACGTGGCCAGAAAGGCCCTCAGGCTGAGGACGTGTCAGCGGTTCGCTGATATTCGGACTTCAGAAACAAAAAAAGCGGCTGATGCCGCTTTTTTTGTGTCCATCGGAAGGGTCAGATGTCCGGATCGCTGGTCTGGTGAAGTTCCAGCTCATCGCAGCCCATAGGCTCCGCCAGCCACTGAAGTATCCGTTGGAATTGTTGCCAGAGCATAGTGCCATCCTCCCGCAGGTGCCTGTTGTACACCGTTTAATTCAGTGTAGGCCCTTTGCGGAAGGATGCCAGTGGCTCAGTCGCGCGCGACCAGAGCCTTCAGCAAGCGAGGGTTGCACACTACCAGATTGGCCGGTGCACGCAGCTGTGGCTGGCCATTGGCATTGGCCATCAGGCAGCCGGCTTCATTGGCAATCAGAGTCGCTGCATTGAGGGAGAACTCGTCAACATTGCTCAGCAGTGCGCCCTGGAAGCGGTTGGCGGCAACGTAGCAGATGGACAGTGCGTTGGAGCCGATGTTGCGCAGGTCGTAGGCGCGGCCCATCAGGCGCTGGATACGCTGGCGCTGTTCGAAAGCAGTTTCGTTAGTGCCCATTGGCTGGGTGTAGCCAATGATGGAATCACTCAGGCTGTTGGCATTGCCGCAACGGATACGACGATTGGTCAGCTGTGCACCACGACCGCGAGAGGCAGAGAACTCGTCGTTGTTAATCGGGTTAACGACAATGGCGTGTTCAGTTTTGCCTTTGATCTGGCAGCTGATAATGATGGCAAAAGATGGGATCCCCAGACGGAAGTTAGACACGTCATCAATCACGCATACCTGCCATACAGGCTGGTCGTTGCTTTCGCCATTAAAGCCGGTTTCACGGCCCATGAAATTGTGCTCAGGCAGCGACTTCTTCAGATCGAAGATGATGCTTTTTTCCAGACCGATTGTGCAGTCTGCAATGAACTTAGCTTTTTCCTGGTCAGTGCTCTGGTAGGAGTCAAAGCGGTCAAGACGCTGTACCAGGTCCTGACCAGCATTACGCGCAGCGCGCAACGCAAGGTTCACCATGGGTTGCATAGGGATCTCTATCTCTTAAAGAACAAAGGCTGCCAGTGCGGGACCGATCAGCCAGTTAACTGGTTTCGCTGTCTGCCCAGGGGGGCGATGCAGCGTATGTTACCCGTGGCGGTTAAGCCGATGTACAACAACACGGGGCGCGGGATTATAACAGCCGTTCACTGGTTGTCGAGGGGTGTTTTGCGTTACAATCCGTGCCCTTCATTTAAGTCAGCCTGAGACTGGCTGCACGATCACACGCACAGACAGGGCTGACAGGCCCGGCGAGCCGTATGCTAGATAAAATTCAGATTGTCATGGTTAACACCACCCATTCCGGCAACATTGGTGCTGCGGCACGGGCGATGAAAAATATGGGGTTGAGCCGGCTGACGCTGGTAGATCCGATTGCAGCGGTTGATGAAGAAGCGATCCAGCGTTCGTCCCGCGCAGAAGACATCCTTCATAACGTACGTATTGTCTCCACGCTGGAAGAGGCGATCGCGGACTGTGGTCTGGTGATTGGTACCAGTGCGCGCAGTCGTCATATTCCATGGCCGCTGATGAATCCGCGTCAGGCGGCTGCCAAGGCTGCCGAGATGATTCCTGCGGGTAATGACGTGGCACTGGTATTTGGTCGTGAATCCCGTGGCCTGACCAATGAAGAGCTGCACCTGTGTCATGCCCATGTGCACATTCCGACTAATCCGGATTTCTCCTCGCTGAACGTCGCACAGGCAATTCAGGTGCTGTGTTATGAGCTGCGTATGGCCATGGTCGCCGAAGAAACTGAGGAAGAGGAGGGGCAGTGGGGAGTGCCCTGGGATTATCCGCTGGCTACCCATGGCGAGTTGGAAGGACTGTTCCAGCATATGGAGAAAACGCTTATTGATATTGGCTTCCTCGACCCCAATACTCCAAAACAGCTGATGCCACGACTGCGCCGCCTGTTTCAGCGCTCGGCGCCGGATAAAACTGAGGTGAATATCCTGCGTGGCATGCTGGCTATGATCCAGAAGAAAACTGTCCGTAGCGGACAGGAGCAAACACCACCCCAGACAGAGCAAGGGGAATAGCATTGAGTATCAGACAACTGAGGGAAGATATCGCCAGCGTTTTCGAACGTGACCCCGCTGCGCGTAACACCTTTGAAGTCATAACAACCTATCCGGGACTGCACGCGCTGCTGCACTACCGTCTGGCTAACTGGCTGTGGCGTAAAGGGTTCAAATGGCTGGCCCGTCTGTTGTCGACCTTCAGTCGCTGGATGACCGGTATTGAGATTCACCCGGGCGCCACGATTGGCCAGCGTTTCTTTATCGACCACGGTATGGGCGTGGTGATTGGCGAAACCGCTGAGATCGGTGATGACTGTACTCTTTATCACGGGGTGACGCTTGGCGGCACTACCTGGAATAAAGGTAAGCGCCACCCAACACTGAAAAATGGCGTAGTCGTGGGTGCCGGTGCCAAGGTTCTTGGTCCGATTACGGTCGGCGAAAATGCACGTATCGGTTCCAATGCTGTTGTTACCAAAGAAGTGCCGGACAGCGCGACAGTGGTCGGTATTCCGGGGCGTATCATTCGTAAGACAACCGCATCAGAAGATGAAAAGCGCCGCCGTATTGCGGAGAAAATCGGCTTCGATGCCTATGGTATTGCTGATGAGATGCCGGACCCGATTGCTCGCTCCATTCATAACCTTATGGACCATATGCACGCGGTGGATGCCAAGATAGATACCATGTGCAGAGCACTCAGTGCACTGGGCGATACCACTTGCTCAGATGCGTTGCCGCGGCTTGAGGAAGAGACCTTTGTGGCGCTGAACGAAGCCTTCAGTGACGCTGCAGCGGAGGCGGCATCGCAAAGTGAGCAGGGTGAGGTAAAACCTGACCAGATTGATAGAGTTTAAAGTTGACTGTATTAGTCGGATATCCGCATAATCCATAAGAGATAGAGTGTGGGAGAGCGACGATGCGATTAACAACCAAAGGCCGCTATGCGGTAACAGCAATGCTGGATCTGGCGATTCACGCCACCCAGGGGCCTGTCAGCCTGAATGATATTTCTGGCCGCCAGGGTATTTCCCTGTCGTATCTGGAGCAGCTGTTCGCCAAACTGCGTCGCGGTGGTCTGGTCGCCAGTGTTCGTGGTCCGGGGGGCGGCTATCGCCTCAGTCGTGAATGTGAACAAATCAACGTGGCTGAAATTGTGGACGCAGTGAATGAGTCCATGGATGCCACGCGTTGCAATCGTCGTGGCGATTGTCAGGATGGCCACCCTTGCCTGACGCACCATTTGTGGCTGGATCTGAGTGACCAGATTCATGATTTTCTCACCGGTATTACTCTGCAGAGCCTGATTTCGCGTAAGGAAATCCAGACCATTGCAGAGCGCCAGGATAATCGTTCCGGCCGCATTGAGGCTGCTCTGCGCGAAGACGAAGAGCTGGTCTGATCTCATAACTGCCAGTGCAGGCTTGACCCAGAACGCCGGGTACGGACAATCCCCGGCGTTTCTTATTTCTGGCCGGAGCTTCCGGCGACGCAACAGGGTGACCGGATGAAAGCTTTCTATTTCGACTATGCCGCTACTACGCCAGCAGACCCGCGGGTTGCGCAGGCGATGGCTGACTGTCTGACTCTGGAAGGTAACTTCGGCAATCCGGCATCGCGCTCTCATCGCTATGGCTGGCAGGCCGAGCAGGCTGTCGAACACGCTCGTCGCCAGCTGGCTGATCTGCTGAACGCCGATCCGCGAGAAATTGTCTGGACTTCCGGTGCAACAGAAAGCAATAACCTGGCGTTAAAAGGGGTGGTTGAGCAGTTGCGTCTGCAGGATGCAGAGGCTCCCTTGCATATCATCACTTCTGCCATTGAACACAAAGCTGTTCTTGATCCATGTGCCTGGCTGGAAAAACATCAGGGGGTGGATGTTACCTGCCTGGTACCGGATGCTGACGGTCTGATTCACCCGACACAGGTGGCAGAGGCATTGCGTCCCGATACTTGCCTGGTCAGCCTGATGGCAGTCAATAACGAGCTGGGTACGATTACCGATATCGAGGCCATCGGTCAGTTGCTGGTTGATCACCCGGCTTTACTGCACGTTGATGCCGCTCAGGCGGTGGGCAAGGTTGACGTTGATGTGCAGCGCTGGAAGGTCGATTTACTGTCGGTTTCGGCGCACAAGTTCTATGGCCCCAAGGGCGTGGGCGCACTGTATGTGCGTCGTGAACCGCAGGTGAAGCTGGCGGCACAGATGCATGGTGGTGGTCATGAGCGTGGTATGCGTTCGGGCACGTTACCTACCCATCAGCTGGTCGGTATCGGTCTGGCAGCTCAGCTGGTGCAGGAGCAGCTGAGTTCAGACAAAGAGCGGGTGTCCACTCTGCGTAACCGGTTATGGCAGGGCCTGGAGGCGATCGGTGGTGTATATCTGAATGGACACCCATCGCAGCGCACCGCGAATCATCTGAATGTCAGTTTCGATGGGGTTGACGGTGAGATCTTGCTGGCGTCCATGGCGAAGGTGGCGGTTTCTTCGGGTTCGGCCTGCAACTCAGCCACCGTGGCGCCATCTTATGTGCTGAAAGCCATTGGTCGCAGTGATGCGCTGGCTCATGCCGGTCTGCGTTTCAGTCTTGGGCGTTTTACTGCGGCGGAAGAGATCGACGCGGTGGTGGCTGAGGTCAGCCGCATTGTGACCCTGCTGAGAGGCTGATTCTGCCCGTGGATACCTGCCTTGCAGGTAATCCCGGTGAAATCTTTCGTGCAAAGCCCGCCACACGTACACCTTTCATAAAAACGTGCGTATAATCCGCGGGCTTTATCAACCCTATCATCATCTAACTGGGAGCTTAAAATGGCTGTAGAACGCACTCTGTCCATCATCAAACCTGATGCAGTGGCTAAAAACGTAATCGGTGAAATCCTGACTCGCTTCGAAAAAGCTGGTCTGACTGTTGTTGCCGCTAAAATGATCAAACTGGACGACGAGAAAGCAGGCGGTTTCTACGCTGAACACAAAGAGCGTCCTTTCTTCAAAGATCTGGTTGGTTTCATGACTTCTGGTCCTGTTGTTGTACAGGTTCTGGAAGGTGAAAACGCTATCGCTGCTAACCGTGAACTGATGGGTGCTACTAACCCTAAAGAAGCGGCTGCTGGCACTATCCGTGCTGACTTCGCAGAAAGCATCGATGCTAACGCTGTACACGGTTCTGACTCTGCTGCTTCTGCAGAGCGCGAAATCGCTTACTTCTTCGCTGCAGAAGAAATCTGCGCACGCTGATACGGCGTTGTGTGGAACTCAGAGGGCCATTGTGCCCTCTGATTCGTTTGCCGTTCCGATCATTTCAGGGTCACACTGATGTCCGATACACCGCAAAAAATTAACCTGTTGGGGCTGTCGCCCGCGAAAATGGAGGCTTTTTTCACCGATCTGGGTGAGAAAAAGTTCCGTGCCCAACAGATGCTGAAATGGATCCATCAGTACGGCGAACCAGGCTTCGATAACATGACGAATATGAGCAAGGCTCTTCGTCAGCGCATGAGCGAGATCGGTGAGATCCGCCTGCCGGAAGTCGTATATGAAGATATTTCCAAAGACGGAACCCGCAAATGGGTAATGCGGGTGGACGGTGGCAGTGCTATCGAAACCGTTTACATTCCGGAAAAAGAACGTGGCACCTTGTGTGTCAGCTCGCAGATCGGCTGCGCGCTGGACTGCAGCTTTTGCTCCACCGGTAAGCAGGGCTTTAACCGCGACCTGTCAGTGGCTGAAATCATCGGTCAGGTGTACGTCGCCGCTATGAGTTTTCATGGCCAGGGTGAGCGTCGTGAAGGCAAGATCACCAACGTGGTGCTGATGGGCATGGGTGAGCCGCTGCTCAACTTCGATAACGTAGTCGATGCCATTCAGCTGATGATGGACGACAACGCCTATGGCTTGTCCAAGCGCCGCGTTACGCTGAGCACCTCGGGTGTTGTGCCTATGCTGGATAAGCTGGGTGATGTTACCGACTGCTCACTGGCAGTATCGCTGCACGCGCCGAATGACGAGCTGCGTAACCAGCTGGTGCCGCTTAATAAAAAGTATCCGATTAAAGAACTGATGGCGGCCACCAATCGCTATCTGCAGAAACTGCCGGATCGCCGTAAGGCCACCATCGAATACACTCTGATCGATGGCGTGAACGATAGCCTGGAACACGCTCAGGAACTGGCTGAGGTTCTGCGTGACACACCATGCAAAATTAACCTCATTCCGTTTAACCCATTCCCGAATTCAGGGTATAAACGGCCGAGTAATAACCGTGTGTATCGCTTCCGCGATCACCTGGTTAGTCAGAATTATATTGTGACCATCCGCTCGACCCGTGGCGACGATATTGATGCGGCCTGTGGCCAGCTGGTTGGTCGGGTAGAAGACCGCACCCGCCGCAGCGAACGCTATATCAAGGCGGTGCAGGTGGATGCTTCATCACCGGGGGAAAATCTATGATTCGTTCGACCGCGTTGTATCGGCTGGCCACGGTTGTGCTGGCCCTGACTCTGGCCTCCTGCGTAACAGTGACTGAAAGTCGCTTTACCAAAAAGGCGTCACCAGAAAAAGCGGTCGAGAATTATACTCAGCTGGGCCTGGGCTACCTGCAGAAAGGTCGCCCGGATCTGGCGCGTCAGCGTTTACAGAAAGCGCTGAAAATTGACGAAAGCTATGCTCCGGCCAACGATGCCATGGGCCTGGTCTGGCAGAGTGAAGGCGAAGACGACCTGGCAGAGGAATACTTCCGTAAAGCCCTCAGTCAGGATGCCGACTACTCACTTGCTCGTCACCACCTCGGCCGTCTGTTCAGCCAGAACAAGCGTTATCAGGACGCCGATGAAGAATTACGCGCTGCAGTGGGGGATCGTTACTACGACAACCGCGCAGCTGCTTCAAACGACCTGGCGATGAACTACTACCGTCAGGCGAAGAATCCACAGGCCATTGATGCCTACCTGCAGACACTGCGTATTGCACCCTATAACGGTGAGGCGCTGGCGAATGCCTCGACGCTGCTGTTTGAAGCGCAGCGTTACGAAGAAGCGGCCAAGTATTTTGAACGATTCGACCGTCTGGTTCAGCGTGAGCAAACCCAGCACACGGCACACAGCCTGTGGCTCGGTATCAAACTGGCAACCATTACTCAGAACACCCGTCGGGCGATTGATCTGGCGTCTGAACTGAAGCGCCGTTTCCCTGAATCCACGGAATATCGTCTGTACCAGGACTCCCTGTCCGGAGCCAAATAACGATGCATTTTGAAAATCCGATTAAGCGCCGTAAAACCCGTAAAATCTGGGTAGGCAACGTGCCGGTCGGTGGCGATGCGCCGATCGCCATCCAGACCATGACCAACACCGAAACCACGGATATCGCCGCCACCGTTGCACAGATTCGTCGTGCACAGGATGCCGGTGCGGATATCGTACGTGTCTCTGTTCCGACCATGGATGCAGCAGAAGCTTTCGGTCAGATTCGTAAGGAAGTGGAAGTACCGCTGGTGGCGGACATCCATTTTGATTACCGCATTGCCCTGCGTGTGGCACAGCTGGGCGTCGACTGTCTGCGTATCAATCCGGGCAATATTGGCCGTGAAGACCGGGTTCGTGCGGTGGTGGACGCGGCGCGTGAGCGCAACATTCCGATCCGTATCGGCGTGAATGCAGGGTCGCTGGAAAAAGATCTGCAGAAGAAATACGGCGAACCAACGCCGGATGCACTGGTCGAATCGGCCATGCGTCACATTGATATTCTCGACCGTCTCGACTTCCAGGACTTCAAACTGAGCCTGAAAGCATCGGATATCTTTATGACGGTGGATGCTTACCGCAAAATTTCCAGCCAGATTGATCAGCCATTGCATCTGGGTATTACCGAAGCCGGTGGTCTGCGTGGCGGTACAGTAAAATCCTCTATCGGCCTGGGCCTGCTGCTGTGGGATGGTATCGGCGATACCATTCGTGTGTCGCTGGCGGCGGATCCGGTTGAAGAAGTCAAAGTCGGCTGGGATATGCTGAAATCGCTGAAACTGCGTTCGCGCGGTATCAACTTCATTGCCTGCCCGAGTTGTTCACGTCAGAACTTTGATGTGATTAAAACCATGAACGAGCTGGAAACCCGTGTCGAAGATATTCGTACCGACATGAGCGTTGCCGTGATTGGTTGTGTGGTGAATGGCCCGGGTGAAGCGAAAGAAGTGGATCTGGGTCTGACTGGTGGTCAGCCGAATCTGGTGTACATCGACGGCAAGCCAATGGGCAAGCTGACCAACGACTCACTGGTTGATGATCTCGAGCGCATGATCCGCGAACGTGCGGCGAACCTCGAAGAAGAACGTAAGAATCTGATTGCCAGCGACGTCTGAGCAATAACACGAACGAACAACAGAACGACAACATGGCAAAGAAAATCCAGGCCATCCGTGGCATGAACGACATCCTGCCGGCACAAAGCCCGGTATGGCAGTATCTCGAAGGTACGGTAAAAGAGACGCTGGCGTCTTACGGTTACGATGAAATCCGTATGCCAATCGTTGAGCAGACCAACCTGTTCAAACGTTCCATCGGTGAAGTTACCGATATCGTTGAAAAAGAAATGTATACCTTCGAGGACCGTAATGGCGACAGCCTGACCCTGCGTCCGGAAGGTACCGCCAGTTGTGTGCGCGCCTGTGAAGAGCATGGCCTGCTGTACAATCAGACTCAGCGTCTGTGGTACACCGGCCCGATGTTCCGCCACGAGCGTCCGCAAAAGGGCCGTTACCGTCAGTTCTACCAGATTGGCGTGGAAACCTTCGGTATGGCTACCGCCGATATCGACGCCGAAGTCATTCTGATGACAGCACGTCTGTGGAAACAACTGGGCCTGACCGATGCGGTAACGCTGCAACTGAATACCCTGGCTTCCAACGAAGCGCGTGCTAACTACCGCGATGCGCTGGTGGAATACCTTGGTGAGCGTAAAGATCAGCTGGATGAAGACAGCCAGCGCCGTCTGGAAACCAACCCACTGCGTGTACTGGACAGCAAAGACCAGAACACTCAGGCGCTGCTGGCGGATGCGCCACAGCTGCATGACTATCTGGATGACGAAAGCCGCGAGCACTTTGATCTGCTGCGCAGTATTCTGGATGCCGCTGGTGTGCAGTACGAAATCAACCAGCGCCTGGTGCGTGGCCTCGATTACTACTGCAAAACCGTCTTTGAATGGGTTACCGACAAGCTCGGTTCTCAGGGCACAGTCTGTGCCGGTGGCCGTTACGACGGTCTGGTGGAACAGCTGGGTGGTAAATCAACGCCGGCTGTGGGTTTTGCTATGGGCGTTGAACGTCTGATTCTGCTGCTGGAAACACTGGAACTGATTCCGGAAGAAGTACTGCAGACCATCGACGTGTATATTTGTCCGGTGGGCGAAGGCAGTGCCCGATCTGCGTTGTTGCTGGCCGACCAGTTGCGTGATGAGCACAGCTGGCTGCGTATTCAGACCCACTGTGGTGGTGGCAGCTTCAAGAGCCAGATGAAAAAAGCCGATAAGAGCGGCGCTCAGTTTGCCCTGTTACTGGGGGAAGACGAAGTCGCCAATGGTACTGTGACTGTCAAAGACCTGCGCGGTGAAGACGGACAGAGCACCATGCCTGTTGCTGAGCTGTATGACTGGCTGGCGCAGAAAACATTCTGAATAACCGATTACTCACACTCGTTTTTGGGGAAGTGGACGCATGACTGAATTACGTACGGATGAAGAACAGGTAGAAATGCTGAAAAAGTGGTGGGATGAGAACGGAAAAAGCCTGCTGGTTTCCGTTGTTATCGTTGCCGGTGGCTGGTTTGGCTGGAATACCTGGCAGACTCAGCAGCAGGAAGCTGGTGAAGCGGCTTCCTACCTGTACACCCAGCTGGTAGATCAGGCGTCTCAGCCTGCCGCGCAGCAGACCGAAGCCACCCGTACTGAAATGCAGGCGATGGCAGAGCAACTGAAGTCTGACTATAAAGGCTCTACCTACGCGGAATTCGGTTCGCTGTTCCTGGCGCGTTTTGCTGCCGATGCCGGTGACTTCGATGCTGCAGCTGCTGAGCTGAAAGCGCTGATCGCAGAAGCAGACGAAGGCCCGATTAAGTACACCGCTCAGGCGCGTCTGGCCAATGTTCTGATTCAGCAGGAAAAGCTGGACGAAGCACTGGCACTGGTCAATACCGTGCCGGCTGAAGCGTACGCCGTACAGTTTGAAGAAGCCAAAGGTGATGCACTGTTCCGCAAAGGTGAGCTGGCTGATGCACGTTCTGCTTATCAGCGCGCACTGGATGCAGCACAGTCCCAGGGCCTGAGCACGCAATTACTGCAGCGTAAAGTAGATAACCTGGCAGCGGCCGGAGACGCATAATGCGAAATATCCTTGTTCCTGCTCTGCTGACCGCATTTCTGGCTGGCTGTGCCAGTCAGCCGGAGTCATCAACCGCTGACGGGAATGAGCCCGGTTTTCCGGACATCCGGGAAACCACCGATATTGGAATTGAATGGCGCGAAAAACTGGGTGATGGTTCAGGCCTGCGTTATGAACGACTGCGTCCGCTGGTTGTGGATGACACTCTGTATATGGCCGATGCCAGTGGCTCTGTCAGTGCCCGGGATCTCGACGATGGTGACAGTCAGTGGAGCATTCGTCTTGATCTGCCGATAACGGCAGGGGTCAGCGGAGACAATGGCCAGCTGTTCGTTGCCACACTGGATGGTGCTCTGCATTGCCTGAATGCCGACAATGGCAAAACCCTGTGGACTACTCGCCTGACCAGTGAAGCCGTGGCTCCGGCTGCCTTTGATAATGGTCGGGTTTTCGTGCACACCGTGGATGGTCGTGTGAGCGCGTATGAGCGCAGTAACGGTCGTCAGGCATGGTCCTACGAAAATGCCATGCCGGTTCTGACGGTTCGTGGCACTGGCACGCCACTGGTACTCGACCAGCTGGTCGTTACCGGTTTCGCCACCGGTAAACTGGTAGCGCTGGATAAAGTGCTGGGTATCCCACGCTGGGATGCTCGTCTGGCGACGCCGGATGGCCGCTCTGAACTGGAACGCCTGGTGGATGTGGACGGCTCTGCGCTGTGGGACAACGGCGTAATTTACGCCGCCGCTTATCACGGCAAACTGGCCGCGGTCAGTATTAACGGCGAAACACGCTGGGAAGAAGAAGGCTCTTCCTACACCAGTCCGGCAATGGGGCTGGGCAACCTGTACCTGACGCTGGATGATGATTCCGTTCAGGCATACGATCAGGTTTCCGGTGCGCCTGTCTGGAAGCAAACGGCTCTGCGCGGACGTGGTCTTGGCCAGGTCGTTACCTATGGCAGCTGGCTGGTGGTAACGGATCGTGAAGGCTATCTGTACGTGATGAATCAGGTTGATGGTGAACTGGTCGGCAGTCGCTTACTGCGTCCAAAGCCATTGCATGTGAACTATCCTAACCAGACAGAAGGCGCAAACTGGAAAGCGCTGCGCGGTCGCGACATGGGCGTTCGCAGTCCACTGGTGGCCACCGATGACGGTCTGCTGGTGTATACCAATTATGGTGAACTGATGCTGGTGACAGTCGAAGCCGACTGAAACCCAGGCAGTTACCGCGATACTATTTTCCGGGCGCCGCTGTAGCGGCGTTCAACGTTTTTATTAAGAGGTTTCCTGATCATGGTCCCTGTGATTGCACTGGTCGGACGTCCGAATGTGGGTAAGTCCACACTCTTTAACCGCCTGACCAAAAGCCGTGACGCGCTGGTGGCAGAAATTGCCGGCCTGACCCGCGACCGTAAGTTTGGTGAAGGTAAGGTTGGCGATCGTCCGTTTATCGTCATTGATACTGGTGGTATCTCTGGCGAGGAAGAGGGCATTGATGCGGCCATGGCTGGCCAGAGTTACCAGGCGATTCAGGATGCCGACATCATCTTCTTTATGGTTGATGTGAATGCCGGTATTACCAACGGCGACCGTATGATTGCCGAGCATCTGCGTCGTAGTGGCAAAAGTGCTTATCTGGTAGCCAACAAGATTGACGGTAAAAATCCGGAAATCGTACTGGGCGAGTTCTTTGAGCTGGGTATGGGTGAGCCTCTGCCGATTGCTGCCGCACACAACCGGGGTGTTACTGCTCTGGTTGAGTACGTCATGGACGAACTGCCAAAAGACGATGAAGAGTACTTCCGTGAACTGGCTGGTGAAGACGCGCCGGTGCACGAGGAACTGGATGTTAAAGGCATTAAGATTGCCGTTGTTGGTCGCCCGAATGTGGGCAAATCGACACTGGTGAACCGTTTCCTCGGTGAAGATCGCGTGGTGGTGTACGACGAGGCCGGTACTACCCGAGACAGTATTTATATTCCATACGAACGTCACGGTCAGGAGTACACCCTGATTGATACCGCTGGTATTCGTCGTCGTAAGAATATCTCCGAAGCGGCAGAAAAATTCTCGATTATTAAAACCCTGCAGGCCATTCAGGACTGTCACGTCTGTATTCTGGTACTCGATGCCCGTACCGGTATCGTCGAGCAGGATCTGCACATGCTCAGCTTTGTGCTGAACTCCGGCCGGGCACTGGTGATTGCTATCAACAAATGGGATGGCATGACGCAGGACGACAAAGATCGGGTGAAAACCGAGATCGACCGTCGCTTCGACTTCCTGACCTTTGCTGATATGCATTTTATTTCGGCTCTGCATGGCACCGGCGTTGGTCATCTGTATGACTCCGTTGATCAGGCCTACCAGTCTTCCATGACCAAATGGCAGACCAACCTGCTGACCCGCATTCTTGAAGACGCCACCTCCAGTCATCAGCCGCCGGTGGTACGTAATCGTCGTCCGAAACTGCGTTATGCGCACCAGGGGGGCTCGAACCCACCGATTATCGTGGTTCACGGTAATATGGCCAACGAACTGCCGGAAGACTATAAACGTTACCTGGCCAATACCTATCGTCGTGTGCTGGAAATCAAAGGTACACCGATTCGTATGGAATTCCGCCAGGGCGATAACCCGTTCTCGGAGAAGAAGAAAGACATCCGTCACTCCAGTAAGAAACGTGCGGATGCGGTGGAACGTACTACCAACAAACGTAAGATCAAGCAGGACAAGGCACGTAAACAGTTGCGTAAAAGCTATAAAAAACCGACCTGATTCAGATCGGAACATTGCTGCATTATTTTCACTAAAAGGGGCGTTTGCCCCTTTTTTTATCGGCTTTTCTGCCATTTTTTCACAAGCCTTGTGATGGCAGGAAATAACCGCCGATGCAGATCAAGTTATGGTGCAATTGGCCGATAACCTCTTGGTAAGGTGGCGCATCTGGACTAAAAATACAGTGGTAGCTAGGGAACCTCTGAATAACTCTGCACAGCTCTGCGCGAGTCTTTCCGGACTGCAGAGCAAGGCGGCGAATGCAGAGAATGGCGAGTCCTTTTCAAATTCGCCAACACCGCTATGTGGGCCGGAAAGCCACGCCCTGCGGGAATTGCAGTAAAGTCCTGACTCGGTGTCGCCGGTTTTTGCCAGAGCCCGCTATGCCTGCAACCCGGCTTCGTGATTCAGAACTTTCCTGCCATTCAGAGCGGGCACCGAGTTATTCAGAGGCTCCCTAGATACGCTTTTATGAGTAAAAAGGTATCGGAGCTGCTGCTGATTCCATAACAGTGAGGTTTGCATGACCAGATTTCTGGGTTCGTTGTCGGTTCGTCAAAAATTAATGTTCAGCTTTGGCCTTCTGGCCGTTCTGATGCTGGTGGTGGCGCTGACCATCTCTGTGTCATTACGCAACATGGCTCTGGCAGAAAGTAAGGCACGGGAAGAAATGGCGGTGACGCTGCTGCAGTTTGACCGGGAAATCGGTCATCTGGTGTGGGCCAGTAATCTGGCCAACAGCATCATGTTCAGCCGGCCGTTTCCCGGCCAACTGGATCCGACCCAATGTGAGTTTGGTACCTGGTATGACCAGTTCCGTACCAGTGATGCCTACCACCATGCCAAGCCGGCACTGAAGCGGGCGCTGGACAGTCTGGATCAGCCCCACAAAGACCTGCACGCCAGTGCGCGAGAAGTATTGGCCAATCCGCAAAGCGCGCTGTCGGTATACGACAATAAAACCATGCGTCACTTAAGCGATATGCGCGCAGCGTTTAATACCGTGCGTACCTTATTGCAGGAACAGCAGGCTATTTATATTGCCGAGTCGGAGGCGGCTTCAGAGCGTGCCAGTGTGGTGGTGTGGGTTGCGACCGGCATTACTGCGGTGCTGGCACTGGGTCTGGCGATCCTGCTCAGTATGCTGATTTCCCGTCCTCTGTATGCTCTGAAGAAAAAAGCCGAGCAGATCGCCAGTGGTGACCTGACCATGGCGCCGATGCGGATTGAATCCCGTGATGAGGTCGGACAGGCCAGCGAAGCCTTTAACCAGATGCAGATTCAGCTCAGTGAACTGATTCATGGGTTGGTAGACTCAGCCCAGACACTGGCCCAAGAAGCCGATGTGGTGGCGGAAAGCACGGCTCAGACCAATATGGATCTGCAGAAGCAGGCTATGGAAATTGATCAGCTGGCGACCGCCATGAACGAAATGGCTGCCACCATTACCGAAGTGGCCCAGCATGCGCAGAATACCTCGGAAGCCACCGGCGAGTCGCAGCGCTTTGCAGAAACCGGCCAGAGCACGGTGCGTACGGTGATTGACTCCATTCGCAAACTCGCCACCGGTGTTGATGAGGCATCCGGCGTGATCGCCAACGTGCGTCAGGAAAGTGTGAATATTGGTGCCATTCTCGACACCATTCAGGCCATTGCCGAACAAACCAACCTGCTGGCCCTGAACGCTGCCATTGAGGCCGCACGTGCCGGTGAGCAAGGCCGTGGGTTTGCGGTGGTCGCCGATGAAGTACGGACTCTGGCGGCGCGTACCCAGCAATCGACCTCGGAAATCAAAACCCTGATCGACCGCTTGCAGCAAAGCTCGTCCAGTGCGGTAACCAGCATGGAAAGTGGCGTGAAACAGGCTAACTACAGCGTGCAGGAAGCGGATAAAGCCGGTGAGGCACTGCAGCAGATTACCGGTTCGGTGATCACCATTACCGATATGACCCATCAGATTGCCAGCGCCACCGAAGAGCAGAGCCTGGTGGTGAAAGAGATGGACCGTAACCTGATTCAGGTAAACCACCTAACCGAACAAACCAAAGAGCGTTCACGTTCGGCGGATGAAGCGGCGGAAAAACTGGGCAAAACCGCCAAGGTGCTGCTGGGGTATACCCAACGGTTCAAATTCTGAGCATTTCTGATCGTCACGTGCAGAAAATTTCGCTGTAGACCGCAAGGCCGCTCATTAATATGAGCGGTCTTTTTTATGCCAGCTATCTGCCATGCAGCTGATTACTTTTGATCCGTACCGGACACTGAGTTACGCCCGTACCGAATACATCAAGCCTGAGTTGATGAACAACCACCTTGACCGGCTGATCGCTGCCGATGGTATTTTATTTCCGCAATACTGGCAGGTGAACGCGCTGCTGTATGGCTTAAAAAAGCGCATCTTTCCCAGCCCGGCGAGTTACTACATCGGCCATGATAAGGTCGAAATGACTCGCTGTTTTCAGAGTATTGCAGCCGATGCGGTACCCTGGACAATCATTGATGCCAACACCCCCTATGCCGCAGAGCGAGTCTGGGATGACATGCCGTTGCCCTTCGTGGCAAAAATTCCACGCAGTAGCATGGGCGACGGCGTTTACCTGATAGAAAACCGCTCAGACTGGAATCGCTATCTGGCGAAGACGCCAGTCATTTATGCACAGGAATACCTGCCCATAGACCGTGATCTGCGCATCGTCTGGGTCGGTAAGCAGGTTGTCGGCGGCTACTGGCGTATTCAGGCAGAGCAGGGCTTTTATAATAACGTGTCAAAAGGCGGTCAGGCGGAGATGGGCATCCTACCGGTTGAAGCCGTTGCGCTGGTTGAACGACTGGCGCTGGCACTGGATATCGACCACGGTGGGTTTGATATCGCCATGGTTGGCCACAGGCCTTACGTATTTGAGTTTAATCGGATCTTTGGCAACAAAGGCATGCCAGGCCTGCAACAGAAAGTTGATCGGGCGATTGAGACTTACCTGGCCAGTATCTGGACAGACAATGACGAGCCCGGCCCTGTGAAACCACAGAGGTCGGGCAGGGGCTGGTCTGAGGCGGGTTAACGCAGGCTCAGGTATTCAGTTGATTTAACTGCGCATCCAGAATATCAACCTGACCCGATAGCGCATTGCTACCTGAACTGGCTTCCTGCGCCAGTTCCGCCAGGGTTTGTGTTGCCTGACCAATCACAGTGAGCGTTCGGGTAATTTCATTACTGACTGAACTCTGTTCTTCAGCTGCAGTCGCCACCTGGTGAATATGGTCGGCAATGCCCCCAATAGATTCCACGACCGAGTGCAGAGACTCGTTGGCGTAGCGGGTTGAATTCATCGCACCTTCGGCGCGTTCACTGCCTTCCTCGATAATGCCTACCGCAGTTTTCACTTCGTCCTGCAGGCTGGATATCAGCGCATCAATTTCAGCCGTGGACTCCTGAGTCTTGGACGCCAGTGTGCGAACTTCGTCGGCAACCACAGCAAAGCCACGGCCTTGTTCACCCGCACGGGCCGCTTCAATCGCCGCATTCAGTGCCAGCAGGTTTGTTTGCTCTGCAACGTTACGAATTACCAGCAGAATGCCGTTAATGGCATCTGAGCGAGAGGCCACTTTGGAAATGGAATCGTTTGCCGATTTCATGGCGCCAGTCAGCTGCTGTACGCTGCCTGCAGCATCTGACAGCGTTTTCTGCGAGGAAATCACAGTACTGTGAATATCTTTCGCTTTGCCGGCTGCATCGGCGGCAATGCGGGATACTTCCTGAGCGGTGGCAGACATTTCTTCTGTGGCTGTTACTACGTTGTCCATTTCATACTGTTGCGAGTCAGTGTTTTCCCGGGTTTTCTCACTGATGCGCTTGTTGTCACCGGACATACTGCGTACCGAATCACTGACGGTTTTCAGTGCATTAATCATGTCGCGCAGCTTGCCAATAAAGGCGTTAAAGCCGCCGCTCAGTTCAATCAGTTCTGCGTGGGTATCAAGCTTGAGGCTCTGGGTCAGATCACCATGACTACTGGCTAACTGGCCAACCTGACTGTTCAGTTTTTGCAGCGGACTGGTAATCGAGCGAATAAACATTGTGGTAATAACCAGTGCTGCTGCGAGCAGGATCAGCGTAACGAGAATCTGCTGGCCCACCACGGCATTTTTCGCATCTTCAATGACCTGCTGCTGATGGTAAAGAGCCTGTAGCGCGACCGCCGTTGGTAGTTCGATCAGAAATGCCCAGCGAGAACCCGACGCGGTGATATTCAGCGCGTGAGAGACGTAAATATTGCCATCAATTTCTGTCAGTGAGTCGTTATCCGGCAGTTTCAGCAGGGTATCGGCAATGTCCTTATGCACTTCTTTCAACGGACGTCCGGATTTTTCCTTGTAGTGACTTGAAGCGACAATCAATCCCATATCGCTTAACAGCGTGACTTTTGCCTGGCCATCAAACAGGTTCTTACTGGCGGTCTCTGTCAGTTTCTGAAAAATAGGTAAGTTGACATCAACACCGGCTATGCCGCGAAACTTTCCGTTAATTACGATCGGCGCGGTCAGGCTGGTCATCATCTCACTGTAACCGGGCTCAATTTCGTAAAGGTAGGGCTCCATAAGGCAGGGCTTTTTCGTATCCCGTGCGCACAGATACCATTCCGATTCGCGAATCCCAAATTCATTGAGGCCAGTCAGATACTTTTCTTCCGGGTCTTCAACTTTTTGCTGTTCGACACTGCCGTCAGACTCGCGCACCCAGTAAATTTCAAGGGAGCCGGTTGCACCTGAGGTTTCAATACGGGAGTCATCACCAGTCAGGATCTGGTCGAGGTTGTCGTAGCCGTTAACTTCAAACTGAGCATAACTGGAACTGATATCCGGGTTCGCACGTAGCAGATCACCTGATAACTCACTGATTTCTTCACGCGACATCATTGGTTCTTCGCCCGAGTCGATACTGCCCTGAATTACTCGCGCCATCGCCATCGGTACCCGGTACGCACCATTAATAAAGCCGCGCACTTCCTCGCCGAAAGCGTGGGCACTGGTTTTCAGACGATTGACTGCAGATTCACGCAGACTGACGGCTGTCTGGTCGCTGAGCTCGTCACTTAACGAAGTAATGCCACGGTAGGTTTGCAGAGTAAGAACAACGGCGATCAGAATAATCATCCCCAGAATCAGGGCGATCAGCTTGGTCTTAAGAGGTAGCGCTTTCATCAGCGGCTCCGGAAGCTATACACATACTTAAGATTGAGTATAGAAACTGTACAGCGAACTGCATGCCAGTCTTGAAAATATGGCCTGTTCAGACACTGAATGACCGGAATGTCAGATGGTGGCTTAACCTGGCTTTACTCGAACGGTTTATCGATTTAGCTGATAAACTTCTCAGTTTTTACCGCATGGGGCGCTGGGACGCAGGTAGGCTGTAAAGATTTTAATGCCTTAGCTTACTACTAAGCTGGCCATCAAGCGGACGCTGGTTAAGGGTATGGTCGTAATGTGAGTATCGCTGGGGGCATGAGGTTTGTGATATGTCAGCTGCTGTAAGGCGAAGGAATTTCAGAATGGAAATGGCAGCTTACAAAGTGCCCGCCTGCAAATCACTGGGCTTGCAGGCGGGAGAGTGTGCTTCTTAAGCTTAGTAGACCTTGTCGTGCTGTCGAATGAATCGGCTTACTTTCCCTGAAAAACTGCCGGGCGACGTTCGAGAAAGGACTGCACGCCTTCACGTGCATCGGCGCTGGTCATCACCGCTGGCATATCATCAAACACTGTCTGTAAGGCGGCTTTGTCGCCATTCATACGTGCAGTTTTGGATGACTTCAGCGCGGCTTTTACACCCAGTGGTGCGGCCGCTGCAACTTTATGGGCTAATTCCCGCGCTCGTTGCTGTACATGATCAGCATCGCTCAATTCGGTAATCATGCCCCAGTCAAATGCCTGCTGGCCGCTGAATTCGTCACCCGTGAGCAGGTAGCGTTGGGCCCGTGCCCAGCCAATTTCTTCCGGTAAACGCACGGTGCCGCCGCCACACGGATAGATACCACGCTGTACTTCAAGCTGCGCAAAGCGTGCTTCCGGAGTAGCTACGCGAATATCAGTATTGAGCAGCAGTTCCAGGCCCGAGGTATAACAGATGCCCTGTACGGCCATAATAAGGGGTTTGGTCAGGCGCGCACCATTAATGCCATACGGGTCCAGATGCTCTGGCGGCAGTTCCGGCACGCTGCCTTTGGCAAAAATTGGTGCCCATTTTTCCAGTTCCAGCCCGGCGGTAAAATGCTTGCCGTTTGCCTGAATTACGCCAACGCGTAAATCGTCATCGTGCTGCAGACGATACAGTGCCTGGGCCAGCAGATAAAAACTTTCGGGGTCGAGGGCGTTCATTTTTTCCGGACGATTAAAGGTAATGGTCAGGATGTGTTCGCTGGCTTCAATTAATACTTTTTCGCTCATGGTTTTCTCCTGCTCAGAACCAGTCGTTTTTCATATCCAGACAGGTGCGGTCAAAGCTTTGCAGCAGACGTGCCTGATGCTGGATTTCCGGCATTTCCCAGCGCACGAAATACTGCGCTGCCTGTAATTTTCCGGCGAGGAAGGCCTGGTCATCGGCGCTGTCAGCCTGGCCGAATGCGGTCAGCGCTTTATCTGCCATTTCGATCCACAGCCAGCCAATGACGGCTTTGCCCATCATGTCCAGGTACAGGGCTGCATTGGACAGCGCTTCATCAACCTGACCTTTCTGTAAGGCACCGCCAAGCAGCAGCGTTGTTTCCTGTACGGTTTTTAATTGCGTCTGATATTCGCCCACCAGACCTGCCAGCTCTTCTTTTTGTGCGGCAGAGGCCAGCGTCGCGTGAATGCGCGCCATTAATAATTTCAGACCTTTGCCATTGTGTTGCCACAGCTTACGACCTAACAGATCCAGTGACTGGATACCGTGGGTGCCTTCGTGAATCGGATTCAGGCGGTTATCGCGGTAGCACTGTTCAACCGGGTATTCGCGGATATAGCCAGAGCCGCCGAGAACCTGAATGGCTAAATCGTTGGCACGCGGGCCGTAATAGGACGGGAAGGATTTCACCACCGGCGTCAGCAGATCGAGCAGAATACCGCTGTCTTCGTTGCCGCCGGCTTCCTGTTCATCGACCAGACGTGCGGCCAGCAGACACACCGCCAGTGAGCCTTCGACGTAGGATTTCTGTGCCAGTAACATACGGCGTACATCGGCGTGCTCGACAATATTAACGGGTTTGCTGAGTGGGTCTTTTTCCGTTGGTTTTCTGCCCTGAGGACGATTGCGGGCATAATCCAGTGATTCCAGGTAGCCGCGGTAGCCGATCATGGCGGCACCCAGGCCTACGCCAATACGTGCTTCGTTCATCATCTTGAACATGTACATCAGGCCTTTACCGGCCTCACCGATTAAATAACCGACGCAGCTGTCTTTTTCACCAAAGCTCAGAACGGTAGACGTGGTACCGCGATAACCCATCTTGTGCAGCAGACCGGCCAGTTGCACATCGTTACGATTCGCCAGGCTACCATCCGGGTTGGTAATGAATTTCGGCACAATAAACAGTGAAATGCCTTTTACGCCTTTGTCAGCACCTTCGATGCGGGCCAGTACCAGATGCACGATGTTTTCGGTGATGTCCTGGTCGCCACCCGAGATAAACATCTTCTGGCCTTTGATGCGGTAGCTGCCGTCATCCGCCGGGCTGGCTTTGGTGTTCAGATCGCCCAGAGACGAACCGACATCCGGCTCGGTCAGTGCCATGGTGCCGGAGAAACGGCCGCTGAACATGTGTGGCAGGAAAGTCGCTTTCTGTTCTGCGGTGCCGAAGGCATGAATAACATTCGCCGCTGCCGTGGTCAGAAACGGGTAGCCAGCCGTTGATGGGTTGGCCGACATAAAATAGGTGTTGGCGGCCATATGAATCAGCGCCGGCAGCTGCATACCACCATCTTCAAAACTGTGACGCGCCGACAGCAGACCGGAATTGGCAAAGTGCTGCCAGGCATCTTTTACTTCGGCAATGGTGGTGACTTTTTCGCCGTCGAATTGCGGCTCGTGTTCATCGGCCTTGGCGTTATGTGGCTCAAAGTAGTCGGTGGCAATACGCTCAGCGGTGTTGAGGATACCGTCGAAGGTGGTTCGGTCATGATCCTGATAGTGGGCGATATCAGTCAGTTTCTCTGCCTCAAATACCTGATACAGCAGGAATTCGAGGTCTTTGTTGTTCATCAGATGGGCCACAGTCGGTCTCCGGATTTGTCTCTTTTAACCAGTATCAGGCTTGTCATGCCGTTCGTTAATCGTCAATATAGCCACACTTGATGCGAAATGTGACACAACGAGGTGCTGCGTGGCGGAAATGCTCAATATTGTAATTGTCGGCTTCGATAAGGCCCTGTCGTCGGCCATGACCGGCGTGGCTGACCTGTTTGGTCTGGCTGGTGTTACCTGGAACCGGATTCAGGGACAGGAACTGCAGCGCCTGTTTAATGTTCGTATCGCCAGCCCGGATGGGGGCGTTATCCGCTGCATCAACGGCATACAGTTGATGGCTCATATGAGCTATGACGAAGTGAAAGACGTTGATGCCATTGTGATTCCAACCGTCGGCGGACCGGTGGAAGATGTGGTGGATGCCAATCCGCAACTGCTGGAGTTATTACGCCGTGCACACGCCAGTGGCTGCACCATTGCCGGTAACTGTACCGGCAACTTCCTGCTGGCAGAGTCGGGTATTCTTGATGGTCGTGTTGCTACCACCCACTGGGGTTTTAAGGAGCTGTTCGAGCAACGCTACCCCGGGGTTGATCTGAAAGCCGATCAGCTGATTACCCGCAGCGACAACATTTATTGCGCTGGTGGTGGCCTGGCCTGGTTTGATCTGGGGCTGCACATGATTGAGCGCAGCTACGGTTTTGAAACCGCTATTCAGACAGCCAAGGCGTTTGTCATCGATTACCGCCGCGACAGCCAGCTGTCCTATTCGCTGATGCGTCTGGCCAAGCCCCATAAAGACGATCTGGTCAAACAGGTGCAGGTCTGGCTGGAAGAACATTACGCTGAAGACTTTACGGTGGATGAACTGGCCGACCGCTTCAGTGTTTCTAAACGCACGTTAATTCGTCGTTTTAATGCGGCGCTGGATATGCCGCCGAATACTTACGTGCAATCTATTCGTATTGAAGCGGCGCAAAAGCTGCTGGAAGAAACGGATCGTACCGTGGATGTGGTGATGAACGATGTCGGTTATGAAGATGCCAGCTCATTCCGACGGTTATTCCGTAAAAAAACGGGTCTTACTCCGACCGAATACCGTCGTCGCTTCAGTCGCCGTTTCTGAGGCCTTGGCGGGAAGGGCAGCGGACTGCGATATGAGTCTTTTTGACAAAAAAAGGCCAGGATGGACAAAATACAGCAGCAGTCGTTCTTCGTCTTTTACAGTACAATGCGCTCATCTCAATAAAGGACACTATGATGCGCTTTCTGCTTTGGTTCGTAATGATTGCTGCGAACAGCTCTTACGCGGGACTTCTATGCGACTGGCCTTATCGTACAGAAATTACCCTGAGTGAGAACTCCGGCTCAACACTGACCAATTATCAGATTTTGCTACGTCTTGACGGCAGTGAACTTCACCCATCATATAACTGGACATCCGGCGGCAATGATCTGCGTATCCTCGATCAGGACGATACAACAGAAATTCCTTATTACATTGATAACTGGAATGCACAGACCAAAAGCGCAGAAGTCTGGATCAAATTAGCCAGTTTACCCGCCAATAGCAGCCGCAAGATTTATTTGTATTACGGTAAAACCGAAGCCTCCCCTCTGGCTCAGGTACCCCCCGTATTTGATAAAGCTGGTATTCGTTTTCATACCCGTAATTCAACTGTCAATCCCGGTAATAAAGCGCAGGGCATTGCAGCCTTTAACAACAGTACCGATAGCAGCAACCTTTATGGTTGTACTTTTATCAATAACTTTACCAACATTACCAACCACTGCACCTTCAATAATGGCAATGGAAGCAGCACCAATATTGTTGCTTATTCGCAGAGTTACTTTGAAGTAAAACCGGGTGAAGCCGGTGTGTGGTCATTCCGTTACGGAGCAGATTTCGGTCGTGGCGGCGGTCTCTATGTGGACGGTCAGCTGGTGGACGAAGACTGGACAAATGATCTCTGGTGGGAAGGTAACTGGAGCCATCAGGATGTACTGTATGGCACGCGAACGCTTGCAGCGGGTTACCATAAAATTGAAATCATAGGCTCTGAAGGGGGCAATGATGGTGGTATCACGGCACAATTCTGCCGACCGACCTCCAGCGACTGGCGCTGTGCCCGAACAACCAGCAATGGAAACTGGCGCGCGTTCAGCACCTCAAACATTGATATTCGTTCATACAGTTGTCCGATTTCTGAGCCGTCGGTTACTTTTGGTGCACATCAAAGTTGTAGTGCGGAACTGGGGCTGAGTGTACAGGCTCCGTCAATGTGGGTGACAGGTAGTGGCCGCGATATTAGCCTGAACGTTGTCAATAATGGCCAGGATGCGACACAGCCGGATACCTCACTGACGTTGTTTCTGGGGGGGAATTTCCAGATCAGCCAGATTGGTAGTTCACCCTGGAATTGTTCCTTTAGTGCAGGCACTGCAAACTGTACCTATTCAGAGGTAATTGCTTCCGGATCAGCATTCAACACGTTGCTACTGTCAGCGTTGCCGCCTGCTGGAAGTGATGGTCAGGTTTTCAGCTACAACGCGCAGGTATCCGGGCCGCAGTACGACAGCAACCTGAATAACAATCAGGTTTCTGCGTCTGTTCCTGTACGGACACTGGCCTTGCCCTCTGGGGCTGGTTGTTCATCACCGGATGGTGGTTTGTGGGCACGTTTTTTTGATACCACAACCAGTTCCGTCGATTATCCGGATAACGCTACTGAATATCAGCAGATGGTTGATACCTTTGCCAATGAAACCTATCTCGACGGCCAGACCCTCAGAGATAACGTGAATGGCAGTGGTAATCCATTTGATGATCGTGCTGACGAATATTACCTGACGCTGATGGAAGGTTATCTGTACATCCCCTCCGATGGAGACTGGGGCCTGGCAGTCAATGGCGACGATGCCCTCGAGATTCTGCTGAATGGCGTGGTCAGCGTGTCCTGGTATGGTGGTCACGGCGCTGCGACTGGCGCGACGAATGGTGTCACTCTGGGTCTTGCCCGGGGCTATCATCGCTTTGAATTCCGCCATCAGGAATTTGAGGGCGGAGACAGTTATACCGCTTACTGGCGTCAGGGCACTTCCGGTAGCTACAGTATTATTCCAGCATCGAATTTTGTGCAGTGTGATGGTGTTTTCGACCTGCAGCTGACACCGTCACTGACGATTATTTCTGATCCGATTAATGGCACGTCCTCTCCTAAAGCCATTCCGGGTGCGGTGCTTGAATACAGTGTGCTGGCTGAAAATCAGGGGTCACTGAATTCTGATACTGATACCACGGTGGTGACACAGGCGGTAGCTGACAGTGCCGATTTCTATATCGGTGATGGTTCGTCATCACCGGTGAGCTTCACCGATGGTTCTGGTGTACAGAGCAGCGGTGTGACCTTCAGTTATCCCGGCGGATTAACCTTATCCTGTGACGATGGCGCGACCTTTACCTGTGCGCCAACAGCCGATGGCGATGGCTACACTGCTGGCGTCACGCACTTCCGCCTCAGCCTTGAGGGCAGCATGATGCCGCAGCTGGGTACGTTACAACCGCAATTTACCTACCAGTACCGTGTGCGTCTGAAATAACCTGACGCGCATAATATTCCAGTCGCAGCGCCATCAGCAGGGTGGCGCCCAGAATCAGCAGAGAGCCGGCAATGACCCCGGCCCATTGCTGCCAGTCCCAGAAATAATGCAGATAAAAACCGCCACTGCTGGCGCCTGTATAATAGAACACCAGATACAGGGATGACGCACTGGCTCTTGCCTGTTTAGCCTGATGGCTGACCCAGCTGCTGGCGCTGGAATGGGCGAAGAAAAAGCCGAAGCTGTTGATAAATAATCCGCAGATAATAAATCCCAGTCCCGGCATCAGGGTCAGCAATGAGCCCAGCATAAGAATCACAATACCCAGTACCATGCACATGGGTTGGGAGATACTCTGCGCGACTTTTCCCGACAGCGCCGAGCCAACTGTACCGCTCAGATACGTGAGAAACAGCATACCCAGCAGAGTTGGCGGCAACTGATAAGGCGCATCGGCCAGGACAAAGGTGACGTAGCTGTACTGGTTAACAAAAATAAAGAAATTAAAACCACCGATTAAGTAAGCCAGCAGCAATAGCGGATTGCGCAGATGACTGAGCAGGTCGTGCACCATCTGTCGGGGATGTAACGGCTTGCTGACAAAATGCTGTGATGGCGGCAGGGCCCAGGCAAATAACGCAAACAGGGCGATGCTCATCACTGCCATAAACTGAAAGGCACTCTGCCAGCCGGCAATATCACCCATCAAACCACCAATAACACGTCCACCAATCCCACCCAGACTGTTGGCGCTGATGTAGAAGCCGACGGCTACCAGTACCGCTCTTTTGCTGAACTCATCGCCCATGTAAGCAATGGCAATGGCGGGCAGGCCGCCGAGCAGTAATCCCTGCACTGCACGAAGAATCAACAGGCTGGAGAAGCTTTCGGTAAAGGAGAGGGCAATGGTGACCAGCGTCGCGCCAGCCATACTGATCAGCATGATAGGACGTCGACCCAGAGCGTCCGATAGCGGGCCATAAATCAGCAACGACAAACCCAGCATCAGGGTCGTTACGGTAAAACTCCAGCCAGCCTCTAACGCCGAAACAGAAAAGTTCTGCGCCAGCATCGGCAGCAGTGGCTGAGTAACGTAGACATTGGCAAAAATAATAAAAGAACCCAGGCTCAGGGCGAGGGTGGCACGCCAGAAGGCGGCGGTACGGGTTTCGATCATGCTGAGGGTCTGAAAAGGATTATCTGACTAAGTCTGGCACCAGTAACCAGATCAGGAAAATATATAGTTGTTATCTTATCTATAAGATATTGTTATGCCTTGGGTCGCGCTATATTGCAGGAGACGAATATGGACCTGAGAGCCTTACGTTACTTTCTCGCCGTGGCGGAGCAGGGCAGCTTTACCGCGGCCGCTCAGCAGCTGCATACCGCCCAGCCGGCGGTGAGCATGGCGGTCAGAAAGCTGGAGGATGAGCTGGGGCTGACACTGTTTCATCGTAACGAACGCCGCGTGACGCTGACCGACGAAGGCCTTGTGCTGTTACCGCACGCACGTCAGATTCTGCAGGGGGTGGCTGACGCCGAACTGGCGATGCATGAATTGCATGGCCTGCAGCAGGGCGAGGTGCGTATCGGTATTTCCAATATGCTCGGCTCGTATTACTTCCCACCGATTCTGATGGCCTTTCGTGAGCGCTACCCCGGTGTTCGCCTGTCAGTGGTGGAGGCCGGCACCCGGGCCATTCAGCGCATGATCATGGAAGGGGAAATCGATATTGGTGTGGTGGTGGCCGATGCACCGCCGGCAGAACTGGAAAGCCGCTGTTTTCTGCGCGATCAGATGATGGCCATTGTGCCGGACGATCACGCGCTTGCTCAGCGTAAGGCTATCCGCTTTGACGAGTTCTTCGACGAAGAGCTGGTGTTATTCAAGCAGGGCTATTTTCACCGCGAAGTGATTGACCGACTGTGTGCAGAACACGGACTACAGGCCAATATCGGTTTCGAGACCAACCTGCTGGCGCTGATTCGCCAGATTGTGAAGCAGGGTTTTGCCATTACCACCTTGCTCCCCATGGTGATTCGAGACGATCCACAGCTGGTGGCAGTGCCTTTTACCCAGCCGGTGTGGCTGGATCTCTCTATTGCCTGGCGGCGTGGCGGCTACCTGTCTGTGGCGAATCGTACCTTTGTGGAATTTCTGCTCGCACACAGCCAGAATAAAGAAAGCCC
This sequence comes from Thalassolituus marinus, assembly GCF_020320395.1. Classification (GTDB taxonomy): domain Bacteria; phylum Pseudomonadota; class Gammaproteobacteria; order Pseudomonadales; family Oceanobacteraceae; genus Venatoribacter; species Venatoribacter marinus. Next base: position 15,439 of record NZ_JAEDAH010000083.1, on the reverse strand, counting down.
AACCGCGTCGGACCCGTTATGACGTCAGATATGCAGGAACCTAACATCGCTGAACGTGCCGTTATTCGCCAGCCTCTGATCCGGATGCTGGTATTTTCCTGTGGTTGGCTGAGTGTTGCTCTCGGCGTTGCCGGTATTTTTCTGCCGGTACTGCCGACCACGCCATTTCTGCTGCTGGCGGCTGCTTGTTTTATCCGCACTTCGCCAAAATTTTACCACTGGCTGATTGAACATCCGCGTCTCGGTCAGTACGTTATTTATTATCTCGACGGTAAAGGTATGCCACGTAAAGCCAAGGTTTATACCCTGATTATTATGTGGGCGACCATGCTGCTTACCGCGTTTGTACTCACCGATCGTACCGCTATTAAAATCATTTTGCCTTTAATTGGCACAGGGGTAAGTATTTACATACTGCGCTTACCAACCCTGGTGCTGAAAGACAACGAAGCAGAAAAACGCGACTAGCGACGTTACGAAAATTTGCAGAAAAACAGCACCAGCCTGATATGGTGTGACAAGCAGACAAAAATAAGAAAGAGGACATCGGATGGCGAACGTTAAAGCCAGTGTTTCGGCTGAAGAATGGCAAATGCGCAAAGACCTTGCGGCCTGCTACAACCTGGTTGCCCATTACGGGTGGGATGACCTGATTTTTACCCATATTTCTGCCCGAGTCCCCGGTCCGGAGCACCATTTTCTGATTAATCCCTACGGACTTATGTTCGACGAAGTCAGCGCTTCGAGTCTGGTTAAAGTCGACTTGCAGGGCAACAAGGTGATGGATTCAGAGTACGACATCAATCCTGCTGGTTTTACTATCCACAGTGCAGTGCACGAAGCACGTGAAGATGCTTTGTGTGTTATTCACCTGCATACCCGCGAAGGGGTCGCCGTATCGGCGCTGGAGGATGGGCTGCAGCCGCTGTCACAACAATCGCTGTTCCCTTTGTCGGGCCTCAGCTACCACGATTATGAAGGGGTGGCTCTGAACCCGGAAGAGAAAGTACGCTTGGTGGCTGACCTCGGTCAGACCCAGTTTATGATTCTGCGCAATCATGGCCTGTTAACCTGTGCAGGTAATGTAGCCGACGCATTTCTCAATATGTTTATTCTGCAGCGTGCCTGCGAAATTCAGCTGTTGGCTCAAAGTACCGGGCAGCCTCTGATTCAGGTTCCGCAGACGATTGTTGACGGAATTCAGCAAGCCGCTCAGCAGGTAACCCGCAATGCTGGCGGCCAGCTGGCCTGGCCGGGACTTCTGCGTCGACTCGACCGGATTAATGCCCCCTATGCCAAGTAATGCCCGTCAGTCCGCGGATGGCTACGTGGCACCATCGCTGAGTCAATGGCAGCAACAGGGACGTTACTTTGATTTTCACGGGCGTCAGGTGTTCTGGCAAACGGCAGGCAACCCGAAAAACCCGGTAGTGCTTCTGATTCACGGCTTTCCCAGCGCCAGCTGGGACTGGCGTCATCAGTGGCAGCCTCTGGCGGAAAAATATTATGTTATTACCGCCGATATGCCGGGCTTTGGTTTCAGTGATAAATCACCGGCAAGGGACTATTCGATAAAGCTGCAGGCCGATATGTTTGAAGCTTTGTTGTCGGCTCAGGGTATTACGCATTGCCATCTGGTAGCCCATGATTATGGCGATACGGTAGCGCAGGAACTGCTGGCGCGGCAGACTGAAACATCGTTGCTGACATTGCTCAGCGTGCAGTTACTGAATGGTGGTCTGTTTCCCGAAACTCACCGTCCGGTGCTGGCACAGAAATTATTAATCAGCCCGCTGGGCTTCGTCTTTGCCCGCTTTTTCACTGAAAAAAAGCTGCATAAAACCTTCGCCCATATCTGCAAACAACCGCTTGCTATGGAAGAACTCAGTGGCTTATGGCAACTGCATTGCTTTAATCAGGGATCGCGCGTGATGCACAAGCTGATTCGCTATATGCAGGAGCGCCGACGTTATCGCGATCGCTGGGTGAATGCGCTGGCTCATACGTTGCTGCCATTGCAGTTGATTAACGGTGCCGACGATCCTATCTCCGGCAAGCACATGGTGCATCGTTATCGCGAGCTGGTGACGGATAAGAATATTGTATCGCTGGCCGGGGTTGGCCATTACCCGCAGCTGGAAGCACCCTCTGCGGTGACGGCGGCCATCTGCAGTTTTCTGCGGGAGCACGCATGAATCAGCAGCCTACTACCATAGCCGCCTGGTCGCTGGCGATCTGCAAGGCGTTGCGTGCCAGTGCAGTTGATCCACAACCTTTGCTCGCTGAGGTAGGGCTCAACCTCACGCAACTGGAAAAAGAACCGGAAGCGCGTATACCTATTGCAACCATGACCCGCTTCTGGCAACTGGTGGAAATGGCAACGGCAGATTCTGCCTTTGGCCTTAAGGTTTCACGTTATGTGCAGCCTATGCATTTTCGCGCGCTGGGTTTGCTGATGCTGACCAGTGACAATATGGGGGCGGTGATTGATAAGCTCGGGCGCTACCATGCGATGATTTCCGACTCGGTTAATATTCGCGTAATTTACCAGCCCGACCGGGTCGGTTTTGCTGTCGACCCTCTGGCCGGTGTACCCATCAGCCCGATGTCTGTGGACGGATTTTTTTCCACGCTGATGGTGTTTTCCCGACAGTTAACCGGTGTTGAAACAACACTGCTGGCCGTAGACCTGATGCGTCAGCAGCCGTTGGATGTATCGCCGTGGCAACAGTGTTTTCAGCTGACGCCAGCCTTTGCTCAGGCTACCAACTGCCTGTGGTTTGATCGTGCCACTCTGAATAAAAGTGATATGGCCGGTGATCAGCAACTGGCAGTGGCCAATGAAGCGCAGGTGAAATCCTATCTGCAGAAAATGAACGCCTTAAGCTGGCGCGAGCGGGTACGTAACACCCTGCAGGCGATGCTGGAACAGGGTGAGCCATCACTGGCTGAAGTAGCGACTCTGCTGAACAGCAGTGAGCGTTCACTGCGTCGTCATCTGCAGCAGGAAGACACCAGCTTCCGTCAGTTAATGAATGATGTCCGTGCAGAACTGGCCGTTTATTATCTGGCTAGCAGCACCTGTTCCATTACCGAACTGTCACTGCGTTTAGGGTTCAGCGACAGTGCTAATTTCAGTAAGGCATTTCAACGCTGGTATGGCATGGCACCGGGTCAGTACCGTAGCCGCCAGAACAGCAGCGATTAACGCTGCTGTCTGGTGGTGGAATGAGCCTGGATGGCTAAGGCTGACTTAAGTTATCAGCTGGCAGGCACGACAATCGGGAAGGATGTTACCGGCTTTTCAAACAATGAGAAAAAGCGCACCAGATCCAGACGGCTGCCGTCGACGGATAAATCATCCGAGAACAGAGTGTCTTTCAGTCCTGCCTCGCCAATCAGAATATTCACAAACAATTCGTGCGTCAGATTCAGGGTAGCATCGGCTGCCGGGTCTGCAGCGGTCAGTGGTTTATGGTGCAGTACTGCATTTTCAATCCACAGGCGGTAGCTTTCATTCATATCGGTAAAGTGAATGGTCACACTCAGCTGTTTGTCTTCGGCATCCTCAGCTTTCAGACGTACCGCCAGCGTATCGAAAAAGTTTTCGATTGGTGTCAGCAACAACATGTCACGCATGGTGGCGATATTAATCCCGCTTTCCGGTGTGCCGTGACGTAATTCCAGTGCGCCGGTTAAATACACGTCGCGCCATGGTCCGGACTCTGCCTGATAACCCATCTGGTCATAGCTGGCGGCCAGCAGTTCGCGTGCTTCATCATTGTCAGGCTGAGCGAAAACGAGATGATTTAACAACTCGGCACTCCAGCGATAATTACCCTGATTCATCGCCTCACGGGCTGTACTGATCAGTGCGTCTGCACCACCGGCCAGAGCCACATAACCGCGCGCGCGCTCAGCGTTTGGCAGCGGGTCCAGGTGCGCGGGATTGGCGTCGTACCAGCCAAGGTAGCCCTGATAAACAGCACGCGCATTATGCTTCACCGTGCCGTAATAACCGCGGCTGGAAAAGGCCTGCTGCAAACTGGCTGGCAGTGTCAGTACTTCAGCGATGTCTCCCGGTGTTTTACCCTGATTCATCAGTCGTACGGTCTGATCGTGAATAAACTTGTAGGTATCACGCTGCTGCTTGAGGAAGGTCTGAATATGATCGCGGCCCCACACTGGCCAGTGATGGCTGGCGAAGTACACATCGGCGTCGGCGTAGAGGGAACGCATTTCCTCAATGTAGCCACTCCATTTCAGCGCATCCCGCACTTTGGCACCACGCAGGGTGTAAAGGTTATGCATATTGCGTGATACCACTTCACCGCCACAGAACGCTTTATGCTGTGGCAGATAGAAGGTGAACTCCGCCGGTGCTTCTGACTCCGGCGTGTACTGGAACTGAAAATCCACACCATCCAGCGTCAGGCGGGTATCGGTTTCACCTACCAGTGTATTGGGTTTAACAATACTGAATTCGCCGAAGGCCGGACCTTTGCCCAGACCGGAATCAACATGGCCGCGTTCATTGCGTGGCAGATTTTTACCGTACATAAACACGGCGCGACGGCTCATGGCAGTCCCTGCGATCATGTTTTCGCTGGTCGCTTCTTCCATAAAGCCAAGCGGTGCAACGACCGGAATATTCTGACGCTCAATATCCTGTGCACTGATAATGCCGAGCACACCACCGAAATGGTCAATATGGCTGTGAGTAAACAGAATGGCACTGATGCGCTGCTCTGTATCGCCACGCAGTGCAAACTGCTGCAGGGCAAAGCGGAAGGCGTTGGCGGCAGTCTCTTTTGAGGTTAACGGGTCAACAATAATCCAGCCATTTTCACCCCGGATCAGCGTCATATTCGACAGATCAAATCCCCGCAACTGATACACGCCCGGCACTACTTCAAACAGACCGTTGATGTTATTCAGCTTCGCCTGACGCCACAGACTGGGGTTGACGGAATCCGGTGCGGCGCCGTCAATAAAATCGTAAGACGGACGGTCCCAGACATGGCTGGCATCGTCACGCAGGGAGGCCGTCTGCAGTCGTTCCGGACTGGCAATCAGGCCGCGTTCTGCCTGCTCAAAATCGCTGCGATCTGCCAGCGGCAGGCTGTCGCGCACCTGCTGCTGCGCGGCAATGGTGTAGGCAGACGGTGTGGTATTGCCCATCGCATCGGCTGCGGCTGAAGACGACCTTGTTGTGCTGGTGCCAGAGCCGGCTGGTCCGCAGGCGCTGAGCAGGGCCAGCGACAGGCTGGTCAGCAGCGCCGCCGGGCGCAACGCAGAAGGTTGGGAGGCTGTTATTTTTTTCATACTGTTCTCCTGAATATGCACACAGTGTAGTCAGGAGTCCGTGCAGTTCGCCTGTGCCGGGCGGCCAGGCCTTTGTTCAGAATGACCCGGCGCAGGTGGCGCTGTTTAAAGGCGGAAGGCCTTGCGGTAGGCGGACAGGGCAGGGACAAGTCCGGCCAGCAGGCTGAGAAGCAGACTGCCACCAATTAACCACAGGCTGTCCGCCGGCCACCACTGGCTGCTGAGTTGCAAACCATAGTGGCTGGCAATCCACGGCGCTGCGAGGGTTTGCAGTGCACCACTGCCGAGCAGGGCGACAACCCAGGCACTGAGCGTCAGCAACAGTACTTCGCTTTCCAGCAGCAGGAAAATATACAAGGGGCTGGCACCGGTCAGGCGCAGCAAACTGATTTCGCGTTGACGGAAAGCCACGCTGACCTGCAGCATTGCCACACTGCCAAGCAGGCCCGTGATTAACATCAGGCCACTGAGAAATTGCAGTAATCGTTCGGCGTTACCTAATAATTGCCAGAATTCAGTCAATGCGGCGCCAGGAATGACTGCACTCAGCGGTTCCTGATGTGCGGCGTTAATGGAAGCCTGGGCCTGAAAGGTGAGGGCACGGGATTTCAGGCCGACGAATAATGCAGAAATACTGCTGGGTTCGGGTAAATCAGAAAATGCCAGCGTAAGCGCATGGTCATCATCATGAGATTCGTTGTGCTGGTGTTCTTCGTGCTCGTGTTCTTCGTGTTGGTGTTCTTTGTTCAGCTGCCCGCGAGTTACAGTATGCAACCACTCTGAATTATGCAGAGCTTCCAGCGTGGCCAGCGGCACGTGTACGGAACGGTCAACCGGCGTGCCGGTGGGCTTAAGAATAGCGCTTACGATAAACGGCAATTCTTTATGCTCGGCAAAACTGTGCTCATGCATGCCATGACTGAGCGACAACGAATCACCGATTTTATAGCCCAGTACACGCGCAGCTTCGGCACCTAAAACAGCCGCTGTCGGTTGGCCGAACTGCAGTGCTTCTGTTGTGCTGCTTTGCAATGGGTGTTTATCGCCGTAGCGAAAATAACGGAAATAATCGTCGTTGGTGCCAATAACGCTGAAACCTTTTACCGAGTCCCCCAGCACTAATGGAAAACTCCATTTGACCTGAGGCAGCTGGCTGATCTGCTGCCAGCGTTCAGCGGACATGGCTTGTGGTGGTGTGCCCAGACGGAATACGGAATACAGCATAATCTGTGTAGGCTGAGCACGCGCAGCAACAATCAGGTCGGTGCCACTGACACTGCTGCTGAAGCTGCGGCGTAATTCCTCACCAGCACCGCGACTGATTAATAACGCCATTAAACTCAGACTGATAGCGGCGATAATTAACAGTGCCGCCAGACGCCGTTGCAGCAGACTGCGCACAGCAATTTTAACTAACATAGTCTGCCTCCGCGCTCTGATACTGACGTAAATCCAGTGTACGGCTGAAATGTGGCTGCAAGCGGGTGTCGTGGCTGACCATCAGTAAGGCCGTATCGAAATTCTGCATTTCATTCAGCAGCAGCGACATAAAGGCGTTTTTATTGTCATCATCCAGTGCCGTGGTGGGTTCGTCGGCAATGATTAACGATGGCTTATGAATCAGTGCGCGGGCAATGGCAGCACGCTGTTGCTGGCCAATACTGAGTTGTTCAACAGGCTGGTGAGCCTGGGCTGTGAGATTTAATGTCTGCAATAAATGGCGTTGCCATTCGCTATCCGCCTTTTGTGCAGAAAATGTCTGCATCAGGCGCAGGTTTTCCGCAACGGTAAGGTAGGGCAATAAATTCAGTGACTGAGTTATCACCCCCATGCACTGTGCGCGCAGGCGATCACGGGCGCCGGGTTTCAGCCCGTACAACGACTGGCCATTAATCAGCACCTCGCCCTGTGTCGGAGGTAATAAGCCAGTAATGATATTCAGCAGGGTGGATTTTCCACAGCCGGACGGGCCACACATAAACAGTGAGTCGCCGCTGTTTAATTGCAGATCATCCAGTGTAAATAATGGCGACGACGCTGGCGTCGTCGCCCATTGATGACTCAGATGATGCAGTTGCAGGCGTGGAGTGCTCATCCGCTGGCCGTCCGTAAAAAATCAGAAGCGCCAGTTTACACCGGCCTGAATATTACGTCCTGCCAGTGGTGCTGCGTACTTAAGATACGACACATGGTTGGTGGCGTATTCGTCGGTGATATTGTTCAGCGCCAGACGCCAGTTCACCTCCTGAGCACCAATAAACTGCAGATACTGCACACTGGCGTTCAGCAGCATGTAGTCACCAGTGGCGGTTTCGTTATCGGCGATGCGTTTCTGACTGGCCACCGCCTGAGTTTCAGCCCGGGCCTGCCAGCCATTCTGTTGCCAGTTAACACCCAGGCGCATACTGGCTGGTGGTGTGCGTGGCAGGTCGCCGCCCTGCGCCAGACGAGCACGCACATAGTCGCTGTTAACGTCAGTTGACCAGCTATCCGTCAGTTGGTGAGCCCAGCTGAATTCTGCACCGCTGAAACGGGCATCGGCCTGCTCGTGACGATATACTGCTTCGTCATGGAAGGGGTCTGTCACTGACTGCAGATTGTTGTAGATGTAATCGTTGAAATGGTAGTGATACAGCGAGACTTTCACCTCGTTAGCGCTATCAACCAGCATCCAGTTCAGTTCGGTGGTTATGGCGGTTTCGATGCCCAGGTCGGGGTTGTCCAGCTGGAAGGCAAAGGTCGCGTGGTGGTCGCCATTCCAGAATAATGACTGGGCATCCGGTGCGCGCTGCACGCGTGCCAGACTCAGACCAAAACGTTGCGCATCGTTCACTACCCAGGTAGCAGACGCTGACAGGGTCAGTGGGGTAAAGGTTTTATCGTCATAGTAGTCTTCAGACTGACGTGCCGCCGGGCGAATGACGGATGGATCGGACTCAATGGTACGCTGATCGAGTCGTGCGCCCAGCTCAATGACACCCTGAGACCAGTCGCGCTGTTCCACCATAAATACACCGATGTCGGTGCTGGTGGTTTCCGGCATCGGCGTGTCGTGGGCAAAAACATACACAGTGCCATCGTCAGCCGTGACTGAGGTGAAGTTGGTGCCCATGCTGCCGTCCCAGCTCAGCTGCGGGTAAGACGGAATCGAATCACAGCCAGCATGGTTGTGGCACAGCGCCAGCTCCTGCTGCTTAACCTGTATTCCCAGTGTACCGCTCCAGCGACCGAAGCTATGACGCAGACGGCTGCTCAGTTCGGAGCTCTGCTGATCGAACAGGCCAACCACCAGATCACCGTCAGTTTCGTCGTGCTGGTAGTCGTTGTGGCTTAATTCCAGACGCCATTCTTCAATCCAGTTAAGTGCCGAATCGGCCGCGGGGCGCCAGCCGCCTTTCACATCCAGGCGCGTTTGCTGGGGTTTTACCCGGTAGTCTTCACCATCGGTATTCGGCACGCCGTAATCGTAATCCAGCGTGCTCAGACTGATACCGGCAAAACCACGTTCGCCATCAGCCCAGCTCAGCGCCAGTGCGCCTCCTTTGCCCTGACTGTCGCTGTTGGCGATGTCACCGCCATTGCTGCCAGCCGGTGTCGAGGCTTCGTCGCCACTGCGGTAGTTTTCGCTGCTGCGGTCAAAACCATCCAGATGCAGGGTCCAGTCGCCTTTGCCCGCATCCATCAGTGCCGACAGGTTATAGCCGCTGTCGTTGCTGCTGACGCGAGCATTCACCTGACCGTGCACCCCTTGACGAGGCTGTTCATGAATACGGTTATCAATCAGATTCACTACACCACCGATGCTGCCGTCACCGTAGATCAGGGCCGCTGGTCCGTGAATCACTTCAACCTGTTCGGCAACACTGGCCTCGGTCATGGTAGCGTGGTCAGAACTCATGGCCGACAGGTCGGAACTGTCGCTGCCGTTCTGCAGGATTTTTACCCGGCTACCGCTCATGCCACGTACTACCGGACGACCCACACCGGGCCCGAACGAGGCATTGCTGACACCCGGCAGGCGCTCGAGCAGAGTGCCCAGGGTATCGCCACTGTTGCCTTGAATGTCTTCCGCTGACAGTACGGTGGCAGGCTGAGCGCTATCGAATATCCCGCTCTGTTCACTGTCGCTGACCACAACTTTATCGAGCTGGGCGGTATCGTCTTCGGCATGTAGCAGGAAAGGGCCTGACAATGTCAGGCCCAGTAATGTGTGATAAAGCGGAAAGCGCATACAGTTTTTCTTCTTAGTGTTCATGAGCATGTTCGGCGTCGATGGCGTGCATTAATACCACATCCGCCAACGTTGTCAGGGCGTTATCCTGATAACGGCTGTGCACATGGTACGGGCTGCCGTCGTGGGCGTCGATGATGTACAGGATACCGTCGTTTTTATCGACCACCATAAAGCCTTCCGGGCCATTGGCCAGCGTCAGAGCATCGCAACTCAGATTGGTGGTTACGGTTTCATCCAGAGCGATACGGGTTTCTTCGGCAGATTCGGCATCAATAATATGCAGGTAGCCGGCGCTGTTCAGTACCGCCAGTGATTCTTCATCTTCAGTGGCGAAAGCTGCATTACAGATATTGTCGACATCCGTCAGGCTAACGGTTTCTGCTTGCAGCGTTTCGTTGTCGTCTTCATGAATCAGCCATAACCCATCGGCACTGAAGGCGGCGAAATCATGGCCGTTGCTGCGCAGCTGAGTCGCACTGCTCAATGCGGTCAGAGTGTCGCTGTCGATTTCATGATCGGTTTCTGTTTCTTCAACTTTAACGGTCAGTACGCCTTCATCGCACAGTACCAGCGCAAACTCGGTGCCCTGAACGCTGGCAGCCGGGTTGGTACAGCTGAACTCGTCACCCGTGGCTGCTCCTGCTTCATACACCTGTGCTTTGTCGGCGGCAAAGAACAGCATCAACTCGTGTTCTTCTTCCAGTAACAGACCCGGGTAAGTCTGACTGGCCGGGCCAGTGGTGTTTTCAAAGTCCAGTTCAGTATCTTCCAGATCCTCAGCCGGCAGCAATACCGTGCTACCGCTCTGCAGCAATGAGAAATGCCCTTGGGTACTGGTCATCGCGGTTACGGTATCCAGACTCCGAGACAGTAATTCCGCTTCTTCGTGACCATGTTCGCCTTCAGCTTCTACCAGTGCTTCTTCCTCTTCTTCTGAGTGCAGGCCGGAGTAAACGAAATCAGCGATGCCATTGCTGAGTACCGCGGCACTCAGGCCATTGTCTGCCAGTACCAGGGTGGCAGCGTTACCAGCAGCACTGTCTTCAACGGATTCGAAGGCGCTTTCTTCCTGGTCGAATACCATCAGAGTATCGCTGTCAGACAGAGAGAACAGCAGACGCCCTGTGTGTTCATGTTCGTCGCTGGTCTCTTCCGTACTCTGGCTGCTACCGCCACCACAGGCGGTCAGCAGGGTACTGGTCGCAATCAGTGCAGCCAGTGTTTTGACGGACGCTTTGGCCGGGAAGGAGAACGAAGGAAACCTGCGTGAATTCATGGCACTGACCCTTATAATCGCCTCTGCAAACAGAGGATCTACTGGAGTGTTATAGTGTAACTTCCGGTATGTTATATTATATCGTTCATTAAAAGGAAAGCCTCATGGGCAGATTCTTATCTTTGTGTGTGCCGGTTACGGCCGCGCTGGTGCTGCAGGTATCAGCGGCAACCGCTGAGGCACAGGGACGCGACTATCGTGAAATCGAGTTTTCCGAGTTATTACCGGATGCTGATTACCAGGCGTTGTCGAAACCACCGGCGGAGCTGGCAGATGTCGCCGAGGGATCACTTGAAGATCAGATTGAAGCGGCAGTGGGCGTAGCAGTGGATAAAGCAGCGGAGCCTGCAAGCGAGTGGGACAGAGCATTGCAGTCGGTGAATGTGCGCCCGGAGTTTAACGGCCAGCAGATTCGCATTCCCGGTTACGTGGTACCGATTGAGTTCGACGACGAGCAGGTGGTGAAGGAATTTTTTCTGGTGCCATATTACGGCGCCTGTATCCATCTGCCACCACCACCGCCGAATCAGCTGATTCTGATGCAGAGCAGTGAAGGTATTAAGATGGATACCATTTACGACCCTTACTGGGTTTACGGCACGATTTATACCGATGTGAAAACCAATGAGGTGGCGACCTCAGCCTATCGCATGACGGTCGATCAGATTGAGCTTTACACCGGGCAGTAGGCGATAGCTGCCCGGGACAATAGCCTTCGCCTAACAACAGCCTTCGCATGACTGTATGTTTCCGCGGGCAGCAACGTCATGCAAAGTCCATGGTCAGAACCAGGCGCTGTTCATCAGGAAGCAGCGCCGGGGAGCGGTGGACTAAGCCACGCCCTTCGTTTCCTTCCCAGGCTTCGCCTTTGATCAGAGCGATGTCACCGGCTTGTATCTGCTGAATCATGTTCGTGTCGGTGCAGGGCTCGCCAGCGCCACGCAGCTGGCTGCGGTCCAGGGCTTTTTCCGGTAACCATTCCGTCGCTGGCCCGGCCAGTGTCCATAGCAGTCTGACGGGTACGTGATCCACATGAAAACGCGGGCACATAGCCCGTTGCAGACGGTCAATACGCAGCCCGACCTTATCCAGATCAAACAGCGTACTGAAGGCTTCGGCCAACAGCTTTACCGCCTCCGCCAGAACGACCAGCGATGATGTGTGTGGCAGATCATTGATGATGGCGTCGTAACACTGCTGCGGGCTGCCAGACATCCGTAGTGATGGTGTCTGAGGATGGTTGAGCAGAGCAGAAACCACAGCGCTTAACTCCTGGCCACCCAACAGCTGACGGGCAATGGCGATGTTGACGTCGTCATCGTAGATGGCGGTGAGTACGTTCCAGTCGTCGCCACTGACCAGTAGTGGTACAGGACTGAGTGAGCGGTCTTCTGTATGAACGGCTGTATTCATTTATTCCCCCCAGGCTGGAAACGGATCGGCGAGTGTTTTCCAGTAGTCCTGACCGGCAAGCAATTCCTCATCACTTAGCAGACAGCTGTCCAGCTGCTGACGGATTGCAGCTTCGTCCAGACGCTGGCCAATAAACACCAGCTCCTGACGCATATCGCCAAAAGGCTCTACCCATTTCTCTTTTATGTAGGCAATGGATTCTTCATCCTGTGGCCAGCGCTCTTGCGGGACTGCCTTCCAGAACATACCGGCGAAACCGTGATGCGCAATGCCGCCAGCCTGACTCCACTGACCGGCAAACTGCGGACGGCTGGCGAGCCAGAAATAGCCTTTAGAGCGGATCAGCTTACCTTCAGGCCAGTCCTGATGAAGGAACTGATAGAACTTTTGCGGGTGAAATGGGCGGTGAGCCCGATAGGCGAAGCTGCTGATGCCATATTCTTCAGTTTCCGGCGTGTGTTCACCGCGCAACTCTTTCAGCCAGCCAGGTGCTGCTGCCGCTTCGTCAAAATCGAAGCTATGGGTGCCGAGCACTTTTTCCAGTGGTGCATTGCCTTTCACCATCGGGATAATTTCGGCGCGTGGATTCAGGGTATGCAGAATTTCTTTCACCCGCTCCAGCTGCTCCGGTGTTGCCAGATCGGTTTTGCTGATCAGCAACTTGTCGCAGAACTCAATCTGATCAATCAGCAGGTCGGCCACGCTACGCTGATCTTCTTCACCGAGTGATTCACCGGTTTCCTGCAGGGATTTCGCTTCGTCAAAATCTTTCAGAAAGTTGATGGCGTCGACCACGGTCACCAGCGTATCCAGTCGGGCGATATCCGACAGACTGACACCATCTTCATCAGCGAAGGTGAAGGTCTCTGCCACCGGCAGGGGCTCTGCAATACCGGTGCTCTCAATGACCAGATAATCAAATTTACCGGCGGATGCCAGACGGCTGACTTCAATCAGCAGGTCTTCACGCAAGGTGCAGCAAATGCAGCCATTGCTCATCTCAACCAGCTTCTCCTCTCCGCGTTTCAGCTCGACTTCATCCTGAACAAAGGCGGCGTCGATGTTCACTTCGCTCATGTCATTCACGATGACAGCCACTCTGAGGTTTTCGCGGTTGGTCAGGATGTGGTTGAGCAGGGTGGTTTTCCCTGCGCCCAGAAAGCCCGATAAAACAGTCACTGGCAGGCGGTCGTCGGCCTGATGCACGGAGGAGTTTGTCATCATGTCAGATGCTCTTACTATTAATTGTTATGTTACAACATAACATTTTCAAGGGTCGATTTGGAAGAGGGAGCAGAAAAAGGGGGGGAAGGCACCGGACGGGTTAGGCACGGCAGCGCAAAACCGGTATCCTCAGCGGCTGATTTTTCAGGGCCTGGGGGGCATTGTTATGAACGGCTTAAAACAGCATGCAGACTGGATACTGTTTCTGATAATGGCGCTGACGTTTGTGCTGTTTCCCCAGATTGATCTGGCTGTCAGTGGCTGGTTCTATGATGCGGCCACGCAAAGCTGGCCACTGAATCATCACCCGATCAGTGATTCTGTTTATGCTCTGTTTCGTTACGTGCCATACGTATTGGTGCCGGTTCTGCTGATTGTGGTGGCGCTGACCTTTGTCAAAAACGGCATCGACAAAGCGCAGCGTAAGATCTGGGTGTTTATTCTGGTCAGCCTGATCGCCGGGCCGGGCATTCTGGTGCACAGCGTATTCAAAGAGACCTTCGACCGTGCGCGGCCAAAACAGGTGGAAGAATTTGGCGGGCACAGCGGCTTTACACCGGCCTGGGTCATTTCGGATAAATGCGAGAAGAAAAAGTGTGCATCGTTTGTCAGCGGCCATGCAGCGATGGGCTTCTGGCTGATGGCGCTGGCCTGGGTGTTCCGCCGTCGCAGCTGGCTATGGGCGGGCATTGTGGTTGGTTGTGTGGTCAGTGCCGGGCGGATCGTGCAGGGGGGTCACTTTTTAAGTGATACCGTGATGGCTGGTTTTGTTTGTTATTTTGTTTATCGCGGACTCAGCTGGTGGCTGTTAGGCCATAGCCGCATACAGCAATAGCCTGCGTTACAGGCATAAAAAAAAGCCCCGCATACTGAGTATTCGGGGCTTTTTTGTGTGCGTGTAAGATTACAGCACAACGATCTCTTCGGCCTGAGGACCTTTCTGGCCCTGAGTCACGATGAATTCAACCTGCTGACCTTCAGTCAGAGTTTTGAAGCCATTGCCAACGATCGCGCGGAAGTGTGCGAATACGTCCGGACCACCAGAGCTCTGCTCGATGAAACCAAAACCTTTTGCTTCGTTAAACCACTTAACGGTGCCTTTTACTTTAGACATAGTAAATATCCTGAATAATAAATATTGATAGGGCCAGCAACTGGCCGAGGCGCATGAAACAAGGCTTGATTTAAAACTTCAGGACGAGGGTTTACGAATAAAACAACGAAATGCAGATATGAAACGCGGTCTTCTTTCTAGCTGCCCGCAACGGTACATGTGTTGATGGGGAATGTCTATGATTATTTTTTGATCAGGTTAAAACTTTTTAAATAGTCACATCCGGTCGCAGAGTCTCAGTCAGACTTTGGCAGCAGAAATTCAGCGCTGATAGCCGTGTACTGATCGGCTGCGCGAATCAGCGACTGAGCGGTCAGCTTCTCGACGCTGTATACGTGTACCAGTTTGCCATTCTGACGCAACGCCCTGACCAGTACATCGAAGTCGCCATCACCGGAAACCAGAATCACTTCATCGGCCTCTGCTGACTGTTGCAGTGCATCCACCGTGATACCCACGTCCCAGTCCCCTTTGGCGGAGCCATCCGCGCGCTGGATAAAGGGTTTCAGCTTTACCTCAAAACCAATGGCACGCAGGATGTTCTGGAACTGGGTCTGTTTGGCGTCACCCCGGTCGATGGCATAGGCGTATGCTCCGACAACCTGACGATTGTTGGTTGCGGCCGCCCAGAAACGGTTGTAATCAAAGTTCTGGCGGAAGATCTGGCGCGTGGTGTAGTACACGTTCTGCACGTCGACCAGAATCAGGGTGCGGGTTGTCATAACAGTTTCCGTGTCAGGCCTGCGGTTAATAAAAAAGGCGCTGATGCGCCACTGCTGTCCCACAGTTTGGAGTGACTGGATGTCACTCCAAACTGCAGCATTCCTCAGCTGCTGTTTTTCAATCTGAAACG
>NZ_JAEDAH010000082.1 GCF_020320395.1 Thalassolituus marinus | reverse complement strand
TGCGCCTCTGGGGCCGCCGCAGAAACCGCTGATATGTCTGGTCTGTCCGCAGGGATGCGGACAAGTGGCTCCGGGCATGGATGGTCGATGAGGCACGAGGCCAGTAAATATCAAGGTTTCAAGGAATACGGCCCAGAAAGCGCGAAGCTGGGGTCGGCCCCCCGGCAAGGGGATAAGTTCCCCTGCGAGGCAGCAGGCCTTGATGTTAAAACATGCTGTTTTTGTCAGCTATGGTGCTGATTAAAAACTGTGGGACAGCAGTGGCGTCAGCCGGCTTTTTTGTGGGCGGCGCTCTGCCCCTGAGGAGGTATGGCGTTGCCATGAGCATTTTGCGTAGATTAGGCGTAAAGTCAGTTAATGGGTTATGACGGGAGAGAGTTATGGGTTCGCAGGACAGTGCTTTATGGCTTGAACAACTGCCGGAAGCGTTTCAGGTATACCGCAACGGCCGCAAGCTGGATGAGGTTGAGTGTATCGTTCCCGACCTGAATGGTATGTCGCGGGGTAAAGCGATTCCTCTGAATAAGTTCTCGCCCCTGAAACCTATTTTTTTGCCGGTTTCCATTTTTTATCAGACCATCACCGGTGAAGATGTGGAAATGGACATCGAGAACCAGTGGGCTGAGTCCGATATGGAACTGCGCCCGGATATGACCACGGCAATGGCGGTGCCGTGGGCGAAAGAGCCGACACTGCAGATTATCCACGACCTTTATGACAGCAAGGGCAACCCTGTTTCCTGTGCGCCGCGTAATGTACTGAAGCGAGTAATTGCCATGTACCGCGAGCAGGGCTGGATTCCGGTGGTTGCGCCCGAACTGGAATTCTATCTGACCAAGCCCAACGTCGACCCGAATGAACCAATTGAGCCGCCGGTTGGCCGAACTGGCCGCTCGGGTACCGCGCGTCAGTCTTACTCGATGTCGGCGGTTGATGAATATGGTGAGGTCATCGACACCATCTATGACTATGCCGAGGATGCGGGCCTGCACATTGACTCGGTTATTCAGGAAGACGGTGCCGGGCAGGTGGAGATTAACCTCACTCATGGTGATCCGCTGCTGCTGGCTGACCAGGTGTTTTATTTCAAGCGCATTATTAAAGAAGCAGCGCTGAATAATGGTATGTTCGCGACCTTTATGGCCAAGCCGATGCGTGACCAGCCGGGCAGTGCGATGCATATTCACCAGAGTGTGGTCAGTGCGGAAAGCGGCGAGAATATTTTCTCAGATGCCGAAGGTAATGAAACTCAGCTGTTCCACTATTTTATTGGTGGCCTGCAGAAGTACCTGCCGCAGGTAATGCCGTTTATTGCACCGAATGTGAATTCTTATCGTCGCTTCGAATCGGATACCAATTCCAGTGCGCCGACCAATATGGGCTGGGGCTATGACAACCGGGCAACCGGTTTACGGGTTCCAAACTCGGGCGCTCAGGATCGCCGTATTGAAAATCGCCTGGTCGGGGTGGACACCAACCCTTACCTGTCGATCAGTGCCAGTCTGATCTGTGGTTATCTGGGAATGATGAAAAAAATTCCACCTGCTGAATCCATCGCCGGTGAGCCTGGTGAAGAGTTTGCGATCCCAACCACCTTTGATGAAGCGCTGCATTTGTTTGATGATGCAGCAGATATTCATCAGGCGCTGGGCGCAGATTTCTGTGAGCTTTATGCCAACGTGAAAAAAGAAGAGCTGCGCCAGTTTCATCGCGAAATTTCGCCGTGGGAGCGCAAGTATCTGCTGCTGCACGTGTAGCGCATCAGCCCATGAAGGTTGATATGTGAGGTCCATGGGTGCACTATGAATATGAACTCACAGAAAAGGGAATGAATAATGTCGAAGAAAGACGTGAAAAAAGAAGCGAAGAAAGTCGTCGAGCTGAAGAAAGCCATTAAGACGCGTAAGGCAAAAATTGCCAAGCACGAAGGCAAACTGAAAAAGCTGAAGAAAAAGCTTAAAAAAGCAGCCTGACGCAGAAAAACAGCTCCTCCGGGAGCTGTTTTTTTATACGCTTATTTGTCACATTACACGGTTAAATTCAGTAATTATTAATGCTTCAGGGAAGAATCGTATGCAGGCCACTGCTGTCCCACAGTTTTAAAGGTATCTGTTTTCTATAAACGACTTTTAAATCCGCAGTGCCTACTGCCTACCAGGGGAA
>NZ_JAEDAH010000081.1 GCF_020320395.1 Thalassolituus marinus | reverse complement strand
CGTTGAGCTAACTGATACTAATTGCCCGTGAGGCTTGACCATATAACACCCAAACTTTGGTTGTTAACAAGCCTAAGTTAATCACACACGAACAGGCAGCCGCCGGTTCGCTAGAGAATTTTAATCTCATGTATCCAACCTTATTTGAAGTCACGTTGCAGTGCCAAAGGGCAGTGTAAGACAACAACGCTTCATACAGGTTTGCTTGACGACAATAGAGCTGTGGAACCACCTGAATCCATTCCGAACTCAGAAGTGAAACGCAGCATCGCCGATGGTAGTGTGGGGAGTCCCCATGTGAGAGTAGGTCATCGTCAAGCTCTTATCCAAAACCCCAGCAGGGCAACCTGCTGGGGTTTTCTTTATCTGCTTCTCAGAAATAAATACGCAGTGAATACAAAAAAAGCCCTTGCGGATAACCGTTAGGGCTTCATGTCATGAACGTGTATGTTCTTCTTTTACGGCGATTAGCTGCCTTCTGCTATACTCGCGCAATCTTTTGAAATGTGTGAGAAGCGCCTGTGTTTGCCAACATCGATTTTAATGCCCGCTTACTGACTGGACTCGAGAATCTCGAAATCTCTGAGCCTACAGAAGTGCAGTCGCTGATGCTGCCCCTGGCATTGGCCGGTAAAGATGTGCAGGCTTGTGCAGAGACGGGCAGCGGTAAGACGCTTGCCTACCTGCTGCCGATTCTGGAGAAGCTGCTGGCTACCGATGCTCCGAACGCCTCTACCCGCGCGTTGATTCTGGTGCCGACGCGTGAGTTGGCTCGCCAGGTATATAAGATGGCGAAGCACTTCTGTGATCTGACCAGCCTGAATGCCGGGTTACTGACCGGTGGTGACGACTTCAAGTATCAGGCTTCAATGCTGCGCAAAAACCCTGAGATTCTGGTATCAACCACCGGACGTCTCGTAGATCACCTGAAGCGCGATACAGCAGATCTGAGCGATCTTGAGTTCCTGGTGCTGGACGAAGCGGATCGTATGCTGGATATGGGTTTTGCTGAAGATATGGAGCTGATTGTTGGTCGCTCTTCTACTCAGCGTCAGACATTTATGCTGTCAGCGACTCTGCGTCATGAAGGCATTGGCCGGATCGCACGTTCTATGTTGCGTGAGCCGGAAGAAATTACAACCCAAATGGTTCATGAAGAGCATGAGTATATTCGCCAGCAGCGTATTCTTGCTGACGACAATGCGCATAAAGACCGTTTGCTGGTGTGGCTGCTGGCGAATGAAACCTACGATAAGGCTGTAATCTTCGTAAACAAGCGCGTAGAGGTCGATCGTCTGAATGACTTCCTGCGTCGACACCGTAATGGTATCGCCATGCTGCATGGTGAAATGACCCAGGACGAACGTAATTACGTAATGCAGTCTCTGCGTGAAGGTAAGCGCAATATTCTGGTTGCCACCGATGTCGCTGCCCGCGGCCTGGATGTTGAAGGCATGGATCTGGTGATTAACTATGATCTGGCTCGTAAAGGTGATGAATATGTCCACCGTATAGGCCGAACTGGTCGTGCGGGCAAAGAAGGCCTGGCGATCAGCCTAATTGCCCCCCATGAATGGAATCTCAAAGCCTCGATTGAGCGTTACCTGCAACAGCGTATGGAAGAGCGTGAAATTGCTGAACTTAAGGGCAGTTATAAAGGTCCGAAAAAAGTTAAAGGTTCTGGTAAGGCAGTCGGTAAGAAAAAGCCTAAGGCAAAAGCCGACAAGAAAGTCGCAGGTAAAAAGCCAGTGGCTAAATCGGATAAAAAGAAACTGGGCCCACGTCCAAGCCGGCCTAAGAGTGCAGCGGAAAATAAAGGCACCCTGATGGATTCGGAAGGTTTTGCACCGATTAAGCGCAAGAAAACCTGATGTTAAAAAGCGGCTCTGATGAGCCACTGCTGTCCCACAAATTTTTATTTGAACTTTTGTGAGAT
>NZ_JAEDAH010000080.1 GCF_020320395.1 Thalassolituus marinus | reverse complement strand
CGGTAAGTTCCCCTGGGAGGCAGCAGGCATTGCGGATTTAAAAGTCGTTTATAGAAAACCGATATCTTTAAAACTGTGGGACAGTAGTGACCGCTGGGCAGGTTTCAGTTGCCCAGCAGTTTTTTCAGATCCTGCAGACGCTGCTGCTGTTCCTCTCGTGCCAGTGGAATAATCACTTCCTGTGGCAGCGCTTTGGGAATATCCAGTTCGATTTCTTCACCATTCTGAATACGTTTCAGCAGAATTTCATAATTACGCTGATACACCGGGAAAGCGTGTTCTTCCGGAGTGTTGGCGAGAAAGAACCAGTCGCTGGCACGTCCGGCAAAATAAATTGCAGGATGTGACCAGTTAAATTCTTTCTTCGGCGACGGTGCCCGACAGGCTTCCACATAGGCGGCATAGGCGGTTGGTAAGCCCAGGGTGTCGGCAATATCACAGCGCGCCAGAACCTCATGCACATTGGGCAGGAAGGTACTTTCTTTTACCGACTTTTCAGCAGCGCGCATAATTACTTCCGGACTGTACTCGCCCAGCAGACGAGACCACAGACGTTTCGCCATATTCATGGTGTTGAGGTCCGGAAACGCTTTCAGAAACTGATTATGGTAGTTGAAGCGGAACAGCTCAAAAATCTGGTTAATGGCTTCTTTCTGTTCGATAGTGACTTCGAACGCTGCCTGATTACCAGCTGGTGTCTTTGAGTCGCTGGATGCTTGCTTCAGCTGTTGCGTAACCCGGTTGAGCAGTTGCTTGCTGTGCTGATGTTCCATTCGCTTCTCCTGGCTGGGCCAAACGCTTGCCCCACTGTTGTTTTACGTACTGCAGAAAACGGCTGTTCCAGCTGTTATGTACCTGATTGGAATCGCGCCAGTAAAGCACAAATTCCGGCACCAGTTGTTCGGCAAACCGACGGTCGATATGACCCATGCTCAGAATGTCGTAACAGTCCGGCGATGGCTGCCAGTTGTCGGCAATGCGGGTCGGCAGCGATGAATGCTCTACCGACGCACTGTAACGTGCCCACTGCTGGCGCACATGCTGAATAAATTTGCTGTTCCAGGTTTTAAACGCATCACCGCGTTCGGCCCAGTACAGAACAAATTCCGCCACCGCATCGGCAATAAACTGCGGATCAATACCAGCGCGCTCAAGAATCTGCAGGGCATCCTGATTCGGTTGCCAGTGGTGGCTGATCGGGCTGGCTTCTTCCTGTGCCGGATTAAACGCTGTGCGTTCCAGCTGGCGCTGACCGCGCTGCGCATCGTTTTGGGTATACACCCATTGCTGTTTAACGTGGCGGAAGAAGCGGGTGTTCCAGTCGTTGCGGTTAGCGCCCTGTTCCTGGCCCTGCAGAATAAAGGTGTCCAGCTGGCTGCAGGAAAAGCTGCGCGGAATGCCATGTTGCTCCAGCCGTGCCAGGGTGTCTTCCTGTGGCTGCCAGCGTTGCGGCAGGGGTTGTTTCATATGACCGACGGACGCCGGCACAGTCGCCACGGCGGCCGGTGATTGCAGCGGTTGGCTCGTTTGCGGTCGTGCCTGCGGTGGACGATCACTGACATTGTGAGTACTCGCTTCGGCGACAAAGCAGTAAATCACGCCTTCGGCATCGGGGAACATCGGCCCCTGTACGCTGATCAGGCCCTTATCCACCAGACTGCGCAGCACGTTGCGGATACTGACATCATCCCAGAATGGCAGATGCTGACGCAGGGCGTGATTACCCAACCGCGCCCAGCTCTGACTCTGCAGGCGTGCTGCATCGTTCAGTACCGTCAGCAGCACGGCTTCCTCCAGACCGATGGTGGCGGCCAGAGTGGCTGACAGGGCGATGGTCTTATCGCTGAACAGCGGGTGGCTGGGCATAGGGAATCTCTGTATCTGTTTATCCGGGCCATGACATAATGACGCCAGATCTGATTATCGACCGGGCTTGCAGGCAAGTCCCCGGACATGACAGGCTATTGTACTCATTTTCCAGGCAGTTCCCACGTCCATGACTCGTCCAACCCGTGCAGTTATTAACTGGTCCAACCTTCGGCACAACTATGAACTCGCCCGTCAGGCGGGAGCTGGGCGCGCCTATGCCGTGATCAAAGCCAATGGCTACGGCCACGGACTGGTGAGTTGCGCTCGCGCACTGAGCAGTGCAGATGGTTTTGCTGTGGCCTGTGTCGACGAAGCCATGACCCTGCGCGAAGCGGGCATTCAGCGCAAAGTGGTGGTGCTGCAGGGGGCATACAGCGCCGAAGAGTGGACGCTGGCCAGTGCCAATAATATTCAGCTGGTGGTGCATCATGCCGATCAGCTTGAGCAGCGTGCACAGGCAAAACTGACTGAGCCGGTAGGCGTCTGGCTGAAAATCAACAGCGGTATGAACCGCGTCGGCTTCCGTCCGCAACAGGCCGATGAGGTTATCGCCACATTAGCAGCCGACGACAAGCTCGACCTGCGCTATGTGATGACTCACTTCGCCAGTGCCGACGACGAAAACAGCCCGCAGTTTGCCGAACAACTGGCGCTGATGACCAGCCGCGAGTGGCCGGTGCCACTGAGCCTGAGCAATAGTGCGGCAGTGTTTACCCGCAAAGAAATAAACGGTGAGCTGGTGGCCGAAGGTGTGCGTCGTCCGGGCATCTGTCTGTATGGCAGCTCGCCGCTGAATTATCGCACTGCCGCTGAGCTTGGCCTGAAAACCGTGATGACGCTGGAGTCTCAGGTGATCAGCAGTCATTGCGTTCCCGCCGGTGAAAACGTCGGCTATGGGGCTGACTGGCGGGCACAACGCGATACCCGCGTCGGTGTGATTACCGTGGGCTACGGCGATGGCTACCCGCGCCATGCGCCGGCCGGAACGCCGGTGCTGGTCGATGGCATCGAGTGCCCGCTGATTGGCCGGGTGTCCATGGATATGATCACGGTGGATTTAACCGATCACCCAACCGCTTCGGTTGGCAGCCACGCGGAACTGTGGGGCGACAACCTCAGTGTCGATCGCATCGCCCGCCTGTGCGGTACCATCGCCTACGAACTGTTTTGCCAGCTGACGCCTCGGGTTAAACGGGTGGCGCGTGAACTGCCATCGGATACCCAGAACTCATGACCTTCGATGCCCTGCGCGACTATCTGCTGTCTAAGCCAGAGGCGCTGGAAGATTTCCCATTCGGCCCCGAAGCATACGTGTTCAAAGTGCAGGGCAAGATGTTTGCGTTGTTGTACCAGAAAGACGGCAATGCACGGGTTAATCTGAAATGCGAGCCGCGCCAGGCGCAGGAACTGCGCGATGTCTTCAGTTCGGTATTGCCGGGTTATCACATGAACAAAACCCACTGGAATACGGTGGTGCTTGGCGGCGATGTACCGTCCGGCGAATTGCAGCGCATGGTCGATCATTCCTACGCACAGGTAGTAAAAGGCCTGACCCGCGCCCAGCGCAATTTTCTCGAAACCCGCTACGGCCCCTGTCGCGACCTGTAATAACCGCGCAGGATTCTCCAGCGATGTTCATGCAGGAGCGGCTGTTAGCCGCGAATGTGAATGCCGCGGGCAGCACGGCGTCGCCTGATTTGTAGGAGCGGGCCATGCCCGCGATGGCGGGCGCAGCACGGCGTCGCCTAATTTGTAGGAGCGGGCCATGCCCGCGATGGCGTGCGTAGCACGCCTTTATACGGCATCACGTTATTTGTAGGAGCGACCTTTGGTTGGTGCGACACTCGCCGCGATCGCAGCCAGCGGCAGCTCCTACAACGTGCGGAGATATCCGAAACGCCGTCATCACGTTATTTGTAGG
>NZ_JAEDAH010000079.1:4047-5884 GCF_020320395.1 Thalassolituus marinus | reverse complement strand
GAATTTTCTTCGCTTGGTCATGAACACTCCTTACAGGCACATTATGCCTCTTTTAGATGTGTCCGTGAAAACGGGGTAGAACCCAACATCAACTTCCGGGGTACATACACGTTCGCGCCGACGGGCGAACTGCCAAAACTGGAGGACTTAATGGCACCGATTGAGGGCTATCGACCTAGAAATGAAAGTTGATACCCCTCTACAAGCCACGGCAGACGGGGGCTTCAGAGGTTTTTGCAATATATGGAGGCAAAATCCCTAGGACCCCAAGAAGATACTGAAACTTGAGCTAAATTAAAATTAATAGTGGCTTGGAGGCCAGTAAATACGGGGGCTTCAGCGGTTTTTGCAGTATTTGGGGGCAAAATCCCTAGGACCCCTTTTTATAAACCTTACTATTTCAAATATCTATTTTAATAAGTAAAAATCCAAAGAGGTGCGACAAGGGTGGGCAGCGGGGAGGGGGTATAAATGCGACGAACAGGTGGAGCATTTCATTGGCAGCAAGGAGGCTGCGTTTGACTTTGTGGAGCGCCTGAAGGGGTTGTCACTGGCGCAGCGCATTGCTGTGATATACAGGGCAAGGGAGTTTTGGAGCCGTAATTAACACGCCAACACGAACCCGGTGAGACTTGCGCTCGCCGGGTATCGACCTCAGCCATCACTCACATCCAGAACTTCCAGATTCGTGCCCGTCGAGAAAGCAGCCAGCTTAGGATGTGGATGTTGCGCTGCCGGTATTTGGGGCGGTCAAACAGCCTTGGCAGGCCGGCTTGGGTTTGCGTTTCATGGTTCGCAACGGAATCACAGGCTGTATCCGGTAACGGTCGCAGTACTGGCGCAAGTGCTCGGCAACGTAGCCCTTGTCTGCCAGCAACCAGCGGCAGCGCTTGCGAGGCCGGCCTGGCTTGCCAGGGATGCGAACCTGATCCAGGAGTGCCTGGGCATTCGAGATGTCGCTGGCCTGGCCCGGCGACAGCAAAAAGCGCAGAGGCACGCCGTTGGCATCGCAGACCATGTGGATCTTGGTGGTCAGGCCGCCTCGGCTACGCCCCAACGCATGGTCTACCGGTTCTTCTGGCCCCCCTTTTTTCCCGGCGCCAGAAGAGGCTCGGGTTGCTCGCCCCGCTGTGGAATCAATCATCCAGGTATCCAGATCGATCAGCCCTTCCTGATTCAGGCGAATGTGCAGGCGCTCAAGTACCTGGTCGAACGTGCCGTCATCCCGCCAGTCACGAAAGCGCTGATACACCGTCGACCATGGGCCGAACCGCTCTGGCAGGTCGCGCCAGGCTGCACCTGAGCACAGGATCCAGAAGATGCCGTTGAGCATCAGTCGGTCATCATTGCGAGGTCGCCCCATCTTCTGTTCGGGGGAAACCAAATCAGCGATCAGCTCCCAAGCTGCATCCGGGGTTCGTAACGCTTTGCCATGCGGGCCTCCAGCCTGTCATGGCGCCGATTCTACCCGTTTGGACTTTTCGTACAGAACCTAGCAGTTCTATCAGCATTTTTATCAGTGATGGTTCTGCCACCACTGGGTGGCCAAAGCCTGCGCCTGTTCGATTTGCTGATGGGACATCCTCGATTCGATTTGCCGAATGGCCTTATCTGCTTCCACGCCATTGGCCTTCCCCAAGTAGAACCATTTCGCAGCTTGAACATAATCCTTGGGAACCCCTTCGCCGTTGGCATACATGACCCCAAGGTTGAAATGCGCGCTAGCGTGTCCCTGCTCGACGGCCTTGCGATACCACGTCACCGCCTGCGACGCGTCCTTGGGAACCCCTTTGCCGTTGGCATACATGACCCCAAGGTTGAACTGCGCGCTAGCGTA
>NZ_JAEDAH010000079.1:0-4037 GCF_020320395.1 Thalassolituus marinus | reverse complement strand
CGACTCCCTGTTCGGCGGCCTTGCGATACCACGCCGCTGCCTGCGATGCGTTCTTAGGAACCCCTTCGCCGTTGTCATACATGACCCCAAGGTTGGACTGCGCGCTAGCGTGTCCCTGCTCGGCGGCCTTGCGATACCACGTCACCGCCTGCGACGCGTCCTTGGGAACCCCTTCGCCGTTGGCATACCTGACCCCAAGGTTGAACTGCGCTTTAGCGACTCCCTGTTCGGCGGCCTTGCGATACCACGCCGCTGCCTGCGATGCGTTCTTAGGAACCCCTTCGCCGTTGGCATACATGAGCCCAAGGTTGAACTGCGCTTGAGCGACTCCCTGTTCGGCTAATTCCGTAAAAATCTTCAATGCGACCGGATAATTTTTACGCTCGTAAGCTGACACAGCCGACTGGAACAAACTTGCTGAGCTGTTGGCCGTTTTCGCCTGTGGCGTAGGCGATGGGCTGCCAGCTGAGGCCCAGCCAGAACCAGCCAAACAACCTATAAAGATCATCAGTATTGTTATCGGTTTCATTTCTTGCTATCCAATTTGTCTTTGTAGTTAGTGTTTCATGGCGCGCACTCGTGCTGCCATACCGTGCAGATCAGGGTTTTGACCGCTTTGCCATCAATCACGCAATCTTCTTGACTGCTAACGCTTGCAGCATGCGCGCCCACGGAATGGAGCCAAAGGCGCAATGTAGTGGGCATCGCCATGCCTGCACTTGTTAAGTGCAGGGCTAGGGACATGGAAACTTATTTTTAAATGCATGGACCGCGATCAACTCAATGTATACGTCACTATCCCAGCTATCCCGATATGTTGGGCTTCTAATTTCCTGATCTATGACCGATAGAATAATTCCTTGATCCCAGGATGCCCCTGGTGGGATACAGAACATCTTGTCGTGCCCTTCTACGCCAAGAACTGTATTCGCCCAAAATATCCCTTTCCCAATCCCAGTTAAATAATCATCAAATCGAGCCTCACTCCCTTTGAACTGATGATAGTTCTCCACAGTAAACTCAGCTGATGCAACTGCCGGTCTTAGCAACAAAAAGAGTGAAAACATTGTTAGTTTAAATTTGCTCAAGGTTCTTATCCTTTTGACCACTTAACGATAAGCTTTGGGGCGGCCGGAACGCAGTGTAGGCCGTCCCAGCCGCGATAGCGGCGACAACAGCGCCTTGTTAGGTTTTCTTGAATTCACGCATGACATCTCTGCTGAAGCGCCGCACCACACTTTTACCAATGCTTGGAAAACTACTATCCTTAGCGAGGACAGGCCACTTCCTTTAAGCAAGCCTTGCTTTAATCCGTCTATCCAATGCGATTGTGCATCATGCAGTCGTACGTACAGCCTAGCTTGCTCACCCTCCCCAATCTTGCAAGGAAAGGTGCTGCTTTTAGTAAAATCTATATGATTTCTTCCGATGCCTATGTGCCTTTTTCTAAACCAACCAATCCTGATTGAAATACAAGAGTCATTGTTGATATAAAAAGCCCTAAACCCTATGTTTTGAACGAATATCCCAAGGTATTCAACATGTCCCTCATCTTCATTAAAGACATAAATTCCTGATCTGACAGCAATCTTTGTGCTTCTTTCCGAAAAGGATATATACAAAGAGACAGCGGCAGCCAATATTGTGCCTGCCGCCGAAAACCAACCTGAGAAACTGTTAATAAGCTGCCAATCGAGATGCATAGATAAATTTATTACCCCTCAATAAGCCTGAATCCAGCCTAGGGGACAGATAGCTCCTGAGAACGTTTTAATTTCAACATTTAGAAACTCACCCATTTTTTTGCAGTTAACTGTATTTGTGTTTTGATAGACAGAGTTATTTGAGTTTTGTTGTGCGGCATTTGCCGCTCTTTCAGCCGCTTTCATCTCCCGAACTTTTAGTGCGAACTCCGCATCTTGTTGATAGCCAGGTACATTTGGTCTTTGTAATGTTTGCATGACACCTTTTGGGAATTTATTTAAATCCCATGTGTTTGAGTAAGTTTCACGAACCCCACTAACCCACTTAGCTTCACAGGTTTGAGTGCGGAAGTAACCCCTTTTTTTATCATCTTTGTCTAATTTGTAGAAAAGGGTTTTTGAGGTATAACCTTTGTTTTCGCCATTACATATAAGAACGGCTCCTTGGGGTTCAGAGTTATAAGTTATTCCATAATTACTATTACTTGCGCAACCCGTAATAAATATTGTGATAGCAACAGTTATCAATTTTATTATTTCCATAGTTTTTCCTTGCTATATTCACCTAAGGAGGCTCTGAATAAGTCTCCAAAATCAGCGATAATACGGCCATCGTCAATCGCATAGGATCGTTGCCAGCATGGATCAGATCACCTTCTCCGAAGCCGAATACCAGACCAAGAAGCGCAAGACCCGTCGCGAGATCTTTCTGGAACGGATGGACAAGCTGATTCCGTGGAAGCAGTTGGAGAAGAAGGTAGCCCGTTATTACCCGAAGGGCCGGAACGGACGGCCCCCTTATCCGCTGCCTGCCATGCTGCGGGTTCACTGCATGCAGTTGTTCTATAACTTGAGCGATCCGGCCATGGAAGACGCGCTGTACGAGATCGAATCCATGCGGCACTTCGCGGGTCTGAAGCTGGACCGTTTGCCAGATGAGACGACGATTCTCAACTTCCGGCATTTCCTGGAGCAGCACGGTCTTGGCAAGGCGCTGTTTAAAGAGGTGAACAAACACCTGGAGAAAAACGGCTTGATGTTGCGTGAAGGAAGCATCGTAGATGCCACCATCATCTCTGCTCCCAGCTCCACCAAGAACCAAACTGGCAAGCGTGATCCGGAGATGCACCAGACCAGAAAGGGCAACGAATGGCACTTCGGCATGAAAATGCACATTGGTGTCGACGACACGTTCGGTCTGATTCATAGCATTGATACCACCGCTGCCAATGTTCACGACATCGTGCCCACCGACAAGCTGCTGCATGGTGAAGAGCAACGAGTCTTCGGCGACGCCGGTTACCTTGGCATTCAGAAGCGGGATGAGCATAAGCACCGCAAAAACGTCTCCTGGTTCATTGCCAAACGGCCTGGCACCCGGAAGACGCTGGATGCCGACAAACTGAAAGCAGAGAAGATCAAAGCCAGTGTTCGTGCCAAGGTCGAGCATCCCTTCCGGTACATCAAGCGGGTCTTTGGTTATGGCAAGGTCCGCTATCGCGGCCTTGCCAAGAACAGCAACCGGTTGCATTTGCTGGCCGCGTTTAGCAACCTGCTGATCGGTGAAAAATACATGCTGGCGTAGGGCCAGTGCGCCTGTTTTCCGCCAAAATGGCGGGAAACGGGCAAAAAACACACAAATAAAGGGAAAATAGTGTCTGAATCTTCGATTTTTTTGCCGTTTAAACCCAAGATGGGCAAATATCAGCAGTTATTCAGACCTTCCCTAAAAGTTTCTTCGTAGGCATGCTCACTTACACACCTGTGTCCTTGTTTAAGTCCCGAGTCTAACCCACTGTTACCGTTTCGAAAAGGGGTCCTAGGGATTTTGCCTCCAAATACTGCAAAAGCCTCTGAAGCGCCCATGTTTACTGGCCTGTAGAGAGGCATCAACTTTCACCTTTCGGCCGATACCCCTCAATTGGCGCCATTAAATCATCCAGTTTCGGAAGTTCTCCCGTCGGCGCGAACGTATACGTACCCCGGAAGTTGATATTCTCCCACGCGACAGGTGATGCGCCCTTTACGGTTTCCATGTATTTTTCGCTGCCCTGCTCCTCGAAGCTGTCCAGCAGGTTGCTGAGTACTTTCGAGTTGAAGTAGATAATGGCATTTGCTACCAACCGGGCGCTTTCGTTCCAGATTTGTATCTCCTCGTCGCTATTTCCCCGGAACCGGTCGCTGTTCACGTTGCTGATTGCCCGGCGCAACTGGTGATAAGCTTCTCCCCGATTCAAGGCTCGTTGCACGTGGTTTCTAAGGCTGGCGTCATCGATGTAGTTCAGCAGATACTGGGCCTTCAGTAACCGGTTGTATTCAGTCAGAGCCTCCAGT
>NZ_JAEDAH010000078.1 GCF_020320395.1 Thalassolituus marinus | reverse complement strand
CCCCTGCGAGGCAGCAGGCCTTGATGTTAAAACATGCTGTTTTTGTCAGCTATGGTGCTGATTAAAAACTGTGGGACAGCAGTGACCCCGGGGTGCTTTTTTATCAGTAATCCGTGTATGGAAAGATCGATTCAGCATACAGCTGCAAATCCTGCAGCCACTGCAATTTCACCGGATTGTCGGCTACCTGTTGCGCCGCCAGCTGCAGTTCAGTGGCGAACTTTTCGAAATTCAGCAAGGCACCGGGAGGCTGCGGGTTCATCAGTCGCGCTACGCGATGCTGTTCCCAGCGCTCGCGCTCATCTTCATTGAGCGTATCCGGGAAATTGCGAGCACGATAGCGGAACAGCATTTCCTCGCCACGAGCATCCCTGAACGGTGCCGGCCAGTCAGCCAGATCCCACGGGCTCAGTTCATGCACGGTCGCCATCGCCTGTTTATCTGCAGCCGGGAAGAAACTGTCATACAGTTGGGCATCTACATCGGTGGCCGGGGCAAACTCCCTGCCAGAAAATACCTGATGCAACTTCGCTGTCAGATCACCTGCGTTTTTCAGGGTCGCCAGATTGGTACGTAACACATCACCACTCAACCCCCAGCGCTCGGCCTGATCGGGTGTCAGGGTTTTCGCAGGAGCCAGTACCGGTGATTTGTTAATATGCACTTCTTTCAGCGGCAAGCGTGTCATCCCTTCCGGCATATCCGCATTGCGGGTAAACACGCGCTGCGCGATTTCTTCTGCCGACAGGCTGATCAGAGCCTCGACATCGCTGTGCAGGTCATAAACGATGACGGAGTTCTTGTTGGTCGGGTGCCAGCACAGCGGTACTACAATGGCCATGCAGCCCTGCTCTACCGGATACATACCGGAGATATGCACCAGCGGCTTATGATTCTGAACATCCACCAGTGCACCGACCTGATGCTTAAAGCGAAGATCAAATAGATAACGGTATAATTTTGGTTGTTTATCTCGAATCAGCCGTGCCAGCGCAATAGTCGCGCGCACATCGGAGACCGCGTCATGGGCCTTACCATGATCCAGCCCGTTGGCAGCGGTCAGGTGTTCAAGGCGGAAGCTTACCCGCCCTTCATCGTTCACCGGCCATTCGATGCCTTCCGGTCGCAGTGCATAGGCGCAACGGGCGACATCGAGCAGATCCCAGCGGGAATTGCCGGACTGCCATTCCCGTGCATAAGGGTCAAAGAAGTTACGGTACAGCCCGTAGCGGGTGAACTCGTCGTCAAAACGAATGCTGTTGTAGCCCGCAGAACAGGTACCGGGTTCGCTGAAAACCCGGTTAACCGTTGCCATAAATTCGGTTTCGGATACCCCGCGTGACTGACAGTCCTGTGGCGTTATGCCGGTAACCAGCACCGCCTGGGGATGCGGAAGGTAGTCGTCTGACTGACGACAGAATATTTCGGTTGGCTCACCGATTTCGTTCAGGTCTTCGTCGGTGCGGATCGCCGCAAACTGCGCCGGGCGATCCCACGCCGGACTGGCGCCAAAGGTCTCGTAGTCGTACCAGACAATGGTATTCAAAGCTTTTCCTCAGGCGCCTGTTAGTCAGCCGCCGTCTGCAGTTGCTGCTGGCAGAGTGAAGACCTTACCGGTTTGCAGGAAGCTGCGCGCATCACGCGCACTCTGCACTGGAATTTCTTCCATTGGCATGTGACCAACACCTTCATAGGTGATCACACTGACGTTCGGCAGATCACGGCGGAACTGCTCCATTACGGTCAGAGGCACCCACTGGTCTTCTTCTCCCCACAGCAACAGAGTTGGTGTATTAATCTGGCCCACCCGGGCACCGAGGTCCGGGTTCTGGCTCTGTTCTTTCATGGTGCGGAAAACATTCACCAGACCTTTACGATTCCCCGGACGCAGGGTCAGGTCGTGGTAACGTTTTACCAGCTCACTGCTGACTTTGTCGTCGTCACCGTAGGCCGCATGAATATTCATGCTGACGATATAACGCGGCATCATAATCTGGCTCATCTCACCGATCACTGGCAATGCCGCAAAATTCATAATAAATGGCATGTCCTGAGGGTAACCCGCAGCGTCCAGCAGAATCAGTTTTTCAACCCGATCCGGGCGGTATAACGCGTAGTTCCAGCTGATATAACCACCTAAAGAGTTTCCTGCCAGACTGAAACGGCTGACGCCCAGTTTGTTCAGAAACTTGTCGAGTTTTTCGACCATGTAGTTAATGTTGTAGCGGTCCAGAGCCGGATCAGGGCCAGTCAGACCATGGGCTGGCAGATCGACACGGATAATACGGTAGTTGTCTTTCAGCTCTTCCACCCAGCCATCCCAGGTGTGCAGAGAGGATGCCACGCCATGCAGTAACACCAGCACAGGCCCCTGGCCTTCATCGCGGTAATGCATCACCAGATCATCAACGGCAACAAAGCGAGAGCTTTCATTGGTGTAATTTTCGGTCAGCTCCGACATGGGTCTGGAACCAATCCCCATGGAGGCACAGCCAGTTAATGCAGCGAGGCTGATAACCAGCAGAAAACGGATCATATGCATGATAATCCCCAGGTGAGTTTATTATTGTTTTTCAGTATCCGGGCCGGGTCGAAGCCGGCTCGCGCAACTTTACCACAGGGGTCTTTTCCCGTCTTCCCCGTCAGTTGATCCATCCCCCTTTTCTAATCCCCTATGGCGGGTACAATGTCCCCCTTTTTCCGGCGCTGCTTTTTCATCCTGCCGGTGGTACTGAGACACGCTGCACCTGGAGTATCTTAATGGTGTTATTCAAGAAACTGTTCGCAAACCGTAATCGTCAAACTGACTGGCAACAAGGGGACACCGAACAGCGCACGAACTATCTCAACTCCCTGACTGATGATTCATCCCGGCTGGCATTTATCGCGGCTGAGAGCAGTGAATCCCTGAAAGTTCTGGCAGTAACCGCTCTGCAGAACACTGAGTCGCTGGAAGCTCTGTTAAGTGACAGCAACACAGCTGTTCGCCAGGCCGCGCGCACGGCGCGCTTACAACAGCTTCTGCCGGATACCAGCGCACTGAGCAACATCACGGACACCAGTGTGCTGACCAGCATCGCCGCGCTGACAGACAACGACGAACAACGCCTGGCCGCTATCCGCCAGATTAAGGATGAAGCCACTCTGTTCAGCATTGCCAGAGAACACCCGGTCGCCCGGGTACGCAGTGTCGCCGCAGAAGGCATCACCAGTGCAGAACAACTGCAACAGCTGCTCACCTTTGCTCAGGGCAAGGACAAATCACTCTACCGCCTGTGTAAAGACAAACTGGCGGCTCAGCGTGAACTGCAAAAACAGCAACAGCAACGCCTGCAGGCAGTAGAACAGCTCGAAGCTCAACTAGCCTACCTCAACCGTATCGGCTATCACCCTGAGTTTCACGGCAAACTGCAGGTGTTGCGCCAGCAATGGCAGCAACTTGCCAGCGAAGCCTCTGCAGCGCAGCAAAGCACCGTGGACAAAGCTTTCACTCTGGCTCAGGCGACGCTCGACGCCCATGCTCAGGAAGAAGCACGCCTTCAGGCTCAGCGTGAGCAGCAGCAAGCGGCGTCAGCTCAGCAGCAGTCCATTGTTGAGCAACTGCAAGCACTGCTGAATGAAGCTGAAGCTCAGATCACTGATCTGCCGCAGCAACTGCAAACATTTGACGATCAGTGGCGCACCACCCTGCCACTGAATAAACCGGATGCCGATACCAGCCGCCATTACGAGAACATCTGGCAGCAGCTGCAGACCCTCAGTACCGCAGCAGCCAAATGGCAGGCGCTCAGCACTGACGTTGAAGCATTTCTGCAGCAGGCGCCTGCAGCTGACTCCGACAAGCAACTGCAGCAATGCAACCAGTGGTTGAAACAGATCAGCTGGCCAGCAACCCTGCCAATGCCGGAAAATCTGCAGTGCCTGCAACAGCGCCAGCAGCAATTGCAGGCAGAACAGCAACAGGCCTCGGCTAACGAAGGCGAGATTCTGCGGCAACTGGACGTTCACCTCGATGCACTTGATCAGGCGATTAGCGAAGGCCACCTGCGCGACGCGAACAAGCAGGTAAAGCAGATTATTAACGCTCTGAAACGCTGTTCAGGCCACAAAGCCCAGGCACAGCAACGTCGATTCCGCGCCATGGAGTCACGACTGAATGAAATCCGCGACTGGGCAGGTTTCGCTGAAACACCGAAGAAAGAATCACTGGTCGCGTCCATGCAGGCACTGATCGGTGCCGACATTGCTCCTGATGTGCTGGCGGACAAAATTCATCAGCTGCAGGACGAGTGGAAAAGTCTCAGCAACAGCCACAACGATCAGGCTTTGTGGGAACAGTTCCGCACCGCTGCCGATCAGGCGTTTGAGCCCTGCCGTGAACACTTCGCTGCAGTGGCATCATTACGAGAGCAGAACAAAGCCCTGCGTCAGCGCCTGATTCAGGAACTGACCGACTACGATGCTGCGATGGACTGGCAACAGGCTGACTGGAAAGTGGTGCAGAAAACGCTCAACGCCGCTCGCGAATCCTTCCGTCAGTACTCACCGGTGGATCACGCCAGCCACCGCGACACCAGTGCTGAATTCCGCACCGTCTGTGACCGCATTTATGCGCACCTGCAAGGGGAATACGATCGAAACATTGCCGCCCGCCAGGCTCTGGTCGACGAAGCGCTGGCGGTGAGTACTGCTGACGACCTCAGTGGTGCAGCGGATGCCGTAAAAACGCTGCAAATGCGCTGGAAAGAAATCGGTATGGTTCCGCGTGCTGCGGATCAGAAATTATGGAAGGCATTCCGCAAAGCCTGTGACACCGTATTTGCCCGGCTTGATGAACAGCGCAACGCACGCAAAGCGGAAGTGAATTCTGTGGTACAGAGTGCAGAAGCACTGATCGCCAAAGCAGCAGAGGCAATGCAATCGCCTGATGCCGCATCTGTACTGGCTGAAACGCGCACAGCTTTCAATGAACTGTCACTGCCACGGGCAGCCCACCAGCGCCTGCTGCGTGAACTGAATCAGATGGATGAGCAGCTGCAGACAGAAAAGCTGCAACAGCGCCGCCAGCAACAGCTGACCCGCTGGGAAAATCTTTTCTCTCTGCTGAAAGGCGAAGCTGCGGAAAGCAGCAATCTGCCATCCGGCTATACCTCGACGGAACTGAACGCCAGCCTTACCGCGTCGGACGACGATGCCCTGACCCTGTGCATTGGCATGGAAATTCTGGCAGATATTGAATCACCTGACAGCGACAAAGCACTGCGCATGAACCTTCAGGTACAGCGCCTGGCGCAGGGTATGGGCATGAATATCAGCCGTGACGATGAACGTAAAACGCTGATATACCAATGGCACAACAGCTGTCATGGCCATCCACTGACCGAGCGCTTTATCAGCGCAATAAACGCCAGTCTCTGACACACTAGTAACAAAAAAAAGCACCGCCTGGCGGTCACTGCTGTCCCACAGTTTTAAAGATATCTGTTTTCTATAAACGACTTTTAAATCTGCAATGCCTACTGCCTACCAGGGGAACTTATCCCCTGGCCGGCAGGGCGACCCCAGCTTTTCGCTCCTGGAGCGTTACCCTCACTCCCTCGATTTTTCAGGCCACGCGCCCATGCGACATCCCTGTCGCCGTCCGCTCACCGGGCATCCTTGCCCGGCGGACCGGAAAAATCATCGTTCATTTCGGCGCTCCAGAATGCGAAGGAATGGCTTCCTCTAAGCTGCTTTTTAGTACAACGCCTACTCTGAATTTCAGTCAGAGACATGACATTCAGATTCCACGTGGCGTTTGAAATACGGCTGTGAGGTTAACTAACACAGCGCCTCTGGGCTCGCCGCAGAAAACGTAGATATTTCCGACATGCCCGAAGGGACTCGGGCAAGCGGCCCCGGCCCTGGATGGCCGATGGGGCGTGCGGTCAGTAAATATCAAGGTTTCAAGGGTAAACGAGCCAGGACAGCGCGAAGCGGGGAGATAGCCCGTCCGGCGAGAGGGGTAAGGCCCCTCTATGAGGACAAGGGGCCTGGAATATCTCACAAAAGTTCAAATAAAAATTTGTGGGACAGCAGTGGCCTGGCGGTGCTTTTTTTATTCTTCTTCGGAGCTTTTTCGAATCAGAAAACGGTAAATGCCATCCTCTTCACTTTGCGCCAGCAATTCCTGATCAAGAAACGTACAGAACTTCAGAAAGTCCCGTTTGGTTGATGGATCTGTCGCCAGAATTTCCACCACATCGCCAATGCTCATATCGCGAATTTCGTTGTGCAGCATCATCACAGGCTCAGGGCAGAACAGCCCACGGGTGTCGAGATGATGGGTAATTTCAGCGTCAGACATAGTAGCCCCTTAACAATCTGCCGGGCATTTTCTCAACCCTGCGAATAAATGCCAACCTTCAGCGTTTTACTTTCAGTACTCCGCGACGAATCAAAGCCCAGACAATGGGAATAGCCGCCAGGGTAAGAAAACCCGAAACAATAAAGTGTGCATCATAACCCAGCATTTTCGCTGAAAAGCCGGACAAGGCGGCCGCTACCATGCCGGCGATAATCACCAGACAGCTTTGCAGCGCATAATCAGCTGCCTCTGAGTGCTCGCGGCAGCGATCCATCATAACGGTGAACAGCGCCGCGGTAGCCATACCTCCGGCCACATGCTCAAGCACAATGGCAACGCCTACTCGCAACAGCGAAGGATCGGCGGTATGGCTGATGCCGACGTAAGACATCAAGGCCAGAGCTTCCAGCAACAGGAAGCCCAGTAAAGTAATCTGTCGCCCAAGCACACTGACCAGCCAGCCGCCAGCCAGAGCCCCCAGCAGTCCGGCTGCGAACCCTACCGTACCCAGCAGCGTTCCCAGCTGTTCAAGCGACAAACCGGCATCACTGAGCATCGGTCGGATCATCGGCGTACCGAAAGCATCGCCGAATTTAAAAAACAGAATCAGCAGCAACCATAAACCAGCCTCTTTCAGGCGGAAAAAGCCCAGCCATTGCGACATAAGTGGCTGCGTCGGTGGCGTATGTTGTGCCGGTTTGAAAAACCACAAAGGCAGCGTTCCCAGCAGCATCATGCCAGCGACCAGCCACAGAGCGCCCTGCCAGCCAAGACTGCCGTACTGAGATATCAGTAATCCACCGGCCAGAACCATTCCTACCCGATAGGCGCCGACCTGCAGACCATTACCCTTACCACGCTCGCGCACAGACAGGTTTTCGACCGCCATGGCATCAGTGGCGATATCCTGAGTGGCAATAAAGGTGTTCAGTACAATCAGCAGCAGTAACGGCAGCCAGACGCCGTTTTCCAGCCAGCTTTCCAGCGGCTGCGACGACAACAGCAGAATCATCGCCAGGGCGCAGGCGTTCATGGTGAAAATCCAGCTGCGGCGGAACTCACCTGAACGCAGCGTTACCCGGTCCAGCGCCGGTGCCCAGACAAATTTAAACGCCCACGGTAACGCTACCAGAGACAGCATGCCGATAAGAGTCAGATCCAGCCCCTGCTCGCGTAACAGCACCGGCATCGCCTGGCCAAAGAAACCGTGTGGTAATCCCTGAACGACGTACAACCCGGTCAGTGCAGCCCATTTATTCATCATGTTTTTAGGAAATCCGGTTGATTGTCAAAGCCGACCAATAAACTCACACTTAATCATTGCCCTACTACACTTCATGGAAGAAGTACTTACTGGACGGATACCAGGTATGCATCACCTGCAACTGAATCGTGGCACCATCAGCCTGACAGAACGTTTTTTACGCAACGATATGCCTTTGCTCGCACGTTATCTGCGCAACGCCATGCTTACCAGCGAAGCTGAGCCTATTGATCTTTTACTGGACAGGCAACACCTGAAAGCCATCAACCAGCATCTTGATCAGCTGGTCAATGCCTCCGATATCGGCGAACGATCGCTGCTTACCAACCTTTTACTACGCTGGTCCGCGGTGCACCTGCACCATGCGGAATAAAAGCTTCCGCTCGGGTCGCACTCAGACAGTTTCAGAAATAAAAAAAAGCCCCGCAATGCGGGGCAAATTTTTATAGTGGTGAGAGTGTAGTTATCTGTGAAACTCAGTCGCGCTCGAGAATAGCCACCACGCCCTGACCACCTGCAGCACAGATAGAAATCAGACCACGGCCGGAACCTTTTTCCTCAAGCATTTTCGCCAGACTGGCGACAATACGGCCACCGGTCGCCGCGAACGGGTGACCCGTTGCGATCGACGAACCGTTAACGTTCAGTTTAGTACGGTCAATGCTACCCAGCGGAGCATCCAGACCCAGTTTTTCCTTGCAGAATTTTTCGTCTTCCCAGGCTTTCAGTGTCGAAGCAACAACACCGGCAAACGCTTCGTGAATTTCGTAGAAGTCGAAATCCTGCAGCGACAGATCTGCACGTTGCAGCATACGCGGTACCGCATACGCCGGTGCCAGCAGCAGGCCTTCTTTATCTTTGTTGCCATCTTTGCCGAAGAAATCCACCGACGCGGTTTCGTGGAAAGACAGATACGCTTTAACCGGCAGGTTGTGAGCCTTAGCCCACTCTTCTGATGCCAGCAGGACAACCGACGCGCCATCCGTCAGAGCGGATGAGTTACCCGCCGTCAGCGTGCCCTGACCGGATTTACGATCAAATGCCGGCTTCAGTGATGCCAGTTTTTCCAGATTTGGTTTACGTGCGAGGTTATCCTGCTCCAGACCGAGGAACGGCGTAACCAGATCGTCGAAGAAACCGCGCTCGTAGGCGGCCAGCAGGTTTTCATGGCTGTTAAAAGCAATTTCGTCCTGCTCTTCACGACCAATACCCCACTCTTTCACTGTCTGTTCTGTATGTTCACCCATCGACAGACCGGTGCGTGGCTCGCCATTACGCGGAACCAGTGGTGCCAGGTGCTTAGGACGAATTTTCGCCAGCAGCTTCAGTTTTTCGCCAGTGGTTTTGGCACGGTTGACGTCCAGCAGAATCTTACGCAGACCTTCGTTAACACCAATTGGTGCATCAGAGGTTGTATCCGAGCCACCCGCAATAGCACTGTCGATCTGGCCCAGAGCAATTTTGTTAGCGGCCATAATGATGGCCTGCAAACCGGTACCACAGGCCT
Organism: Thalassolituus marinus; assembly: GCF_020320395.1. Taxonomy (GTDB): domain Bacteria; phylum Pseudomonadota; class Gammaproteobacteria; order Pseudomonadales; family Oceanobacteraceae; genus Venatoribacter; species Venatoribacter marinus. The sequence continues at coordinate 66,097 of NZ_JAEDAH010000078.1, read as the reverse complement.
GCTGAATATCCACTGCTGGTGTGTGTGGATCCAGCGCCGTACTCAGTACCGTTTCGCGCGCCAGGTTAAAATCGCGGCTGTGCTTGATTACAGCACCCGCAATAAATTCACCAATGCGCTCACCCTGAAGGTTGTAGCGATTAACCAGACCATTCAGTGCTGCAGTCAGCATGTCCTGGTTGCTGGCATAGGAGTACACAGTGTTGGAGCGGGCGAACGGAATACGGTTACCACCAATGATGGCTACGCGGCGAATGCTCTGGGTCATAGATGAATCCTGATTGTCGTTATAAAGCGTGGCAGATCGGTCACTCACTCTGCCTGAAACCATGCCAGTTTACCCCGCCCCCTACCCTGATCATTGGCCCAACTGACACAGATACCAGCGGAGCGGGTCAATTTCAGACCTTATAGATGCTGCTGTAATCTGCTACTGTCCGGCGTTTTCAAGCCGTTTGTGTGTTTTTATCAGGATCTGAACATGAGTAACTTTATCGAATCGGTACTGGACAGCGGCATGGGCCGTAGTCTGATGAAATCTGTACTTCCCAAGACCATTGGCCTGAAGCGCTACACCCCAGCTCAGGAAACCTATTTTGAAGGGCGCGTACTGATCGGTGCATCAGACAACGCTGCCCTGATCCGCGATATTTTCCGCAACCTGAAAGACGCCCGAGCTCAGGTATTTTTCCCGGCGGCAGCTCGCAATGCCGCCGCTATTGTTGCCGCCGCGAAAGAATTTGATGTTAAAGCTACCGGCCTGGAAGTCTCTGCCGACATGTCGGACAAATTCGATGCTCTGGTGTTTGATGCTTCAGGCTTCAAAGACGGTAACGACCTGAATCAGCTGTACTACTTTTTCAATCCGGTTATGCGCAAGCTCAACGGCAATGGCCGCGTGATCGTGCTGGGTCGCCCGCATATGTCAGCAGAAAATGGCGAGCAGGCTGCCGCTATGCGCGCTCTGGAAGGCTTCAGCCGTTCCGTTGCCAAAGAAGTAGGCAAGAAGAGTGCTACAGCCCAGGCGATTTATGTTGAAACCGGCGCTGAAGCCAACCTCGACAGCGCCTTCCGTTTCGTTATTTCTGCCAAGTCAGCTTACGTTGACGGTCAGGTCATCACCGTACGCAAAGCTGAGGCCATCAGCTACCCGGACTGGCACAAGCCTTTGGCCGGCAAAGTGGCATTGGTAACCGGCGCATCGCGTGGTATCGGTGAGTCTATTGCCCGCACGCTGGCACGTGATGGAGCTAAAGTCGTTGGTCTCGATATTCCGCCAGCAGAGGCTGATCTGCAGCGCGTAATGTCCGAGATTGATGGTGTTGTACTGGTTGGCGACATTTCCTCCTCTGAAGCACCACAGTTGATTTCCGACAAACTGAAAGAACTCGGTGGTGGTGACATCATCATCCACAACGCCGGCATCACCCGTGACAAAACACTGGCCAATATGCCGGAACACTGGTGGAACATGACCATTGATATCAACCTGTCTGCTGAAGAGCGCATCAACCATGCCCTGTTCGAGCAAGGTACCCTGAACAACGGCGGTCGAATCGTCTGTGTATCGTCGATGAACGGTATCGCAGGTCAGACAGGCCAGACCAACTACGCAGCATCAAAAGCGGGGGTGATTGGCTACGTACAGTACATGGCCGACGAACTGCTGGAAAAAGGCATCACCATTAATGCTGTGGCACCTGGCTTCATCGAAACCGCTATGACAGACGCCATTCCGGTGATTACCCGTGAAATCGGTCGTCGCCTGAATTCTCTGTCACAGGGCGGCCAGCCAGTGGATGTGGCTGAAACCATTGCTTTCTTCTCCAACCCGGCATCTTCCGGCGTTACCGGGAATATCGTCCGCGTTTGTGGTCAGTCGCTGATTGGCGCATAACGTCTGATCAGCTCCGGGCTGAGAATCAGCCCGGACTTGATGCTAATCATTGTTAATTACGACTAGCTATCATCTTTTACACTTTCTTCCGACATTCTGTTTCATAATCCGCCGCTGACGCTACACTTATACAGAATCCCATCAGATACCGGCGGTATGTCGAAAGAGCACCAGTCCCAGCCAATCCCTTCTCTCAGTATTGGCCGTTACAACCTGTTTCTGGAAATGCTCCTGAGTAACCGTCCTCTGCAGGCGCTGCTTCAGGAACTGATCCTGCTCATCCAGGAAAAACAGCCGGACTGTATCGCATCTATCATGCTGGTCAGCGAGGATGGTAAGCACCTGCGTAAAACTGCAGCACCGAATCTCCCCGACTTTTTCGTTGATGCCGTTGACGGTATTGAAATCGCTAACGGCATCGGTTCCTGTGGTACCGCTGCGGCCAACCGTCACCTCGTCATCGTCGACAATATACAGACCCATCCGTACTGGACTGAATACAAGCACATTGCTGCCAAAGCCGGATTGGCAGCCTGCTGGTCGCAACCCATCGTAAACAGTGATGGTCAGGTACTGGGCGTGTTCGGCCTTTACTACAAAGCCCAGCGCCACCCCACCGGACAGGATTTGCTGCTGATTCATGAGGCCGCACGACTGGCGCAGGCCAGCATTGAATTTCGTCGGGCACAAAGTCACCGCATTCTCAGTGAAACCATCACCGCTCATCTGCCCGTTGGCCTGCTGATTACTGACCGCGACTTTCAGATCATTGATGTTAATCCGGCGTTCACGCAAATAACGGGGCACACCCTGGACGACGTATCAGGCCACACTCCTTCACGGTTTATTAATCGTGCGGACGCAAGTCTGGAACAATACCGGGACATCGCACTGCGTTTGCCCCACGGCCGCAACTGGACCGGCGAAGTGCTGGTCAGCCGTCGTAATGGCGAGCGTTTTACGGCCGAACTCAGCTTCAGTGTGCTGCGTGATGAACACGATCAGATTGACCGTTGCGTGGCGCTGATCAGCGATATCACAGAACGCAAGCAATCAGAAGAAACCATCCAGTATCAGGCCAGCTATGACCTGCTCACCGGATTACCGAACCGCAACCTGTTTTACGAGCGCCTGAACTGGACGCTGGAGCAGTATCGCCGCAGCCAGAAGTCATTTGCCGTGCTGTTTATGGATCTGGATTACTTCAAGGAAATTAATGACACTCTGAGTCATGAAGCAGGTGATGAACTGCTGGTTAAGCTTGGTACCCGACTGAAACAAGCCCTCCCTCGTCACGATATGATTGCCCGTCTGGGCGGCGATGAGTTCGCCTTTATTATTACCTCCGCTCAATCGCCGGCAGAGACCGAAGCACTGTGCAAAACGCTGCTGGAAACCGTCAGTCGCAACGTTTCCATTCGCCAGATGAAAGACCTGCGTATGACCGGCAGTATAGGTGTCAGCTATTTCCCACAGGATGGCTCTACCATGGAGCACCTGCTGAAGTCGGCAGAACAGGCCACCTATACCGCCAAAGGTGAAGGTCGCAACCAGATCGCACACTTCACCCCGGAAATGCATGAAGAAGCCCGCCTGAATGCGGTTATGCATCAGGAATTACGTGGAGCCGTTAAAGGTAACCAACTGGAGCTTCACTACCAGCCAATCAGAAATGCTCGCACCGGCGCAATTAACCACGTCGAGGCCCTGGTGCGCTGGCGCCATCCGGAGCGAGGACTGGTTCGACCCGACCTCTTTATCCCGCTGGCGGAAAAGACCGGCATGATCCGGGAAATCGGCGAATGGGTGCGGCAGGAAGCTTTAACAGCGGCAGCCCGTATGCAGACGCTGGGGTTACTGATTCCCATTGCGGTAAACGTATCGACGGCTGAGTTTTACGATCACACTCTGGCCGACCATATTGTTCAGCAGAGTCGGGAATCCGGACTACCGGAAGGTACGCTGATGGTGGAAATCACCGAGAGTCTGTTGATTCGCAGCCAACAGGAAACCCGCGATTTCCTGCGTACGCTGCAGAACGCTGGCATCCGTATCGCGCTGGACGACTTCGGCACCGGCTATTCGTCGCTGTCCTACTTAGCGTCATTCCCGGCGGAGAAACTGAAAATTGACCGATCGTTTGTGATGGGTATGCGCAGCGATGAACGCAAACAGGCACTGGTCGAAACCATTATCAAACTGGGTCACAGCCTGGGCATGCGCGTGGTAGCTGAAGGTGTTGAAACAGAGGAAGATCAGGCGCTTCTGATCAGCAAGGATTGCGATCTGATACAGGGCTACCTGCTGTCCAAACCACTGCCGGAACAAGAGCTGATCAGCTTCCTGCAGCGTTACTGCGCAGACTCCTGAACGGTCAGCGCTTTTTCTTCGCCCGCTTCTTTTTCAGGTAGTCTTTTACCGGCCTAGGCTTATCTGGCAGTGCCGCCTTAAACCGGTCTTTCATCTCTTCTATTTTTGCTTCTTTGGCATCATGCATCCGTGAATGACGATGCTTTTCACCGGCCTTATCGAAACTCACGACATTGCTTTTATCTGACATAGTGCCCCCATCGGTAAACCTGCACTGACATGCTACCATAGCGTTTTTCCGGCTCCAGCATTTCCAGCCATGACCACCAGCCTTCCCATAGATTCTCTGTTGGATGACATCCGTCAGAATCTCTCCAGCCACAACCGCCTGCTACTCAGCGCCGCTCCCGGTGCCGGTAAGACCACGCGCGTTCCATTGGCGTTAATGAACGAACGCTGGCTCGACGGACGCAAGATTCTGATGCTGGAGCCACGTAGAATCGCAACCCGTAACGCGGCCACCTATATGGCACGGCAACTGGGGGAAAGCGTTGGTCAGAGCGTAGGCTACCGTATTCGCCTGGAAACGCGTGTCAGCGCTGACACCCGTATTGAGGTGGTTACCGAAGGTATTCTGACCCGCATGCTGCAACAGGATCCGGAGCTGGCCGACGTTGGTCTGATCATCTTTGATGAATTCCATGAGCGCAATCTGCACGCTGATCTTGCGCTGGCACTGGTACAACAAGCGCAGGAGTTGCTGCGTGATGATCTGCGCCTGCTGGTGATGTCAGCGACCCTTGATAACAACGAGATTCGGAAAACGTTTGACGCGCCCTTCCTGCACAGCGAAGGTCGGACATATCCCATTGAATTGCATTACCGGCCGAGAGATAACGACAACGTTACGCTTGCGCAGCAGGTAAGCCGGGTGGTCAGTGAGGCCCTGACGCATGAGGGCGACATACTGGTCTTCCTGCCGGGTACCGCGGAAATTCGACAGCTGCAGGCTCTGCTGGATGAAAAACTGCAGGGAGTAACCGTTCTTCCTCTCCACGGTCAGCTCAACGATCAGCAGCAGAAACAAGCTCTGGCTCCGGCCATCGCAGGCCAGCGGCGCATCATTCTGGCAACTAACATTGCCGAAAGCTCGGTCACCATCGACAGTGTACGCATTGTTATTGACTCGGGACTTGAACGCCGGGTGAGCTTCCAGCAAGCAACCGGTACCAGTCAGTTGCAGACGCGCTACATTTCACAGGCCTCCGCTATCCAGCGCAGTGGCCGTGCCGGCCGTCAGGCGGCAGGTATATGTTATCGGCTATGGCCGCAATCACAGCAAGAGCGCCTGGAACCGAGTATCCGCCCTGAAATTCTCGATGCCGATCTTACTTCGCTGTTACTGCAGCTGAAATTGTGGGGGGCCGATGCTGACGAACTGAACTGGGTAACTGCACCACCTTCCCGCGCACTCAGCCATGCCCGGACATTACTGTCTCAACTGAACATGACTGCAGATAATCAACTGACAGATCATGGGCGCCAGTGCGCCACACTACCGACAGAACCGCGCTGGTCTCATGCACTGATCAGCGCCGCACAACTGGGCGTCGCCGACAAAGCGGCAACGATTATTGCGCTGCTGCAGGAATGGCCACATAAGCTGCGAGCCAGCGACGATCTGCAGCGCCTACTCAATCAGGCTGAACGCCACGCTTTGTGGAAGCAACGGGTTAATCCCCTGGCCAGCAACCTGTTACGCCTGCTCGACAGCGGAATTTCGCAGGCCGATGGCATCAGCGATACTGACGCAACGGCCCTGATACTGGCTCTTGCCTGGCCGGATCGTATCGCTCAACGGCGTAGTGACTCAGACAACTTTTTGCTGGCCAACGGCGTCGGTGCGCGGCTGGCGGCGAATTCAGACTGGCACCATGCGCAGTGGCTGGCTGTCGCGGATCTCAGTGGCAGTGGCAGTGGCAGTAACGGTAATACCATCCGCATGGCAGCAGAGCTGTCTGTAGCCTGTATTGAACGCCTGCAATCACTGATGCCAGCACTGTTCACTAGCAGCGCGGTAGTACGCTGGCTCGACAACGGCCAACTGCAGTGCGAACAACAGCAGCGACTGGGGGCGCTGATACTGAACCGCCAGCCATTGACGACCATGACACATGAGGACTGGCAGCAGGTGTGGCTCGATTTCTTCCACACTGAGGGCCTGAACAGTCTCAGCTGGAATGAAGAAGCACAGTCACTGCGTCAGCGTCTGGCATTGCTGCACCAGCACGACAGCAGCCAGTGGCCAGACGTATCCGATGAGGGGTTAAAACAAACGGCAGAAGACTGGTTACTGCCCTTCTGTCAGCAGGCCCGTCATCAGCGTGATCTTAAGAAAATCGATACAGCAGCCGCTATCCGGTCTCTGCTGCCCTGGGACAAACTGCAGCAACTGGACCAGCTTACGCCTACGCACTGGCAGGTCGCCAGCGGCTCTCACATCCGTATTGATTACAGCCAGACACCGCCGGTACTGGCGGTCAAACTGCAGGAAATGTTTGGCTACGAGGGTCAGCCCAGCATCATTGATCAGCGCCAGCCATTGCTGATCCACCTGCTGTCGCCTGCGGGGCGCCCTCTGCAGGTCACCTCTGACCTCCCTCACTTCTGGCGTAACACGTATTCTGAGGTGCGTAAGGATATGCGTGGTCGCTACCCGAAACATCCGTGGCCGGAAGACCCGCTGACCTTTACAGCCACCCGCCTTACTAACCGGGCACTGAACAGAAACAAACAGTGAGACGCCGTTCACACAGGTACAGGCGGTTACCGAGTTTTACAGCGCCTGTACGCGAATAGACTGGAGATTCGGTCCAATAGCACTAGCCTTTAGTTAACAATTGTTTCCTGTCTCCGTTTATGAAAAAAACACTGATCTCCGTTGTGGCTGTTTCTCTGGCAATCGCGGCCATCTGGACCGGGCGCCAACAGGCTACCGTAATCGTCGCAAAGGACCCGATATCTGCGTCAGCTAACCCGCCAGCGGCCGCAGTCGCAAACCCGGCCAATACACAGCCCTCTTCACCTGCCATCATGCGCCAGGATCTGAGCCTCTCTGCCACAGGCAGATACAGCACGGATCACCAGCACACTGACGAGCCAGCAATGCCAGCTGAGATAGAAAAAGCACTGGAGGCCGAACGCATTCCAATGTCAGCACTGGTGGCGCAGCCCCACCCTCAGGGGGGCCACCTGATCAACCTGAAAGGTCAGTACCGCACCGTGACGGTGGCCGTCACCGATGAGAATGGCCAGGTTCACCTGATTGAACGACGCATCACCCCGATTCCTGACGTACAAACGTCGCTCCCTGCTCCTTCGGCCAGCGCAGCCGACAACACCGCACAGTGAGGTTGCTCATGATATTCCATGGACTAAAAATCAGTGGCCGGGTGTTGCTTTTCCCGTCATCGATAACGCTCTCAGCCAACAGCCTTGCTGCATTGCAAATTGTAAACAGCGACGGCGCAGGTGAGGGCTTTAATGACACAACATCAGCCTCTGCCGTTGGTGGCAATACGGCGACCACTCTCGGAGCTCAGCGACTGGCAGTATTCAATAAAGCTGCAGATATTCTCAATCAGACATTTAACATCACACAAACCATCGAAATTGAATCAAAATTTGACCCTCTGGAGTGCTACCCAACCTATGGCGTGCTGGGCAGTGCAGGGCCCAAATATGCCTATCAGGTTTCAGAATCCGGGGTATGGACAGACTACCCTATCAGCCTGGCCAACGAACATTTCGGAACAGATCTGGTTCCATCAGGTTATGAAATTCGAGCAACGTTCAACTCTGAAATTGGCACAACCGGCTGCCTGGAATCCTCCTCCTGGTACCTTGGTTTTGACACGCCAACATCAGGAACCTCGTTACTTTCAGTAGTTATGCACGAGATTATGCATGGCATGGGGTTTCTGTCTTTTATGGCCTACGATGGAACTACTCAGTTTCTGGTCAACGGCACCGATCCCATTTTCGACCCTTATACCAAGCAACTGTTCGACGCTACCCAGGGAACCCGCTTAACCAATCTTGGCCAATCGGACCGTGCTGCTTCCGAACTGAATGATGGCAACCTGGTCTGGGATGGGGCTCAGGTAAACAGCAATATTTCTGGTTTATCTGCTGGAGTGAACGGCAGCCGGGTACAGATGTACGCACCATCGTCTTACAATGAAGGTTCATCCGTCAGTCATTTTGACACAGCCGTTTACCCGAATGAGTTAATGGAACCGCAATACACCGGGTTTCTTGACAACCCGGGGCTGGCCAAATACCTGCTGGCTGATATTGGCTGGACACTGCAAAACAGCGGCAATAACGCCCCCGTATTTACCCCGCTGGCCGATCAGACGCTGAATGAAGACAGCAGTAAAACGGTGACTCTGGCTGCCTCCGACAGCGATGGCGATTCACTCACCTATTCCCTGACGTCGGCCCCCGCTGAACTGGGGGTTTCGCTATCCGGCACAACCCTCACCATCGCACCTCAGGCAGACTACTCTGGCAGTGGCACCGTAGTGGTTGGCGTTTCCGATGGTCAGGACACTGACAGCGATTCTTTTCTGGTTACTGTCACGGCCGTCAATGACGCCCCGGTGCTGACGGCCATCGGTGATAAAACCCTGGCAGAAGACAACACGATCAGTATTACTCTTGCGGCGACCGACGTAGACAGCGGCTCACTGACGTATTCGCTGGACTCCGCCGCCACCGAACTTGGCGCATCGCTGTCCGATAACACGCTGACGATTACACCGATTGCCGATTATTCGGGCTCAGGCAATATCACGGTCAGTGTTTCCGACGGTCAGTTAAGTGATGCAGAAACCTTCCAGGTTACCGTCACCGCGGTAAACGATGCACCAGTCTTTAGCATGTCGACCAGCTACAACATTGTGCAGAGTAACGCTCAGGACATTACCCTCAGTGCCACGGACGTGGAAAACGACAGCCTTACCTACAGTCTGGTCAGCTACGACAGCGGCATGGTAACAGTCTCGCTGTCTGATACTGAGACTACGCTAACGGTTACCGGTGATAGTGAAGGCAGCACCACGATTTCTGTTGCGGTCAGCGATGGCAATATCAGTGTCAGTGCCGATCTGTCGTTCACCATCAGCTCAACACCGAACAGCGCACCGGTATGGTCTGCACCAGCGGCGGTAACTGTGATGGCTGGCGGTGCAGCTGCTGAACAGACACTGGCAGCCAGCGATGCGGATAATGACTCGCTGAGCTTCAGTGTACTGTCGGTTCCTGACGGCCTGTCGGCCAGCGTCAGCGGCACAACCTTGTCGGTAGCCGCAGATGCGGGAACCGCCGGCAACTATGTACTGACACTGTCGGTGACCGATGGCATTGACCCGGTGAGTACCACTGTGGGCGTTACTGTGGTGCCGGAGCTGACTCTTACCAGTGGCGACTCTTCCCTGACCGACGGCGATACCTTCACAGTCAGTAATGAAGCGACAATCTTCACACTGGCCGGCGGTGATAACAGCCTGACTACGACCCTGTATTACGGCGGCAGAGACCGCGATGATCTGATCAGCGTCGATAGCAGCGGCAATTACACTCTGGCAATGCCGGATTCCGGAGCCTTCGCCGGTGTATACACCCTGACCGTTAGCGATGGTAATGGCTTTACTGCCAGTTATTACCTGGAGCGGCCACTGCGACTGATTCCAGCCGTCAGCCCGGTGATGATTAACCCACTGGCCATGCAGATGCTCAAAATTGAAGGCGCGCCTGCTGCAACTACCATCAATCTGGATAGCAGCAACGGTAACCTTAGCTTTGCAGATGATCAGAGTGGAGCCATTACTCAGGTCGTTGCCACTGATGATGAAGACAACTTTAACCCGGCGCTGGTGTATCTGGCGTTGCACAGCGACCTCACTGCGGGTTTCTCAACCGACATCAGCGCACTGGCAAGTAATATCCCGGATTCTGTGCTGACACTGGAAGCGCAAATGCCAAGAACGCTGACGGTAGCGGTGCAGGATACGTCCGGCAGTGCAATAGACAACGCTATTGTCAGTGTGTATGACGAACGCTTCTCTATCTGGGGCTTCGACGATACCGTGACAGCAAGTAATGGACAGGCCAGTATTCACCTGCCTAACGAAGCAATCACTCTGTATACCGATGCCAGCGGTTATCTGGAGAAAGAAACGCAGCTGAATTCAACTCAGACCCTGGCAACCGTTACGCTGACGTCTTCAGCAACTGCCTTTACCCTGTCAGGTATTATTCAGTCATCGGGTTTCAATTTTTCTGAAGAGCTACCCGTCATTGAGCTGTACTTCACCGACGGCAGCAAAGAAACCCTTAGCGCCGAACAAATCAGCGTCAGCTCAGTGCGCTACCGCTGGGACGGTGACCTGGATCAACAGCTACCCGACTATTTACGGGTCAGCCATAGCCTCGGGTCTACAATCGATACAGACGTTGTCACAGCGTACCCCCCCCAAGACCATCAACATTACGCTGATCAACAACGACAATGCAGGTACTACAACGGTTGTGGTGAGTTCCTCCGGCGGTGGTGGTGGCGCCATGGCCGAAATACTCCTTGTGCTGTTGAGTGTCCTCATGTTAACAAGTGTTTATTCCACGGACAGACGCGCATCTGTGTTAAATCGCGAACGGACTGATTAAGAAATACCTATGAAACAAAGGGACTTGGCGGCATTTATCGTTATGCTTGGGCTGGCACTTTTCGTTGTGTGCCTGCCCTCTCGCGCCCTCGCAGGACCAACCGTCGGGGTCGTCACCCTCAGCGACCAGATTACCCACAACAGCAGTGACGGCAAGCTGCTGTATGTTGAAGACCCGCTTGGACAGTGGTCTCTGCCCTACATCCTGAGCGAAAACATCCAGTTCAGTCCTTATCCCAAATCCGTGTTTAACGAGGGGTTCACCTCATCCAGCTACTGGCTGAAAATGGAAATTGATGGCTCAGCCAGCAGCAAGCATCACTGGCTGATGGAAATTAATTACCCACTACTGGATGTGATCAATATATTTATCCTGTCGCAGGATGAAGAGCTGCTGGCCAGTTACGAGCTGGGCGACCTGAAAGCATTTCATGAGCGGTCATTTACCCACCGTAACTTCGTCATCCCGATGGATTTTGATCAGCAGTCAAAGCAGCTGATGTACATTAATGTTCATACCACCAGCTCAATGCAGGTGCCTTTGAATTTCTGGGAAGCCAACCACTTTATCGAGCAACGCAGTACCGAGCAGTACGGACTCGGTCTGTATTACGGCATGATGCTGGTAATGTTTCTCTACAATTTCTTTTTGTGGACCAGCATCCGCGACAACGATTACCTGCATTACATTGGCTACATCGCGGCCTTTGCCGGGTTGCAGCTTGCCACCAGCGGCCTCGGCTATCAGTTTATCTGGGCCGGTTCGCCGTGGTTTGAACAGATTGCTGTGCCACTGACCATTGGCCTTGTTGGTGTATTTGGCACGACCTTTACCCGCGGTTTCCTGCAAACCAGAATCCACCATCGCTACGCAGACTTTTCGTTAAAGTTGTGCCTCGTCCTGTCTGCCCTTATTTGCGTCAGTTCAGTTGTATTCGACATCGCCACCGTGATGAGCACCGGCAAGTTTGTCGTCGTGATATTCCTCGTCACCGTGTTTTATGCATCGGCAGCCATGCTGATGAAAGGACAACGGGAGGCACGTTTTTTCCTGGCAGCGTGGGTAGCCCTGATCGTTGGCGGCATGATCACTATCAGCATGATGCTGGGACACCTGCCTAATAACCTGTGGACCACCCATGCCAGTAAAATTGGCAGCGGAATCGAGATCGTTCTGCTGTCGTTCGCACTGGCTGACCGTATCAAGATTCTGCAGCGTGCCAAATTACATGCCGAATCGCTGGTAAAAAAAGAGCTGGAAGAACGCGCAGAGCGTCTGGCCGAATCCAACCGCTTAAAGAATGATTTTCTGGCCACCATCAGCCATGAATTCCGCACACCATTAAACGGCATTCTCGGGTCGCTGGAACTGGCTCGCGAAGAACGTGGTAACCAATTGCTGTCATCACTGCAGGACGCACGCTCAAGCGCCAGTGACATGCTGGAGCTGGTCGACAACGTTCTGACCTACACCGAGCTGCAGGCTGGTAACCGCATTCTATCGCCGGAAACCACCGAACTGTCGCCGATGATTCGCACCACAGTAGATTTTGTTCGCCAACGCTGCGATGCCAAAAATCTCGAGTTCGAGCTGAAACTGTTACCGGGTTTACCCAACCATATCCGTGCCGATATTAAGTGCATCCGCCACGCCGTTAAGGCATTGCTTGAGAACGCGATTAAGTTTACCGAGCATGGCAAAGTCAGCGTAAGTGTCGGGCTTAACCGCCTCAATGAACGTCCCTGCCTGGAGATATCCATTACCGATACCGGTATCGGTATGACCGCCACTGAGCTGGAGCGCGTACAGGAATATTTCGGTCAGGCAGACAGTTCGATGCAACGCCAGTATCAGGGACTTGGCATCGGCCTGTCGCTGGTTCGTGCTGTCTGCCATGTGATGGAAGGTCAGATCACAATCGACAGTACCAAACATCAGGGCAGCACGATCAATCTCAGGTTACCGGTGCAGCCACTGGGCAACAGCGAGGTTCGACTGGTACGCGATCGACCAGAGACGGTTCATATCACCCCGATTGAACATATCCGCGGACGTGCGCTGATTGTTGAGGACAACACCGTTAACCAGCGTGTGCTCAGTTCCATGCTCAACAAACTGCAGTTGCAGGTCGACGTCGCTGACAACGGCGAAAAGGCGCTGGAGATCCTCAACGGCCCACGCCAGTACCACTACGACATGATCTTTATGGATTGTCAGATGCCGGTGATGGATGGTTTCGAAGCTACCCGTCGTATCCGTAGTGCCAGCATCGCAGAAAAAGATTGTCCGGTTATTGCCGTGACCGCCAATGCCATGTCTGGCGACGAGCAGCGTTGCCTCGATGCTGGTATGAATGACTATCTCAGCAAACCAGTCGCGATGGAAAAAATCCGCACCATGGTGGTGAAGTGGATGCCGGAAGAAAAACTCAGAGGCCAGGCCCCCACAGGAGCTTCAGGCCAACAATCAGTGTAATCACTTCGTACAGCCGCTTAATCGTCAGGTTACCCGACTGTACCGAGGTGTTTGCGCCCAGATAACCACCAATCAGAGAGCCGGCAATCAGCGCCGGTATCCAGTCCCACTGCACTTCAGCGACAGTCCCCATGGTCAGCGCACCAGCACCGTTCCAGCCGAGGCCAACGGCGACCAGCGTTTGCGCCACTGCGGTTTTGTAATCCAGACCAAACCAGTACACCAGCCACAAAGTAACAAATAAGCCACTGCCGGCCGACAGCGCGCCATTGGCAAAGCCAATCAGCAACAGCACCAGTGCACCAACCATAATGCCCTGTGTCGAGCGATTGCGAGCTGTATTCACCAGTCCCAGTTGTGGCTTGAACCAGGAATACAGCGACAGCCCGAGTGTCAGCAAGCCCAGTGCAACTTCGGCTTTACGTGCGTCGACATCGAGAATAAACAGAGCTCCGGTGATAACACCCGGAACGCCCGCCAGCACAATTAAACTCAGTAGCCAGCGCTCCAGATGCTTCTCACGCAGATGGCGCATGGTCGCACCCAGTCCAAGCGCCACCGTGGCAATCTTATGCGTTGCCAGTGCCAGTGGAAACGGCAGGCCCATAAAGATCAGAACCGGTAACTGAATCAGTCCGGCACCGCCTCCCGCCAGAGCCGAAAACCAGTTAGCAACAACAGCGATCAGGAAAAGTATCAGTTGTTCTGTATAATCCATCAGGAAAACTCATCAGGGGATGTTTATGAAATACGCTCTGTACTACTACGATGCCTGCCCTTTCTGTCAGCGAGTACTGGCAGCTCTGCCTAAAGTCACTGTCGACGTTGAAAAGCGCAACGTTATGCAGAACCGTAGTTTCAGTGAACAGCAGTACAAAGCCACTGGCCGTACCACAGTGCCGTGCCTGCTGATCGAAGAAAACGGTAAAGAAACCTGGATGTACGAGTCAGCGGATATTATCCGCTATCTGCAAAGTCGCTGAGGAACGCTTCCGCGTTCCTACTTCAGTGCTGCCACCAGTTGTGCAGCAGTTGCAGGATCAGCCAGCAGACGGCGCACAGTCTCCACTACCGCCTGAGTCTGGCTGTCGACTTCCAGATTGATGCGATCACCCGCCTTCACCTCGCCAAAGGTGGTGACGTCACGGGTTTCCGGAATCAGATGCACGCTGAAGCGCTCACCTTCTACTTCGGCAATGGTCAGACTGCAACCATTCAGAGCAACAAAACCTTTGTCCAGCAGGAAAGGCGCCAGATGCGCAGGACGCTCCATCCACACCACACGATTGTTCGCCGTATCAATCACATCGAGCACACTGACCTGATCCATGATGTGACCAGACAAAACGTGACCGCCGATGTCGTCGCCAAAGCGTGCAGCACGCTCAATATTGACCACATATCCTGCCTGTAATTGCCCGAGATTTGTTACCTTCAGGGTCTGCTCGATGGCATCAAAGCTGACTCGCTGACCATCAATTTCACGCACCGTCAGGCAGGTTCCGTTAATGGCTACCGAAGCGCCGTTCTGTAAACCGGATAACAGTCTTTCCGGAAAATCAAAACGCAACGTGGCAAAATCTCCACGGGACTCCAATGCAGCGACAGGTAATTTGGTCTGGACAATACCGGTGAACATGGTCACTCCCAACAAATCAGAAAAGCGTATTATGCACTATACTGACGCTGAAAGAGTCTCTGAATATCGTGGGTCTGATTACTGTGGTTTGGCCGCCTGCGAAGCAATGGCCGACAGGCTCGGCATAAGCAGAAACAGTGCGCCATTCAGAGCCATCTTATCGCCAATACACTGAATACAGGATTTTCAGTTGGACATAAAAAAAACTGGCCTCATTCTCTCCGGTGGCGGCGCTCGAGCGGCCTATCAGGTGGGTGTGCTGAAAGCCATTCATAAAATTCTCCCCAAAGGACATTACAACCCGTTTGACGTCATTTCCGGTACATCTGCCGGAGCCATTAACGGTGTCGCATTGGCCAGTTATGCCGAAAATTACCGTATCGGCATCCGTCATCTTGAACGCATCTGGATGCATTTCAGTTGCGACCAGATCTATCGCACCGACTTCTGGGGGGTATCCGGCAGTCTCAGCCGCCTGGTACGCAGTCTGGTTATTGGCCGCCGTTATAAGAACGATCCGGTGTCCCTGCTGGACAACCTGCCTCTGCGCAATCTGCTGCGGGAAGTTATTAAGTTCGACAATATTCAGAGCGCCATCGACAACGGCGCACTGCATGCCATAGCGGTTAACTGCTCGGGCCTTGAAAGCGGTGAATCAGTGAGCTTTTTTCAGGGTCACTACAGTATCAACAACTGGCAGCGTCAACGCCGGGTTGGTTTACGCAGCCGTATCACGCTGGACCATCTGATGGCGTCCTCCGCCATTCCGATGATATTTCCGGCAGTAAAAATTCACCGCGAGTTTTTTGCCGATGGCGCGGTACGTCAGCTGGCCCCACTAAGCCCGGCCTTACACCTCGGCGCAGAAAAAATCATGGTCATCGGCGTCAGTGGCTACGCGCACGAGCGCAAGGAACGCCAGCCCAGTAAGTCGTACCCTTCTCCCGCAAAAGTAATGGGACACATGCTGAATGCCGCATTCCTCGACAGTATGGAAACGGATGTTGAACGCCTGCGACGAATTAATCGCACAGTGAGTAAAATCCCTGAAGCTGTGCGTAAAAAAGAAGGTATGGAACTGAAGCACATTGAACTACTGGAGATTAATCCAAGTCAGTCCATTGATGACATTGCGGGTCAGCATGCGCATGAGATTCCTCGTGCGCTTAAACTGGCACTGGGTGGCAGCGGCAATGCCAGCCACAATGGTTCCGGCGTGCTCAGTTATCTGCTTTTCTCACATGGATTCTGCAAGGCGCTGATTGATCTTGGCTACAACGATGCGATGCGGAGAAGTGATGAAATCAAAGCATTCTTTGCTGACCATTTTGAAGGACATACCGAGTGACTTCATATCGCAACATCGTGGTATTAACCGGTGCAGGTATTTCTGCTGAATCCGGCTTGAAAACGTTTCGTGACGCCGATGGCTTATGGGAAAACCATCGCATCGAAGAAGTTGCCACGCCTGAAGCGTTTGTACGCAATCCGGAACTGGTGCAGCGCTTTTATAATGCCCGCCGCCAGCAACTCAGCGAGGTAAGCCCGAACTCCGCCCACATTGCACTGGCGGAATTTGAACAAACCTTTAATGGCCGGTTTCTGCTGGTGACGCAGAACGTAGACGACCTGCATGAAAGGGCTGGCAGCCAGAACTTACTGCACATGCACGGTGAGCTTAAAAAAGTTCGCTGCCTGCTGTGCAACAGCGTCCACCGCTACGCCACGGACATAGAGGCCAGTACAGAATGTCCAGCCTGTGGTCGTACAGCGCTGCGCCCGCATATTGTCTGGTTCGGCGAAATGCCCTTTTACATGGACGAAATTTATCAGGCTCTGGAGCAATGTGACCTGTTTATAAGCATTGGTACTTCTGGCCACGTTTACCCGGCTGCAGGCTTTGTTGAGGTTGCCCGTCAATGCGGAGCACATACGGTTGAAATCAACCTGGAACCGTCGCAAACCGAGGACCTGTTTGCTGAACGACGCTATGGTGCTGCCACTACCGAAGTCGCACGCTTTCTGAATTCACTTCCGGGCCAGTGAGCTCAGTCCTCCCTGCAAGCTAATGAGTTCCGACTCAGTGTCCTGCATGCAGGACAATAAAGCCTCAGAGTCCCGTTCCGCCCTGCCGTTAGTTCGCCTAGAATCCGACATAGCTGCTAGCCTTTATGCCAATGGCCTGCAACTTTGTTCAGAAAATGGGATTAATCATGGCGACATCAATATTCACCGGGCGCATTCAGCTCACTGCTCTGACTGTACTCCTTGTATCTTTTATACAGGGCTGTTCTCAGGAGGCACCAGACGTATCTGACGCCGAGGCCCGGCCTGCACGTCTGTTCACGATTGCACCGCCTTCCGATGCTCAGGTACGACGCTTCCCTGCACAGGTTCAGGCGGCAGATCGCGCTCCCCTTGCATTTCGTATCAGCGGTGAGCTGATGGCAGTGCCGGTTAAAGAAGGCCAGGTTGTAAAGCAGGGACAATTGCTAGCCAGACTGGATCCCTCGGACTACCAGCTGCGCCTGGATGATCGCAAAGCGCGCTACGAGCTGGCTGACTCTCAGTTTCAGCGCATCGATGATCTGTTCAGCCAGGGTCAGGTATCCAAAGCCCAGTACGACCAGAGCAAAGCTGAACTGGATATCAGTCGTGCCGCCTTCAACAGTGCGCGTACCGATTTGTCATACACCAATCTGAAAGCACCTTTCTCGGGTGTGGTTGCAGAAGTCTTTGTCGACAACCATCAACCAGTAGCCGCCGGTAATACCGTACTGGTCATGCAGGCACAGGATCAGCTGGAAATTCGTTTACAGCTACCGGAAAACGTCATGGCCAATATCGCCCGCAACGACAAGGTCGACTACCAGCCACTGGTTGAATTCGAAGCCTTGCCGGGTAAGCAGTTTCCGACGCGCTATAAAGAGCATACGGCGCAGGCCGATTCTGCCACCGGCAGTTTCACCGTAACCCTGACCATGCCACGACCAAGCACACTGAACGTCCTGCCAGGCATGAGTGCCAGTGTATTTGTCGATATGAATCAGATTCTGAGCCAGCAGGCACCGGTTATTTATATCCCGGTCAGCGCGGCATTGCAGAACAGCGAGCAACCAGCTGGCACCGGCGAAGCGCAGGTCTGGATCGTGTCCGCCGACATGACTCTCGCGCCTCGCACGATTCAGGTGGGTCAGATCTCAGCACAGGGGCTGCAGGTGCTCAGTGGCCTGCAACCCGGAGAGGCTATTCTTGCTGCTGGCGTTCATCAGGCAAGCGAGGGGATGCGCGTGCGCCCGTGGGTTAAAGAACGGGGGCTGTGATAATGCAGAAGCAAAACGCAGCGACCTATTTTATCCGCCACACCACCACCAGCTGGATGCTGTTACTCATCCTTCTGGTGGGTGGCAGCATCAGCTATGTTGGACTGGGGCGCCTTGAAGACCCGCAGTTCACCATTAAGGAAGCCATGGTCTTTACCTACTACCCGGGTGCCAGTGCACTTCAGGTGGAGGAGGAAGTCACCGCACCTCTGGAAAGCGCCATTCAGGCTCTGCCCTACATCAAGTACGTCGATTCTGTCTCCAAGGCCGGCTTTTCACAGATTCATCTGATGATTAAGCCAACTTACAAGAGTCATCAGCTGCCGCAGATCTGGGATGAGCTGCGCCGCAAGGTCAATGATAAGCAGTCGAGCCTGCCACCAGGCGCCGATAAACCCATCGTGATGGACGATTTCGGTGATGTTTACGGTGTACTGCTGGCGTTAACCGGGCCTGATTTCGGCTATGAAGATCTCAACGACTATGCGGAATACCTCAAGCGTGAGCTTTCGACACTGGATGGTATTGCCAAGGTGAACATCACCGGCGACCAGCAGGAACAGGTGTTTATTGATATCTCCCGTGAACGCATGACCAACCTCGGCATTCCGGTCTCTCGCCTGTATCAGTTACTGGAAACTCAGAATACCGTGCAGAGCGCCGGCAAGATCCGTATTGGCGATGAATATATTCGTTTCAGCCCAACCGGTGAATTCAACAGCGTACAGGAGCTGGGCGACCTGCTGGTCAGTCAAACCGGCTCAGACAAGCTGATTTACCTGCGCGACATCGCCACTATCTCGTCAGGTATTGCCGAAGTTCCTGCCCACCTGACCAACTTCAGCGGCCTGCCGTCACTGCGCCTCGGCATTTCGTTCAACTCTGGTGTGAACGTGGTGGAAGTCGGCGAACACCTGCGCAGCAAGCTGTCAGAACTCGACCGTAACCGGCCTCTGGGTATTGACCTGCACACTCTGTACGACCAGCCAGCAGAAGTCGATGCTTCCTCTACCGGCTTTGTCGTCAATCTGCTCGCATCTGTCGTTATTGTGGTGCTGGTTTTACTGGTGTTTATGGGAATGCGCGCAGGTCTGATCATCGGTGCCATTCTGATGCTGACGATTCTCGGTACCTTCATTGCCATGAAGGTAATGGACATTGAACTGCATCGTATCTCGCTGGGCGCTCTGATCATTGCGCTCGGTATGCTGGTTGATAACGCTCTGGTGATCACCGAAGGCATCATGGTCGGAATCAAGCGCGGACAGACTCGTCTGCAGGCTGCCTACGACATTGTGCAACAGACCCAGTGGCCATTACTGGGCGCCACGGTCATTGCTGTGACGGCATTTGCACCGATTGGTCTGTCTCCGGATTCCACCGGTGAATTCGTCGGTTCGTTGTTTTATGTGCTGCTGATTTCTCTGCTGTTCAGCTGGATCACTGCACTCAGTCTGACTCCCTTCCTCTGTCACCTGCTGTTCAGTGATGAAACCAGCAGCGACAGCGAAGAAGACAGCGATCCATACAAAGGCTTCATCTACGTCGTCTACGGACAAGTGCTGAGCAAACTGCTTGCTCACCGCAAAGCCACCATGGCCGCAATGTTAGTGGCACTGGTGCTGGCAGTGGTGGGATTCGGTTTTGTAAAACAGAGCTTTTTCCCACCCTCCAACACTCCGATGTTCCTGGTCGATATCTGGTTGCCGGAAGGCTCTGACATTCGTGCAACTCAGGCACGGGCGACGGCACTGGAGCGCTACTTCCGCGAACAACCCGGGGTTGAATTTACCGCGTCCACCGTCGGTCAGGGGGAACAGCGCTTTATGCTGACCTATGCCCCGGAACGACAGTATGCCGCCTACGCTCAGGTGATGGTACGGGCAGCAAGCCGTGAACAGATTCCGGCCCTGATCGATCAGGGCATGCGCTGGACTGACGAAGAGTTGTCAGATGCTTTCGTCAAATTCAAACGCCTGCAGATCGGGCCGGGAACCGCCGCTAAAATTGAAGCGCGCTTTGCTGGTCCCGATCAGGATGTGCTGCGCCAGCTGGCCGTACAGGCAATGAAAATCCTCAACGCCGATGCTGATGCCGCCAATGTTCGTCACGACTGGCGTGAACGGGTAAAAGTCGTTCGGCCGGTATTCAATGAAGACAACGCCCGCCGCGCCGGTATTTCCAAACAGGATCTGGATGATCTGCTGCAACTGAGCTTCTCTGGTAAGGGCATAGGCCTGTACCGTGAGGGAACAACGCTGAAGCCAATCATCATGCGTCCACCAGCCCTTGAGCGCCTGAGTATCGACGGTCTCAATGACCTGCAGGTATGGTCGCCGGTGTTCAGCCGCTATATTCCGATCGGTCAGATTGTAGAGCGCTTCGATATTGTCTTCGAAGACGCACTGATCGCTCGCCGGGACAGAAAACGTACCATCAAGGTATACGCAGATCCGGATCTGAACTCAGATATTACCGCTGACGACCTGTTCCAGCGTATCCGCCCACAGATTGAGGCCATTCCCCTGCCACCGGGCTATGAGCTGAGCTGGGGTGGTGAATATGAGTCATCGCGGGATGCGCAGGCCAGCGTGTTTGCATCGTTGCCACTGGGTTATTTACTGATGTTTATCATCACCGTTCTGCTGTTTAACGAACTACGCAGCTCACTGGTTATCTGGGCCTGCGTACCCCTGGCGATTATTGGCGTTTCCTCTGGCATGCTGGTTCTGGGAGCTGAATTCGGCTTTATGGCCCTGCTGGGATTCCTCAGCCTGACCGGCATGATCATCAAAAATGGTATCGTGCTGGTCGATCAGATTCGTCTGGAGCTGAGTGAAGGTCGTGAACCCTACTTTGCGGTTTATCACGCTTCAGTCAGTCGCCTGCGCCCTGTCACTATGGCGGCACTGACCACCATCCTCGGCATGCTGCCGCTGCTGTTTGATCCGTTCTTCAGTGCTATGGCAGTGGTCATCAGTTGTGGCCTGGGCTTTGCCACCATACTGACTCTGGGGGTTGTGCCCGTTCTGTATGCCATGACCCACCGAATCGACAAGCCACAAGCCTGAAGCAAAAAAAAGCCCGGGGTATCCCGGGCTTTTTATTAACGAATAACTTAACTCAGTCTTCGCTGGTCGAGCCGATTTTGTGAATCGACAAGTCTGCACCATTGAATTCTTCTTCCTCGTCCAGACGGATACCGGAAACAGATTTCACCAGACCATAGACAATAAAGCCGCCGATTACCGCCACCGCGATACCAGCAATGGTACCTACCAGCTGCGCCATAAAGGATACGCCTCCCAGGCCGCCCATCGCTTCTGTGCCGAAAATACCCGCAGCAATACCACCCCACGCACCGCACAGGCCGTGCAGCGGCCATACGCCCAGTACGTCATCAAACTTAGGGAACTTGTTCTGTGCCATAGTGAACACCAGCACGAACAGAGCACCGGCGACACCACCGACGAACAGCGAGCCAACCGGATGCATGATGTCGGAACCGGCACAGACCGCAACCAGACCTGCCAGCGGACCGTTATGAATAAAGCCAGGGTCGTTCTTACCTACCAGCATCGCCACGACGATACCACCGACCATTGCCATCAGACTGTTCACCGCAACCAGACCAGAGATTCCATCAAGAGTCTGTGCAGACATCACGTTAAAGCCGAACCAGCCAACGATCAGAACCCAGGAACCCAGTGCCAGAAACGGGATATTGGATGGCGCAAAGGCCACCACACGGCCATCACGGTAACGACCTTTACGTGAACCCAGCAGAACCACAGCGGCAAACGCGATCCAGCCACCGACACCGTGTACTACTACAGAACCAGCGAAGTCATGGAAGCCTGCACCAAATGTTGCTTCCAACCAGCTTTGGAAGCCGTAATTGCCGTTCCAGATAATGCCTTCAAAGAACGGGTAAACGAAGGCAACAGTCAGCGCCGAAGCCAGCAGAATCGGATAAAAGCGAGCACGCTCAGCAATACCACCCGACACAATGGCAGGAATTGCGGCAGCAAAAGTCAGCAGGAAGAAAAACTTAACAAGGTCATAGCCGTTGTTCTGAATCAGCTGGTCTGCACCCGACATAAAACCTACGCCGTAGGCAATCTGATAGCCGATAAAGAAGTACGCCAGTGTAGAAACACCAAAATCGGTGATGATTTTAACCAGAGCGTTTACCTGGTTCTTATGGCGGACGGTACCCACCTCAAGAAATGCGAACCCCGCATGCATCGCCAGCACCATAATGGCGCCTAGCAGGATGAAAAGCGTATTGGCGCTTTGCATTAAGGTTTCTACTGCGCTGTTTACATCAATCGTTTCCACGCTGACCCTCACTATCTGTTCTTTTAACTGTCCGAAACTCACACCGGTGGGAATCGCCCCGCCACGGTGCACCTGCATCCTGATTGCCCACTTTGTTCTGAGCAGATACCTGTAAGGCGACAGTATTAGCAGATTTCATACCAATTTTGTCATCTTTGGCATGAGAAACCATACAGAAAGGGATAAGCACTGCACAACCCCGGTGCCAAAGGGCCCCAGAGCTGTGCAGAAATTATTAGTCAGGACGACGAATATGATAGCAGTGGTGAATATTTGATCGACGGGAGTAATCAAAAGGCACTGATTTTGCGCTCACATCATGAATGATGAACTCTTTTAGTGCATTTTCATCCATTTCAAAGCGACGCAGGTTGTTCGAGAAGATCAGTAGTCCTCCCGGAGCCAGACAGCGCATCGCGTCACTGATCAGTTGAATATGATCGCGCTGAATATCCAGCACCCCTTCCATGCGCTTCGAATTGGAGAAGGTCGGTGGATCCATGAAGATCAGATCAAACTGTTCGTTGCAGTCTTTCAGCCACTGCATGCAGTCTGCCTGCACAAAGCGATGCTGCTCAGGTTCAATATCATTCAGGCGGAAGTTATCGCGCCCCCAGTTGAGGTAAGTACGGGACATATCGACACTGGTACAGGTTGCTCCAGCCGCCGCCGCATGCACACTGGCCGTCGCGGTGTAACAGAACAGGTTGAGGAAGCGCTTGCCCTGGGCCTGCTGTGCAATACTCAGGCGAGTCGGACGGTGATCGAGGAACAGCCCGGTATCCAGATAATCTTTCAGATTCACCAGCACCTTGATCTGACCTTCACGCACGGCAAAGTAATGCTGGTCGGTATTCTGTTTCTCGTACTGGCGCTTACCGCTCTGACGCTCACGACGCTTCAGCACAATTTTCTGCGAAGGCACACCTGTAACTTCAGGCAAAGCTGCGAGCACATCCAACAGGCGACGCTCGGCCTTTGCTTCATCGACAGACTTCGGCGGCACGTACTCCTGCACGTGCAGCCAGTCCTCGTAGAGGTCGACTGCCACGGCGTACTCAGGAATATCGGCATCGTACAGACGGTAGCAGTGCACGTCCTCACGTTTTGCCCACTTACGCAGCTGCTTGAGATTCTTGGTCACCCGGTTGGCAAAGGCTTCAACCGGTCCACGGATCATACTCTGCTGCGGTTGAGCAGAACGCTCATCGGCCGCTCCAAACACCAGCAGGCGCGTCTGAATCCGACCGTTCATAAAGTTGTACTGCTTGAACAACGGACGACGGATACTTTTGGCCAGATCGGTATTGCCAGTGAACACTGCGAGTTTCCACTCAGGCAACTTCATGGTGGCATCGTGAAACTGCTGATACAGCGGTGCCAGCTGCGGCAGCTCGCTCAGACGCTCACCATAGGGAGGGTTACACACCACCAGGCCGCCCTGCTCAATCACTTCATTGTTTACGCGCAGCTGTTCAATTGAACGACGTTCCAGATGAACACGACCGGCCAGTGCCGAACGTGACAGGTTGTTCGAAGCTGAGTTGAGCTGCTCAGCATCAATATCAAAGCCATACAGACGGTTAGTCATCGCGGCCAGGCCAGCAGTACGGCGTTTACGCGCCTCATCCACTTCACGCTGCCACAAAGCGTTGTCATGCAGTGACCAGCCCTGAAAGCCCCATTGCTGGCGATTCAGACCCGGTGCTATATCAGCCGCCATCATGCCGGCTTCCATCAGTAAGGTGCCTGAGCCACACATTGGGTCGACCAGATGCTTACCTTCTTTCGCCAGTGCCGGCCAGCCAGCACGAATGAGGATAGCGGCTGCCAGATTCTCTTTCAGTGGTGCTTTACCTGGCTGCAGGCGATAGCCACGACGGTGCAGACTGTCGCCACTGACGTTGAAATACAGTAACAGGCGACCTTTTCGCAGCTGGGCTTCCACCCTGACCGCAGCATCTTTACTGACAGACGGACGGGCACCGATATCGTCACGGAACCGATCGACAATGGCATCCTTTACTTTCTGAGCACCGAACTGGGTATTGTTGACGAAATCCGAGCGACCATTGAAATCGATACGGAAGGTCGACTTCAGTGAAAAGACCGCAGGCCAATCGACCGAATACGCCGCTTTGTAGAGATCGTCGACATTGTCTACCTGACTATCCTGTAGCGGATACAGCAGGCGTGACGCCAGCCGACTCCATAAACAGAAGCGATAGGCAGCCTCAAGCGAGCCTTTCCAGTAGACGCCAAGGTGCGTTTCCCGTTCAACTTCACCGCCTAACTCCCTGATTTCCTCGGCCAACAGAGGCTCAATACCCTTGGGACAAGCGGCCAGCCAGCTTATGGTCTGCGCGGACGTCTCATTTTGCATGTCGATAAAACCCGATTCGTCAAATAGCGTCTGGATGTAAGAAACCTGACACTTATAAGTAATAAATAATTAACACTCACCGCCGTGCTTTGGTAGAACTGTTCGTGGTCAGTGAATATTAGTGAAGCACCTGACCGCTCTGCCAATCAAATAAGCGAGGACGCTTTCTATGAAAAAACAGAAACGCGATATGCAGGAAAGAGCTTTTTCACGTGGTTACCGTGCTGGCGTTGAACGCCGCTCCAAAGATCTTGCACCACCAGGCACTCAGCGGGATGCCTGGATGGCTGGATGGCGCTCCGGGCGGGCCGATAACTGGGACGCGCTTACCGGCGTTTCTGGTATTCATAAACTGGTAATGTAGTTTTCGTCTTGCGGACCATGTCCGCCTCTCCGAAGCTTCCTCTCAAGGGAAGCAAAGCCCTGTCTGCGGACAGGGCTTTTTTATTTACTCGGAGCGCAATGCCGCAATGGCATCCACCGCTTCACCGACCAGAGCAGGCCCACGGTAGATAAAACCGCTGTATACCTGCACCAGCTGCGCACCGGCACGAACTTTCTCCGCAGCCCCCTGCCCATCAAGGATACCGCCCACGCCAATCACCGGCAGCTTGCCATCCAGTGCGCGCACCAGAGCAGACACAGTTTCAGTTGCCAGGTCTTCCAGCGGCGCACCGCTCAGTCCACCCGCTTCGTTACCGAAACGAACGCCCTGAACACCTTCACGGGATAAGGTAGTGTTGGTTGCAATCACACCGTCGATGCCGCTGTTGACCAGCGTTTCGGCGACCAGTGCAACTTCATCTTCTTCCATATCCGGAGCGATCTTCACAAACACTGGCTTGTAGCCATGAGTTTCCGCCAGTTGCAGCTGACGCTCGCGGATCGGGTCCAGCAGTTCTCGCAGAGAGTCGCCAAACTGCAGAGTACGTAATCCCGGGGTATTCGGAGACGAGATATTCACAGTGACATAGGTGGCGTGCTCGTACACCTTGTCCAGACACAGCAGGTAGTCCGAGGTGGCATTCTCAACCGGAGTATCAAAGTTCTTGCCGATATTAATACCCAGCACACCATCGTAACGGGCCGCTTTCACACGTTCGACCAGATGATCGACACCTTTGTTGTTGAAGCCCATACGATTGATGATCGCGCGGCGCTCAGGCAGACGGAACAAACGCGGTTTAGGGTTACCCGGCTGAGGACGTGGCGTCACGGTACCAATTTCGATAAAACCAAAGCCGAGGCGCGCAAACGCATCGATATAGTCGCCGTTTTTATCCAGACCAGCCGCCAGACCAACAGGATTCGGAAACTCAATACCAGCGACAGTGGTTGGCAGACCAGCGACCTGAGGTGCCATGTACTTCAGCAGCCCGACACGTTCGGCCGCGCCGAGCATATCCAGCCCCAGTTCATGGGAAGTTTCACCTTCCAGACGGAACATCAGTGCACGACTCAGACTGTACCAATCCATAACCAACCCCTAACAGAATTCAAATCGGGCGGCATTATATGTCAGTGGCGAGCGTCTGTAGACGACCCGGAGCAAAAAAAGCCAGGTTTACAGTCGGACAATGCCCTGAAAACGACCATCCGCCGAAAACTCGATGACGAAGCGCCCGCGAATGCCGTCGTGAGTCACGACTTTCTGCAGGACGTTCGCAGGGAAACGGACCACCCGCCCATCAAGTGCACGGGTCACTACGGTTTTAGCACTACCACTGTAGTAGCGCAGGTATTCTTCAGCACTGATATGCAGGTCGAAAATGATTCGTTCACTCATACTGATCGTCCAGCAGTTGTTGGGCCTGCGTTGTTCGCCACTGCTCGAGCTTCTCACGTAACGAGCGCAGGTGTTCAATCATCTCAGCCGACAAACGCCATTCAATGACTGGCTGGCGCTGTGCCAGAATCACTTCCGGTTGCAGGTGCTCAGGAAGCACAGCAGGCCCCGAGGTGTTCAGCAATCGCAGGCCGTAATCTCCATAGCGGGCCAGTGGCAACTCATCAGCGCGACATTCGGGTGCGTGAGACATGACACGGGATAACAGATCGAGAGTCCGGAACAGAGAGCAATTACGGCTCTCGTCCCAGGCCGCATCAACATAATCCAGCCAGCTGAAGCTACGACTCAGAACCCACTGACCATGGTTACACTCAACATAAGGTTGCACTTCAAGGCCTGTGAGCGGATCCGGCTGTCTTGCCAGAACGCGATTCCAGAAGCGCAGGCCGTTAAAGTTGGCGACCAGATCGGCAAAGGAATAGACCCCCGTAGTCTGGGCACCAAAATACACTGACTCCGACCATTCACCGAACAGCAGCCCCTGTTCCGGGCCACTGCGCAAATAATCGGTCGCGTTAAAGTAACTGAAGCCCTCGGTAAAAAAATGACCCAGTTTGTCGGTACCAATCTCGGTATTGCCTACCCGGATAACCGCGGCCATGCGTTCGCTCAGTACCAGCGATGGCGACTGTGGCCACAGAAAGTCCCGGTAAACCGACTGATTCAGGGGAATTGTTCGCCGTTCAATATCCGCTGCTTTTTCGGCGAAGCTTTCTATCTGGCCAATGACAGGACGCGCAAGATTCCAGCTCATCGCGCTGTACAAACGCGATGTCTGACAGCCGGCAGATTGGCGGGGAAAACGATGACGACGTTTGGGCGCTTGCGGTAACGGCTGATTGGCGCGCGCAACCGACTCAGCAAGGGCCTGATTAACTGCGCGGTTAAGCTGCGGCAAGGCATCCGCCAGTTCTGGCCCGACACGGGTAAACTGGTCCACTTCGGCGGCCTCGACAGCCAGAGACAGTGTAAGCAGAAAGAGAAAAATTCGCATGATGGCAACAGTCGCAAAAACTGCCGCCATCATAAAGCCATCAGCGCGGGCTCTCCAGTCCGTATCAGAGCGGATCAGAAGGCGACAGGTGTCGACTGGCCTGTGCAAGATCAAGCAGCTCACGTAAGGCTACCGACACCATAGGAAACTCAATGGTCTCTGCCGCCTTTAGCTCACTCAGCATCGACTGCCAGCGATTAACCAGCAACTGATGGTCACTCTGCCAGCGGTCGATAGTCGCAGCCAGATCGCAGCCCTGCTGCTTGCTGTTGAGAATGCCAACCGTCAGCGCACGCTGCTGCCAGTCCAGGTCATCGCGCATGGTTTCCCGTGCCAGCGCCTCCCAGTGACTGCTGGTGTTGAGCACATTGATCTGCTGCATAAACCAGTTCAGTGAAAGCTGTTCGCCCATTTCAAAATACGCTTCTGTCACTTCATCCACGGAGCGCCCGGTTGCCGGAGCAGCCTCAATAATGCCCAAAACTGCATACAGGTTACCGGCCCCCGCCGTTAACGCCGCCAGTGCTTCCGGGACCCCGGCATCTACCCGCTGCTGATAAGCATTCTGCCAGCGCTCCAGCTCTGAGCCCTTCAGCATATTGCCCAGGCTGGCAGCGATTTCCTGTACCGCCGGTCGGAAACGGCTGACTTCACCAGCGATATCCATATTGGCGCGGCGGTTACGCAGGAACCAGCGAGCGGCCCGGCGCACCAGACGCATTAAATCGACCATCATCCCTTCCTGTACCTCGGTCGGAATCTGATAATCCAGCGCTGTAACCGCTTGCCAGTGTTCATCCAGTGAGAAAATATCCCTTGCTGTCACATAGGCACAGGCGATGTCGGTCATGGTTGCACCGGTCGAGTCATGCAGACGATTGACGAAAGTGATGCCCATATAATTGACCATGTCATTGGCCAGTTGAGTGGCAATAATCTCGGAACGCAGACGGTGGCGATACAGCGGCTCAGCAAACTGCTCACTGAGCTGCTGCGGGAACGCCGTTTCCAGAATTCGGCCGATGTACGGGTCTTCGTGAATCTGCGGGTGATTCAGCTGCTCTTTCAGATCGGCCTTGGTGTACGAAATGAGCACGGCCAGCTCTGGCCGTGTGAGGCCCAGGTCCGCGGCTTTGCGCTCCAGCAGCAGATCCTCGCCAGGCAGAAACTCCAGCGCCCGATTCAGTTTGCCCTGCCCTTCGTACTCGCGGATCAGACGCGCGTATTCGTCCAGGCGCGACTGACAATCGCGATAGGCCAGTGCAATCGCCTGGGTCTGACGGTAATTATTGTTCAGTACTAACCGTGCCACATCATCGGTAAGTCCCATAAAGATCTCATTGCGCTGCTTGCGGGTCAGATCCCCGCTATCGAGCACATCATTGAGCATGATTTTGATGTTCACTTCATGGTCGGAGCAGTCTACACCACCGGCGTTATCAATAAAGTCGGTGTAAGACGCTCCGCCTTTAAGACCGTACTCTATTCGCCCCAGCTGGGTCATGCCGAGGTTACCGCCTTCGCCAATCACCTTCGCGCGTACATCGCGGCCATTAATACGCAGACCATCATTGGCTTTGTCACCGACCTGCGAATTACGTTCAGTCGACGCTTTGATGTAGGTCCCGATACCGCCATTCCAGATCAGATCAACCGGCGCCTTGAGGATGGCGCTGATCAGATCATTAGGCGCCATGCGATCTTCAGTAATGCCGAAGCACTGCTTCATCTCCAGCGAAATGCCGACACTCTTGGCCGAGCGCAGGAAAATACCACCGCCTTTCGAAATCAGCTTACTGTTGTAGTCCTCCCAGCTGGAACGTGGCAGTTCAAATAAACGCTTACGCTCTTCCCAGCTGGAAGCCGCGTCTGGCTGAGGATCGATAAAAATATGCATATGATTGAAGGCTGCGACCAGACGAATATGTTTCGACAACAGCATGCCATTACCAAATACATCGCCCGCCATATCACCGATACCGACCACGGTGAAATCACTTTCCTGAACATTAATGCCATGCTCACGGAAATGGCGTTGCACGGATACCCAGGCGCCGCGTGCAGTAATACCCATTTTCTTATGGTCATAGCCAACAGAACCTCCGGATGCGAAAGCGTCCCCCATCCAGAATCCACGATTTACCGCAATTTCGTTGGCAATATCCGAAAACGTTGCCGTACCCTTATCCGCAGCCACCACCAGATACGGATCATCTTCGTCATGGCGTACAACATTTCCCGGTGGTACCACAGCACCTTCGACCAGGTTATCGGTCACATCCAGCAAGGCACTGATAAAGGTCTGGTAACTGGCAATCCCCTCAGCCATAAAGGCATCACGACCGCCGTCTTTCGGCAGGCATTTGGCAATAAAACCACCTTTTGCACCAACTGGAACAATCACCGCATTTTTCACCTGCTGTGCTTTGACCAGCCCCAGCACTTCTGTACGGAAATCCTCACTGCGATCTGACCAGCGCAAACCACCACGGGCTACACGTCCGCCGCGCAGGTGTACACCCTCCACTCGCGGAGAATAAACAAAAATTTCAAACATAGGCCGTGGCAACGGCATATCAGAAATGGCTGACGGATTCAGTTTGAATGAAAGGTATGACTTATCCTGACCCTTATCGTCAGTCTGGAAAAAGTTGGTGCGCAAAGTGGCTTTAATCAATTCGATATAGCGACGAATAGTGCGATCTTCATTCAGCTGGTAAACGTGGTCCAGCGCAGCAATCAGCTTTTCCTCGGCCGCATCAACTTCTTCACTGCGTTGTTCAGCGTTAATGTCGCGCAAATCAAAACGACGATGGAACATATCCACCAGCTGAGCACTGACATCAATGTAGCGGCACAGGGTTTCAGCTATGTAAGATTCGGAAATACCAAAGCGAATCTGCTTCATGTAACGCGCATAGGCACGCAGTATCGCAATATCTTTCCAGCCCAGCTCTGCACCCAGCACTAAACGGTTAAAGCCGTCATTTTCTGCCCGACCGTGCCATATGGCGCCAAAAGAATCCTGAAACAGATTCTTAACTGCAGCGATATTTATGCTGTCAGATAAGGTGTAGCGCAGCAGGAAATTGTGAATCCAGATCCTCTGACCATCGGCCAGAATAATTTCATAGGGATGTTCCCCGAGCACGCGCAATCCCAGGTTTTCCAGCACTGGAATAACATCGGACAGAGGTAACAGAGAATCACGATTGAACAGTTTAAAACGCAGTTCGTTTTCACCTTCTTCCAGCTCGCGGTAAAAACTCATTGCCAACTCGCCCGGCTCTTCAGAGCAGAGGTGTTCCATGTGCTGAATATCCGCCACGGCAGTGCGGGCTGTGAAATTTTCCCGATAGCCGGCCGGGAAGGCAGTACGGTAACGATGAAACTGATGATTACCCAGTTCCTCACCCACCTGTTCGACCAGTGCCGACTGAAGATCATCCGGCCAGGAGCGCACCACCTGCTGAATTTTGCGCGCGACTTTCGATTCGTCAAACTGTACCGGCGAGTCCGGATTCAGACGCAGCATAAAATGGGTGCGGGCCAGAATCGACTCCGAGAAATAAGTGTTGAACTCGACATCCAGTGTGTCGAACTCTTCACGCAGTACTGCTTCAACCCGCTGACGTAATTCGGTGTTATAAATATCCCGTGGGGTATACACCAGACAGGAAACAAATTTGCTGTAGGAATCCTTGCGCAGGTACACCCGTGTCTGGCGACGTTCCTGAATATTGAGAATACTGACCGCCGTGCGTTGCAGCTGTTCTGCAGAAGACTGAAACAGCTCATCGCGCGGATACACTTCCAGAATCCGGTTCAGCTCTTTACCACTATGAGTTCCCTGCCCGAACCCAGCCAGCGTGCGCACCGCATTCAGTTTTTCGCGAACAAACGGAATATTATTCGGTGTCTCGATATATACCATCGAGGTATACAGACCCATAAAGCGAATCCCACGACTGACGCGCCCGTCTTTATCGAAAAACTTCACGACCACATAGTCCGGATACGCCGGGCGATGAACCCTTGAGCGACTGCCGGATTTCATAAAGCTGACGATATTGCCGTTAGTGATAAAGTCGCGCACTTCATCTTCAAGGTCAGCCAGTTTCAGACGATTGCGGCTGGCCTTGTTATGCCGGAACAACCCCAGATCGTGCTCGGCGTCACGGACCACAAAGGGTTCCTTGCCGTCATGTTCAATATGGAATTCATCACAGGCGAGGAAGGTGAAGTGGTTATTCAGCAGCCACAGAATGAACTCCCGTGCCTCTTTGTAATCCGCTTTTCTGGAGGCATCAGACGCTTTCGCCAGTGCTTTCGCACATTCTTCCGCCTTGGCGATCATAGTCGGAAAATCTTCAACACAGGCATCCACCTCAGCCAGGACACTGAGGAGATCCTGCTCCAGCCCGGTCAATACCTGCGGGTCGGAATGGTGATCAAATTCAACATACAGAATGGCTTCAGAACGGCTGCCCTTCGCCGCCAGGGTCCAGTCCTCGTCGGTCTTGAGAGCACCCTTTTTATCTCTGGTAGCATGCAGAACACAGTAGTGAATAGAATGCAGTGACAACTGGCTGCTGTTCAGCTGCATCCGCACCGAATCGACCAGAAACGGCATATCCTCACAAACAATCTCAACCACAGTATGCATCGACTGCCAGCCATGATTTTCGTAGTCGGGGTTAAATACCCGTACCTTGGCTTGCCCAGCTTTACGCTGCTGAATGAACTGCCAGCAGGAAATAGTGGCACCGTAGAGATCTTCAACGGCACGTGCCATTAACTCCTCTTCCGGTGCTCCGGAAAAATACAGACTGGCAAAACGTTGTAATACGTCAGCCTGAACCGGCTCATTTCGATCAGCAATCAGGGCTTTCAGGGCGGTCAACATAGCAAAATCCATCTTCTGGCAATTGCTTTCAGCTTAGAACATTCCCGACATTTGTTAACCCGAACGGATCAAATCTTCGCCATTTCAGCGCCGCAACGCCCTGTTGTGCCAATCAAAGTGAACCCTGAGACAAAAGCAGCCAGCCACGGAACTTTAACCGACACAGTCCGTCTGACCATTGACCTTACCCGTGAGGTCAATAAAATCCCTGTTAAATCAATGCTCTGGAAAGACGGAACTATGACAGTACAAGAAGGTTTTGCGCGCCTGAAAAGCTCACTGCAGGAGCAGATCATTGGTCAGCCACATCTGGTTGAGCGCTTGCTGATCTGTCTGCTCAGCGATGGCCACCTGCTGGTTGAGGGCGCCCCCGGCCTGGCAAAAACCAAAGCGATTAATGCACTGGCGCAGCGTATTGAAGGCGATTTCAAGCGCGTACAGTTCACCCCCGACCTGTTACCGGGCGACATTACCGGTACTGAAATCTACCGTCCGCAGGAACAGTCGTTCGATTTCCAGGCAGGTCCTATTTTCCATAACCTGATTCTGGCCGACGAAATCAACCGCGCTCCGGCCAAGGTACAAAGTGCTCTGCTGGAAGCCATGGCTGAGCGTCAGGTTACTGTGGGGGGAGTGACCCGCAAGCTGCCACCGATGTTTATGGTGATGGCAACCCAGAACCCGATTGAACAGGAAGGCACCTACCCGCTACCGGAAGCACAGCTTGATCGCTTTCTGATGCATGTGGTGATTGATTACCCGGCCGCCGATGCCGAGTTACAGATTCTGCGCCTGGCTCGTGGTGAAGCGCTGAATACGCAGCAGCAAGCTGCCATGCAACTGACTCAGGAGCAGGTGTTTGCAGCACGCTCACAGGTTCTGTCGCTGCATATGAGTGAAGCCGTTGAACAGTATATTGTGCAGCTGATCATGGCCAGCCGGCGCCCGGAAAATTATGGCAAGGATCTGGCTGGCTGGATTGAATACGGCTGTAGCCCTCGCGGCACCATCGCTCTTGACCGCTGTGCCCGCGCCCACGCCTGGATTAACGGACGTGATTATGTCAGTCCGGAAGATGTCCAGGCCGTGGCCCACGATGTTCTGCGTCATCGCCTGCTGCTCAGTTTTGAGGCCGAAGCCTCGGGCATGACCGTGAACAAGGTTATTAACGAGCTGCTGCAGCGTGTTCCGGTAATCTGATGACGACGGAAAAACGGATGGAATCGGTTTTTTCTCTGGGGGCAGAAATACGCGCCCAGCAACTGGTTGGCTTGCGTTCACTGGCCCCGTTTCTGCCACTGCAGAAACAGAAAAAAGTGCTTAACGATCTGGCTGGCGGCCATACCTCCGCCATTCGTGGTCGCGGTATTGATTACGCCGAGGTGCGCGCCTACCAGCCCGGCGACGATATTCGCAGCATGGACTGGCGCGTCACCGCACGCACCGGCGATGCCCATATCAAGGTATTTCGCGAAGAAAAAGAACGTCCGGTGATTCTGATCTGCGATCTGCGTTCGCATATGCAGTTTGGCACTCAGCGAGTGTTCAAACATGTGCTGGCCGCCGACCTCACCGCCTTATTTGCCTGGTCGGCTCTGGCCCATGGTGATCGTATCGGCGCCCTGCTGTTCAGCAACGACCAGGAAACCGACCTGCGGCCCAAACCCGGGCGTAAGCAGGTGCTGCAGATACTTAACTCACTGAGTGAACCACGCCCACAGCAGCCCGCCGCCGCCGATCGCATGGCACAGATGTGCCGCCACCTGCGTCGCGTCGTCCGTCCCGGCAGTGCGGTTTACTTTATCAGTGATTTCCATGGCTTTGACGACAACTGCGAGCGCCAGCTTTATCAGATCACTCAGCACAGCGATCTTGTGTGTATTCGCCTGTCCGACCCGATGGAAGCCGAGCTGCCGCCTCCCGGGCGCTACAGCATCCGCCAGGGCGAGCAGACACGCATACTCAACAGCGCCGATAGCACTAACCGAGAGCGCTACCGGCAGAACTGGTTACAGCGCCGCGATCAGCTTAAACAGCAGATGAATCGCCTGCGTGTCCCGTTGCTGGAACTGAGCACCGACAATGCGGATCCGTTACCGCTGCTGCGTCAGGGCCTGGGTATCGGAGGTAAACGATGAATCCGGCACCTCAGCTATCGCTCAACGACATTCTGTTGCCCGAAGCCATCGGCATCTGGCCACTGGCTCCGGGCTGGTGGCTGCTGATTGCACTGGCGGTCATCACCCCGATTATCATTTACGCGCTGGTGCGCTGGCGCCAGCGTATTAAGCAACAGCGTCAACCGCTGCGCCAGGCACTGGCCGCCATTGACGCTCTGGCAGAGCAGAATATGTCACCTGCTTTGTGCGCGGCTCTGAACGAAGTACTGAAAACCTACTGCCTTAAGCGCCAGCCTGCCGCCGTTGCCCTGCATGGTCAGGCCTGGGTAGATTTCCTGCGCAGCCGCGCCGACGTATTCAGTGACCAGCACACACAGTGGCTGGCCCGCGGTGCCTACCTCGCCGACATTCCACAGACAGACAGTGACGCCAGCCGTTCGTTATGCAATGCAGCGCAACGCTGGCTTAAACAAAGCGATCGGCTTAACGGAGGAAACCATGCCTGAATTTCACTGGCCATGGGCCTTTCTGCTGTTGCCACTGCCCTGGCTTGTGCGCTGGCTGCTGCCGGAACTGAAGCGCTCCATGAGCAGTTTACGGGTCCCTTCGCTGGACGACTTTCCCGCCGAGCAAAGTGCAGCCGCGCCGACCTCATCGGTAAACTGGTTCAGTAGCCTGTTGTTGCTGGCCATGTGGATTGCCCTGGTGTGTGCCTGTGCCCGCCCCTATGAAATGGGGGAAGTGGTGGAAATGCCACTCAGCGGCCGTGATCTGATGCTGGCAATTGACCTGTCGGAGAGTATGAAAACCGCCGATATGGTGCTGAATAACCAGTCGGTTAACCGCCTCAGCGTGGTTAAGCACGTGCTCAACGATTTTATTCCACGCCGTCAGGGCGACCGCCTCGGTCTGGTGCTGTTCGGCGATGAAGCCTATCTGCAATCACCGCTGACTTTCGATACCCGCACCGTACAGACGCTGATGAACGAAGCTCAGATTGGCCTGGCCGGTAAGCGCACAGCCATCGGTGATGCCATTGGCCTCACCATCAAACGCCTGCAGGAAAACGATGAAGAAAGCCGCGTCGTCATCCTGCTCACCGACGGCGCCAATACTGCTGGCGAAATAGACCCGCTGAAAGCAGCCGAGCTGGCGGCATCCTATAAGGTAAAAATTTACACCATCGGCCTCGGTGCCGACCGTATGGAAGTACCGAGTTTCTTTGGCTCGCGCACGGTTAACCCAAGCCGCGATCTCGACGAGAATGCTTTGCGCACCATCGCCCAGAGCACAGGCGGCACCTTCTTCCGCGCCCGCGATGTCAAAGAGCTGCAGCAGATCTATGCCTTAATTGATGAGCTGGAGCCAACCGAAAAAGACCCCGAAATTTACCGCCCGCAGCAGAATCTGTATCAGTGGCCGCTACTGGCAGCGCTGATATTCGCTCTGCTGCTGGCACTGTGGCAGACCCTGCCAGATATCAACCTGCGATCTTCGCTGCTGGGAGGCAAACACTGATGGAATGGCTGACAGACTTTCATTTCATCCGTCCGCTGTGGTTACTGGCTATTGTGCCGGCACTGGCCATGATCTGGCTGCTACGCCCGGCCTCTGCCGCTGCGGGCGACTGGCAAAAGGTGATCGACCCGCAGCTGCTGCCCTACTTAATGGACGACAGTTCAGCGCCGACCAGCCGTCGGACATCACCGCTATGGCGCGCGTTGATGGTCATCGCCGCATTGGCAACGGCACTGGCACTGGCTGGCCCGACCTGGGAGAAAATCCCGCAACCGGTTCATAAAAATCAGGATGCGCTGCTGATACTGCTGGATATGTCGTTGTCGATGGGCGCACAGGATCTGAAACCCAGCCGCTATGTACGCGCAACGCAAAAAATTACCGATATTATCCGCGCCCGCCGCGATGGTCAGACCGCGTTAATCGTTTACGCCGGTGACGCCCACACGGTAACCCCCCTGACCGATGACCACAAAACCATCGAGAACCTGTTGCCTGCCCTGTCGCCGTTTATCATGCCGGCTCCGGGCAGCCGCCCGGACAAAGCTATTGAACTGGCACAGCAACTGTCAGCTGCCGCCGGAGTGAACAAAGCAGAACTGCTGCTGATCACTGATGGCTTGCAGAACAAGGACACAGACCGTATTCGCAAAGCACTCGATCCCGCGCGCAGCCATCTGTCCGTTATTGCTCTGGGTACTGCAGAAGGCGCGCCGGTACCGTTACCGGGCTCCGGTTTCCTGCGCGACGGCAGCGGCACCATTGTGTTGCCGCAACTGGATCTGGGACCGATCCGGGCTCTGAATTCCACACTGGGTATCGACTGGCGTACGCTGACGCTGGACGACAGCGACTGGCAGGCACTGCTTGATCCTGATCTGCGCCCGGCAACAGAAGATGACCTGACCTTACGCCAGTTTGATCAGTGGTCTGATCAGGGCTATTGGCTGATTCTGCTGTTACTACCCCTCGCGCTGTTGCTGTTCCGCCGCGGCGTGGTACTGGCATTTGTGCTGGCTATTCCGCTGACCTTCAGTGATAACAGCTACGCCGTGGAATGGCAGGATCTGTGGCAAACCCCGGACCAGAAAGGCCAGGCGCTGTTTGAAAGCGACCCGGAGACTGCTGCCAGAACGTTTCACGATCCGGCCTGGGCAGGATCAGCCGCTTATCGCAGCGGCAATTACCAGCAAGCACTGGAACATTGGTCGACACTGCCGGAAAGCCCTGAAAACCTGTACAACCTCGGCAATGCTCAGGCAATGAACGGTCAGTTACAGGACGCTGAAGCCAGCTACCAGAAAGCGCTGCAGCAACAGCCCGACTTCCCGCAGGCACAGGAGAATCTTGAGCGTGTGCGTCAGGCGCTGAAGCAGCAGGAACAGCAGCAAAATCAGCAGGATTCACAGAGCGGCGACTCTGATCAGCAAGACCAGCAGCAAGGCCAGCAACAGGATCAGAATCAACAAGGCCAAAGTCAGCAAGGTGATGACCAGAACAGTCAGTCTGCCGATGGCCAGCAAAATAAGGATTCGGCACAGCAAGACGCTCAGAGCAGCAAGCAGGACAACGCCCAACAAGACGCTGAACAACAGGGTAAGCAAAGGTCGGCTGAGCAGGACGACACGGAAGAGCCGGCTGACAAAGCAGCCAGCGCTAATGAAAACGGCGCCGCTGAAAACGACGATAAGTCCGAACAGGATGCGGCCGCCAGTCAGTCCGATGAAGACAGTGAAGGTGATCAGCAGGCGGAGAGTGCTCAGCGCGCGATGCAACAAAACAGCTCAAGCCTGAGTCGCGAAGAACAGGAAGCCATGCAGCAATGGCTCAACCGGGTGCCAGATGAGCCCGGCAATCTGCTGCAACGCAAATTCTTATATCAGTATCGTCAGAATAACGATCAGTCTAGCGAGGATGTTTTATGGTAAAGCCACTGCTGACAGGTGTGCTCGCCGCCCTGTTGTCGTTGCAGGTGCTGGCCGCCGATTTCGTTGCCACCATTGACCGTAAACAGGTATCCGAGGGCGATACCCTAACCCTCAGTCTGCGCTATGGCGAACAGGTCGGCTTCGGTTCACCAGACCTGACGCCACTGCAGAAAGACTTTCAGGTCCTCAATCAGCAGCGTTCTAATCAGTTCCGTTCAGTAAATGGCAATACTGAGTCGTTTACTGAATGGGTACTGACGCTGACACCCCGCCGAACCGGCCAGCTGACGATCCCTGCAATTCGCTTTGATGGCGAAGCAACAGACCCTATCCAGCTGAGTGTGGTGGCATTATCAGATGACATCAAAGCGCAGCAGCAAAAACAGTTCTTCTTCGATACCCGCGTACAGCAGCAGGATCACTACTACGTTCAGGGCGAAATTCTGTACACCGAAAAGCTGTATTACAGCGTTAACCACGACAATGCCACCCTGTCCGACTTTGAGGTCACCGATGCCCGGGTTGAACCGCTGGGTGAAATTCAGCGCTACACCACGGTGATTGATGGCGTACGGTTTGGTGTTTATGAACGCAATTATGCGATTTACCCGGAAGTCAGCGGTGAGCTGGTGATTCCCGGCGCACGTTTTAATGCCAGTGTGGTGAATCCCTATGACCGCTGGAGTCGTGGTCGCCAGGCTTCTGCTGTCAGCCAGCCGTTACGCCTCAACATCGAACCAATTCCGGCCAGTTATCCGCAATCGCCCTGGCTGCCAGCGCGTAAGGTCACTCTGAGCGAAACCTTCAGCACTCCGCCGGAGCAGTGGCGTGAAGGTGAGCCGGTAACCCGTACGCTGACGCTGAATGCTGATGGACTGCCGGGCAGCCAACTGCCCGCCATTGCGATGCCGGTGATCGATGGCATCCGCTACTACCCGGATCAGACGCAACAACAACAGAGTGTCGATCTCGATGGTGTGCATGGCACCTCGGAACAGTCGGTAGCCATTGTGCCCACCCGCAGTGGACGTATTGTACTGCCGGAACTCAGCCTCGCCTGGTTCAATACCAGCAGTGGTAAAACAGAGTACGTACGCGTACCAGCACGTACTCTGGATGTAAAAGCGGCGAAAGTGTCGCTGTCCGATGGCAGCGAGTCTGCCCCGATAGCCACAGCAAACCTGAGTGACACACCAGTAGATACGTTCAACAAGGTACAAACCGGTTCAGGCCTGTGGATGATGGTAGCGGCTGCATCCTTGCTCACTAATGTCATTCTGGTGGTGCTTGTGCTGGCGTTATGGCGGCGCCGAAGCCATGGCGAAGTGACAGCGGTAAACACCGCAGAGAAAAATTCAGTGGGACAATACTGGAAAGAACTGAACGAGGCCTGTAAGACATCCGATGCAGCCCGGGCACATACTGCGCTGCTGGCCTGGGCTAACGCTGGCCCACTGGCAGCAACACCGGTCAGCAGCGCCGTGCAGATGATGCACTGCTACGACGCACCGGAACTGCGCCTGGCATTGCAGCAACTGGATGCCACCCTGTTTTCAGCCAGTGGGAATTCCGCCTGGAATGGCAGTGCACTTCCTGCTCTGCTGAAAAAACACAAGCCAGTAAAGAAATCAGATCTGCAGACCTCTGACCGGCTTTATCCAGCCTGATCGTCGTCTGTCTCTGATCGTTTGCGGCGTTTACCGGAAGACGTCGCTTTATCCAGATACATTGCCTGGTCTGCGACTTCCAGCCAGCTGGCGGCATCTTTCACATCCGGATAGCCAACGTAGGCCAGCCCGACACTGAAGTGCACATCAAAGCGTTTGCCGTCTGCGGAATAACTCAGAACATTGTTACGTAAATTACGCATCGCCAGTGACGCCTCGCGAACATTGCTCTGCGGCAGAATCACCACAAACTCATCACCAGCGTAACGAGCCAGTATATCCGTCGAGCGAATGTGGATACTGATATGCTGAGCAAGAGCCCGCAGCGCTTCGTCGCCGGCAATATGACCGTAGGTATCGTTAATTTCCTTAAAGTCGTTCAGATCGATAAACAGAATCGAGCTTGGTGTCTTGTAACGGTTATAAAGCGCCAGCTGATTTTCCAGCTCTTCATACAGTGCCTGACGGTTCAGGCAGCCTGTCAGAGGGTCGGTGCGGACCAGTTGATTAAGTCGCTCTGTGGCTTCTTTTTCCTTAACCAGCGCATCTTCCAGATTAATCTGCGCCTGAACGTTATCGGTAACGTCAGTCGCCAGCCCAATCACATATTCCAGATCGCCCTCCTCATTGCGCACCCCTTTACCAGTATCATAAATGTAACGAGTGCCGCGCTTCGGGTTAACTACCCGGTAACGGACTTCCCAGTGGCCGTGCTTGTGAGCTTCGATCTCGCTGATCACATGAGCGCGGTCATCCGGATGAATACCTTCGATGAAGCTTTGCGGCGAATGATACAAGGATTCACAGCTGCTTCCCCAGATATCCTCGTAGGCCGGGTTGATAAACAACATACGATCAATGCCCGGTGTCGACATCCACACCACACCCTGAATCGTCTCAGCAATGGTGCGGAACTTGGTCTCCGATTGCTGCAGCAGGTTTTCCGATTGCTTACGATCACCGATATCTTCAATCACGGAAATAAAGTAATCCGGAAAATCCTGCTCATCGCGGATAAGCGTCACTGTCAGATTTGCCCAGACCTCACTGCTGTCAGAACGGTGATAGCGTTTTTCTATGCTGTAGGACGACGCTTTTCCCTGCAGCAGAGCATTGACGTTATCGATATCCAGCCCAAGGTCATCGCCATGGGTTATATCCTGAAAGCACAGTTCCAGCAGCTCTTCGCGGCTGTATCCCAGCATTTCACATAAATGGCGATTAACCCTGAGAAAGCGCCCCCCCAGACTGACGGTACAGATACCCACTGCCGATAACTCAAACAACTCATCGTAGGCTTTGCGCTGCTCGCGTAATTTGCGCTCTTCTTTCCAAAGCGCACTGGTGTCACGAATGGTCGCCAGGGCCATGGGCTTACCAGCCAGGTCGACTAACGACAGATGAATTTCGGCATTGAGCTTCATGCCCTGAGCATCATTCACCCAGATGCGATTACTCATACGGCGCTCGCCGATGGTAGAAAAAAACAGAGAAATAAGATGATGATGCTGTGAGCGGGTGTTTTCCGGCACCAGAATCTCAACCGGCTTGCCAACCATACTGCCCGGCTCATAGCCCAGCAGCTGATGAGCGGCATGGTTTGCCTGGCGAATCAGGCCACGGGTATCAACCAGTAGCATCGGATCCGGACTCAGCTCAAACAGCATGTCCCGAACCGCATCAACGCCCGTACGCTTGCGGCCTGCACTGTATGCCAGGCCCACTGCAACAACCACCACTGCTCCCAGCAGCAGCCAGCCCCAAACTTCCATGAATTACTCTCTGTGAAGGCGGGAGAATTCCCGCACCGATATCCACAACCCGGTCTTACATCCTGACC
The DNA here is from genome assembly GCF_020320395.1 of Thalassolituus marinus. Taxonomy (GTDB): domain Bacteria; phylum Pseudomonadota; class Gammaproteobacteria; order Pseudomonadales; family Oceanobacteraceae; genus Venatoribacter; species Venatoribacter marinus. Next base: position 24,178 of record NZ_JAEDAH010000078.1, on the reverse strand, counting down.
GACTGGTACATGCTAATAATGTTAGCAGTTAGTAAACGTCGTGCCTGAAAGATTATCCGCGAAATGTATGTGGTGTTTGTGGGCCCTGATGGCTGCCAAACAGACTACGCCAGAACCAGTTGCTGTCCAGATTCTCCTGACAGCCCACTAACTGACGCTGATAGCTTGCTGCACGACGTTCAACTTTACGCGCAACATCCTTCAGCCACTGCTTCTTCTTATAGGTTCCACGCAGATAGCCCCCCGCACCTTCGTGGTAGGCGAGGTACATACTGTAAGCATCGTGTGGCCGGATTCCCGTGCGTTTTATCGTGCGCGCGTTGTACCAGCCAATAAAATCGACGGCATCCTCGAAATCATCGCGGTCTGCTCCCCATTGCCCGGTACTGCGCATGTACTCTTCCCAGGTTGAATCCAGTGCCTGGGCGTAGCCATACGCTGTTGAAGGACGCGGGCCGGGGATAATCCACAGGTACCATTTTCTTGGTGGGCGATTATCGTCGATAAACTTCGATTCCTGATGAATAAAGGCCATGGTAACCGACTCCGGAATACCATACTTTTTACGTACCGCTTTGGATGCGTTGTACCAGTCATAGTATTCGTCGTAAATCTCACACACATTGTTGATGTTCTTCGGCTGGGGCGTTGAACACCCTGCCAGAACGGCGAACACCATGACTACGAGCGCTGTTTTTATGGCTTTTATCATCCGCCCTGATCCTCTCCACCCGGCTCAGGCCGGAGTAATCCCATGCTCATTCAACAGCGCCAGAAACGCGGCCTCATCCAGAACCTCAACACCCAGCGACTGAGCTTTGGTCAGCTTGGAGCCCGCCTTTTCACCTGCCACCAGGAAACTGGTCTTTGCAGAAACACTACCAGCGACCTTAACGCCGAGCTGCTCCAGCAGTGCCTTTGCATCATCGCGGCTCATGCCACTTTGGGTCAGTGTGCCGGTGATCACCGCCGTTTGCCCTGACAACGGCAGATCGTCAGCCTGAACCGGTTCTTTCTCCTCCCAGTTCACGCCAGCCAGACGCAGCTGCTCAATCACCGTCAGGTTATGGGGCTCGGCAAAGAAGTTGTGAACGTGAGCAGCTACGATGGCACCTACATCGGGTACTTCAATCAGCTGTTCGGTAGTGGCCTTTTCAATACGTTCAAGGAAACCAAAGTGTGACGCCAGTTGATTAGCCGTCACTGTGCCCACTTCACGGATGCCCAGTGCGTAGAGGAAACGCCCCAATGTTGTCTTCTTAGCTTTTTCCAGCGCATCGAGAACATTCTGCGCTGATTTTTCTGCCATACGTTCAAGGCCCGATAACTGCTCCAGCGTCAGATGGAACAAATCATCGACGGAATCGATCAGTCCGGCATCCACCAGCTGATCGATTAACTTATCGCCCAATCCTTCGACGTCCAGCGCCTTGCGCGAGGCAAAGTGTTTAATCGCTTCTTTGCGCTGCGCCGAGCACACCAGACCACCGGTACAACGAGCGACCGCTTCGCCCTCCACCTTTTCTATCAGCGAATCACACACCGGGCAGTGGTCAGGCATTTCAATATCGCGGGCATCGGCCGGACGCTTTTCGGCAACCACCGACACCACCTGCGGAATCACATCACCAGCGCGGCGAATAACCACGGTGTCACCGATTTTTACGCCCAGACGGCTGACTTCATCCATGTTATGCAGCGTAGCGTTAGACACGGTGACACCCGCCACATGCACAGGATTGAGTCGTGCAACCGGGGTTAACGCACCGGTACGTCCCACCTGAAAATCGACATCCAGCAGTTGCGTCATTTCCTCAACCGCCGGGAATTTATAGGCAATCGCCCATCGTGGGGCACGGGCAACAAATCCTAACTGCTGCTGCAGAGCAAGGTTGTTAACTTTAAATACTGTGCCGTCAATTTCGTACGCAAGCCCGTTACGTTTTTCACCAAGCTGTTCGAAAAATGCCTGAGCAGCCTGCAGGCCCTGCACAACCTGCATTTCTTCATTGATGCGAATGCCCCACCCTTTAACCTGCTGAAGAATGCCACTATGGGTATCGGCTAATTGTGCATCTTCACTGGCAACACCGATGCTGTAAGCACAGAATTCCAATGGACGCTTAGCGGTAATTTTCGGGTCCAGCTGGCGCAAAGAACCTGCCGCGGCATTTCTCGGATTGGCAAATACTTTTTCGTCGTTAGCGCGTGCCTTATCGTTGTAGGCCTCGAATCCTGCGCGCGGCATATACACTTCGCCACGAATTTCGATACGGGCCGGTACAGCATCACCCTGTAAACGCAGCGGTACGTTTTTAATGGTGCGCACGTTCTGGGTAATGTCCTCACCCGTCTGGCCATCGCCGCGGGTTGCAGCACGCACCAGTAATCCGGATTCGTACAGCAGACTGACAGCCAGACCATCCAGCTTGGGTTCACACGCCAGTTCAACCTCGTCTGCCGTTTTCAATCGCTCTTGCAGACGCTGATAAAACGCCGCAAATTCTTCGGCATTCATTGCGTTATCGAGGGATAGCATCTGAATTTCGTGCACTACCTGATCAAATTCTTTCAGCGGCTGCGCTCCTACTCGCTGAGTAGGAGAATCTGCTGTGATCAGCTCAGGATATTCTGTTTCCAGCGCCTGCAGTTCGCGCATCAGGCGATCGTACTCGGCATCCGGAATTGAAGGTTCGTCCATCACATAGTAGCGATGATTGTGCTGGTTAATTTCAGCGCGTAATTCTGTAATTCGCTGTTGTGCAGCTTCCTGAGAGTTACTGCTTTCAGAAGTAACAGAGGAGCCCGTTGGCTCCTCTGAAAAAAGATCATTTTGTTCGTTCATACCTGTTTCCTGACGACCTTAATGTGCAGGTCTCATCGGGCAGGCAGCCGTCAACGGCGTGCCTGTTTTTTCTGCGCCAGTTTCTGGCGACGTTCGTATTCCATAATTTGCTGGCGATCATGTTCAATGGTTTGCGGTGTCAGTGCACTGCGAGCGGAATCGTAAAGATCCGCACGTAATTTACGCGCAACCACCAGCGCCATTTCACTCATTGCCTCATAGGCTTCCATCGGCTTTTTCGCACCCGGCAGACTGAGGAAAAAGCTCAGTCCGCGGAAGTGCTGCTGGGCCATCGCTGCCGGCACAAAGATGCCAGGCTCGTAACTCTGGGCGACCGAAAACTGGATAGTGCCTTTACCATCTGCTTCTTCAAAGCGATGGAAAATCTGTTTCTCGCCAAACCGTAAATCACAGCTGTTAAACAGAAACAGAATATCCTTGCCGGCAAAACCGACAGGGTCATGAGCGATACAGTGAATTTCCAGCACCAGCTCTGCCGCCGGTCGATCATCCAGTGATTCCGCAGCAGGGTCGGCAAAGTTAACCGGCTGAGTCACCAGGTTGTCCGGGATATCTTCTACTTCGCGCTCCAGGTGAGGATCACCGGAATCATCGGCGGGGTACTCAGTATGGTACGACGGTTGCTCACTATTCTGATCCTCGTCAGACAAGAGCAAATCGTCCTCCTGATCCGCAACATCCGCCCCGACCGTTTCCATAATCTCTTCAGAGACAGTTTCAACCGGTTCCACTCCGCCACGCTCTTCTGCCGTTGCATAGACTGGCGCAGGCTCTTCCTCGCCCAGCTCTTCAACATCCAGCAACACCGGAACTTCTTCATCAAGATTGACCGGAAGAGCCTTAGGAATCAGTGGTGACTGTGGAATATCCAGATCATGGATTTTTTCTGCCGGTGTCTCTTGCAACGTATCGTTAACGCGCTCCGGGCTGACGACCCGTGCAGGACCGATATCATCTTCCCATGGAATAACCGGTGCCTGTTCGCTGTAGTCGTCATCGTCTCTGGCAGAAAAGTGCAGATCGCTGGCCACAGTTTCTGCAACAGCTTCATCCTCTGATTGTGGTTCAGATTCTTCCTTCACCAGAGGTTCTGGCTGAATAAAGGCTTCAACCACGTCTTCATCCACGACATGGTCGTCTTGCGGGAACGATTCCCGATCACCCACGACACGGAAACCACCGCCAGGCAGTTCAGGGTTATGACCTTCTTCCGGAAATCTGAAGTCGTTACTGACATCCAGCCGTAAGGCTTCAGCCCGGGCTCGACGCATGCGACGAACGCCATCCAGCAGGATAGCGGCCATGGCAATCAGACCAATCAGAATGAGGACGGTGCGCCAGCTCCATTCCATCGCTTAATAAACCTCGTTTAACTCTCTATTTCAGTACCGGAAAACCACTCGATATTGCATCGGTACTGTGAACACTGCATTGCGCCAGAGTGTTACATATTGGCAGGGGCGAATACAGCCCCCCACGCTAAAAATCAGCCATATAGCCGCGCTCTGATCAGGCTTCGATCATTTGCGCAGCCTCTTCCACATCCACCGACACCAGTCGCGATACTCCGGGCTCGTGCATGGTGACGCCCATCAGCTGATCGGCCTTCTCCATGGCAATCTTGTTGTGAGTGATGTAGATAAACTGCACCTTCTCTGACATCGCTTTTACCAGTCGCGCATAACGGCCGACGTTGGCGTCATCAAGCGGAGCATCGACTTCATCCAGCATACAGAATGGCGCCGGATTCAGCTGGAAGATGGAGAACACCAGAGCAATCGCCGTCAGCGCCTTTTCACCACCCGACAGCAGATGAATGGTGCTGTTCTTCTTGCCCGGAGGACGCGCCATAATGGCCACCCCGGTGGTAAGCAGATCTTCGTCGGTCAGTTCCAGGCTGGCATGACCACCACCGAACACTTTCGGGAACAGTTCAGCCAGACCAGCATTCATACGGTCGAAGGTTTCCTGGAAACGCGTGCGGGTTTCGCGGTCAATCTTCTGAATAGCACCTTCCAGAGTACTCAGTGCTTTCTGCAGATCGTCATTCTGAGCATCGAGGTACACCTTACGCTCCGACTGCACCTTATATTCATCAATGGCTGCCAGGTTGATTGCGCCGAGACGCTGAATGCGTTCAGCAATGCGCGCCAGCTCCTGCTGCCAGGCTTCCGCGTCCGCTTCTTCCGGCATCGCTTCCAGTACTTCTTTCAGCGACAGCTTTTCTTCTGCCAGTTGTTCGACCAGCGCTTGTCGGCGAATATCCAGCGCCTGGCATTCCATCCGTACTTTTTCCAGTTCGTTGCGGACTTCCAGCGCCTTTTTCTCGGCATCGGCGCGCGCCTGCTCCAGTTCACGCAAACGAGCGTCAACGGTTTCCAGCGCATGACGAGCGGCCTGCATCGCCTGCTCGGAATTCAGCCGGCGTTCCAGCAGTTCTTCCAGTTCGGCTTTCAGTTCATCCAGATCAGCGCTGTGATCGCGATTCTGATTCGCCAGAATCTGACTGCGGCGTTCATTCAGGCGCTGCATCTGCTGTGCAAGACGCTCGACCGCCTGCTTCAGTCCCTGCTCGCGACTGACCAGTGCCTGTACTTTCAGTTGCAACTGGTGCGAGCGATCCTGATGCTGACGCGCCTCCATACGGCTTTGCTCCAGTAACTGCTGCACACGCAGACGCTCGGCCTGCAGCCGTTCGCGCTCGTCGGTATCGTCGTTGATAGCGCTCATGGCTTCCTGCCATTGCAGGCGCAGTTCTTCCAGCTGCTCACGCTCCAGTGCCTGCAACTGGCGGGTTTCTTCGATTTCGTTATTGAGCTTATCGCTGCGCAGCGCAAATTGTTCCGCCCGCGCCTGCTTGCCCGACAGTTGTGATTTCAGGGTTATCAGACGCTGACTGACCTGCTGTTGTTCGCGCTGAGCCGTATCGCGCTGCTGCTCCAGCGAACGCAGTTTCAGCTGATCGGCTTCCAGGTCGGCTTCCCATTCTTCCACCTGAATATCCAGCTCTTCGATCTGATCGTCGAGCACTTCAAGCTCCTGCTGGCGTGCCAGTAAACCACCCTCACCCTCAGCTGCTCTGGCAACCCGTAACCACTGACGGCCAATCCAGATGCCATCGCGGGTAATGACCGACTCATTCGCAGCCAGGCTATGGCGCATGGCCAGTGCACTGGCCAGATCGTCGGCGACTTTTACCCCGGCCAGCAGTCCACTGATATCCTGGCGACATTGGACCTTACTCAGCAAACTGTCGGCTGCGGCTGACTGGCTTTCGCCTGTCTGTTGTTGCCATAGCGTCAGTTGACCTTCCTTAAAACTACCCAGCCAGTGCTGCGCCGGATCAAGCTGATCGATCATCACTGCCTGCAAATAATCACCAAGCACGGTTTCGACGGCGATTTCCCAGCCATCCGATACCTGTAGCTGCTCAGCCAGACGCGCTTTACGTGCCAGCTGATGGCTTTCCAGCCAGTGACTCACAGCTTCGCTGCTTTGTCCTAATGCGGCTTTCTGCAGCGCATCCAGCGTCGCTTTACGGTTCATCATCTGCTGCAGGCGGGTTTTGCCTTCGTCGAATTCACGCCGGCGCTGCTCCAGACTTTCGCGAGCCGTCAACAGTTGTTCCTGCAGGCTTTCAAAGCGCTCCTGCTGGGATTCGGCCTGCAATTCCTGCTCGCTGACTTCTTCGTTAAGCAGCTGAATTTCTTCCAGCTCCGGATTATCGGCCAGCTCTTCCAGCTCTTGCTGTAGGCGACGCGCCTGCTGATCGAGACGGGTAAGCTGCTGCTCGGTATTCTGAATACGGGTACGCGCCACTTCCGCCTGACGGGTTGGCTCGCTGGCGCGCTGGGTAAAGCTGTCCCACTGATCCTGAAAACGTGCCTGTGCCTCTTCGGCTTCCAGCATGCGTGCAGCGCCCTCTTCTTCGGCGGCCAGCAGCATTTCCATTTCCGGTTCGAGGTGCATGCGTTCTTCACCCACCATTTCCAGCTGTAACTGGTCTTCTTCCAGCGCTTTCTGGCTTTCCAGAATGGCTTTTTCGGCTTCGGCTAAATCCTGATCGAGTTGCAGCGCCAGCTGGCTCTGGTGCTCGATTTTCTGTTCGTGACGGGCAATATGTGCCCCCACTTCGTAGTAGCGGCTCTGGGCAGAATTGAACTGGTCGCTTTTTTCCTGATGCTCAAGACGCAGACCTTCGATTTCCGCATCGGCAGCACGCTGTTCAGCCATATGCGCTTCGAATTGCGTCTGATGACGGGCAATCTGTAACTCACGTGCCTGATAGTCGGCATCCAGTGCCTGCCATTTCAGTGCCTGCAACTGGGCTTTTTTCTCACGTTCCTGCGCTTTCAGCTCTTTATAACGCTCGGCCGCCTGGGCCTGACGATGCAGATGCGCCAGCTGGCGTTCCAGCTCTTCGCGGATATCACTTAACCGTTCAAGGTTCTCGTGGGTGCGGCGCATGCGGTTTTCGGTTTCACGGCGGCGCTCCTTGTACTTGGAAATGCCCGCCGCTTCTTCCACATAAACGCGCAGCTCTTCCGGCTTGGCTTCGATCAGACGCGAGATCATGCCCTGTTCAATAATGGCGTAGGAACGTGGCCCCAGACCGGTACCAAGAAACAGATCGGTGATGTCTTTACGGCGGCATTTGGTGCCGTTCATAAAATAGGTGGACTGACCGTCACGGGTGACCTGACGACGCACGCTGATTTCGTTGTAGCCAGCGTATTCGCCGCGCAAGGTACCATCGGAGTTATCAAACACCAGATCAACACTGGCCTTACTGACAGGTTTACGCTCCGACGAACCATTAAAAATAACATCGGTCATGGCGTCGCCACGCAGGTACTTGGCCGAACTTTCGCCCATCACCCAGCGCACGGCGTCGATGGTGTTGGACTTACCACAGCCATTGGGGCCGACAATACCCGTCATATTGCTGCTGAAAGGAACCGTGGTCGGATCGACAAAGGATTTAAATCCCGCCAGTTTGATGGCTTTTAAGCGCATGTACGGTTTCCTGTTATGACTGTGTGGAGTGATTGTGCAGAGCGCGCAAGACCAGATCGCACTGGTGACTGCCGTATTCTCTGACCAGCTTGCGGATAGTATCTTCATTGCCTGCAGCCGCGGCAGCAATCAGACCGGAAATAAAGTGCCCGGCAAAGCCCGCTTCCTGCGGTGAAAAACGAATAGCCAGCGCCGACGTACGATACAGCGCAGGCTGCATATCCTGCATGATGGTCAGCAGATACTCGTTACCCGCCAGCTGCAGAGCACAGTCCATGACAGCAAAGCCGGCTTCAATGAAGCGATAAGGGTCCTGCTCCGCCGCCAGTTTTTCTGCCATAGCAGCCTTTTCATTCAGCGTTCTGGCTGTTTCATCCGACCAGTTCTGCGCCAGTAATGTCGCCAGCATGGTCAGCAACGTGACATACAGGTCATAGATACTGCGCACACGCACTTCGTTCAGTTCGGAAACAAAAGCCCCACGGCGCGGCAGAATCGTAACCAGATGACATTTTTCCAGCAGCAACAGCGCTTCGCGCACGGAGCCACGGCTGACGTCCAGCGCACTGACCACACGGGCCTCCTGAATCCGTTCACCGGAGCGCATATTGCCGCGAATGATTTCCTGTGAAAGGTAACCGGCTATCCGCGCAGCAAGGCTCTCACCCGCCTCAAATGTCATGACGTACTTACCTGACCTGTAAAAACGCTGAGTGTACCACTCCTGCAGATTGTCGGACAAAGCTCGACCGGGAAGCCTCTGAGGCCGATGGCTCGATTTGTCCTTTTACTACTCAATATCACAATCGTAGGATTGTAGGACAATAAAACAAAAGGAAGACTCAGCCATGACCACCACACCCCAGCACATGCTGTTACTGAAAAAGTACGCTTATCTGCTGATCATCATTCCACCGGCGCTGATTTTTTTATCCGAACAGCTGTGGCTGGCCTTTGGCCATCACAACCTGTTTGCCTTCTCAACCCTGATTTTTGTCTACCTGATGGTACCGGTGATGGATCACATCATTGGTAAAGATGCGGTGAATCCGGATGAAGAAAAGGAAGTGCCCGCACTGTCCGGCCAGCGCTACTATCGCTGGCTGACATTGCTGGTATTGCCACTGCAACTGGTCGCACTGGTGTATGGCGGTTATCTGTTTATGACAACGGACTTCAGCTGGATCGGTGCGATTGGCTGGTTGCTGTCGGTTGGCACCTGCAGTGTGACACTGGCGATTAATGTTGCCCACGAGCTGATCCACAAAGACACCAGAACAGAGCAATGGAGTGGTGGCTTATTACTGGCAACCGTGTGTTATTCCGGTTTTAAGGTTGAGCATATTCGCGGCCATCATGTGCACGTTTCAACGCCCGAGGACGCTTCCTCGTCGCGCTACGGCCAATCGCTGTACCAGTTTCTGCCACATGCGATCGTGCACAACACCGCCAATGCCTGGAAGCTGGAAGCGCAGCGTCTGCGCAAAGCCGGGCACTCACCGTTAAGCTGGCACAATGAGCTGATCTGGTGGAATGTTATCAGTATTGCCTTCGCCGCCATGTTTACGCTGACCTGGGGCTGGATGGGGCTGGTGTACTTCCTGGGCCAGAGTCTGGTCGCCATTACTCTGCTGGAAATCATTAACTATGTTGAGCACTACGGCTTACACCGTCGCAAACTGGATAACGGCCGTTATGAGCGCACAACCATTGAGCACTCCTGGAACAGCAATTACCTGCTGACCAATCTGTTCCTGTTTCAGTTACAGCGCCACTCAGATCACCATGCCAATCCGAAGCGTCGCTATCAGGTACTGCGCCATCATGAAGAGAGTCCGCAGCTACCGAGTGGTTACGCCACCATGGTGGTGCTGGCCCTGCTACCACCACTGTGGTTCCGGGTGATGAACCCGCGCGTTGAACACTACTATCAGGGCGAGGAGCATCAGCTGACGAACGCCAGCTGATCAGCCCGGTTAGCGAGAATCAGGTAAGGGACAGCACAGCCGTGGCAACAATGATAACGCCCATCAGCAACAACTGAATCCGGCCTACCTGCTCCCTGAACAACCATGCCCCCCACAACGCGGCACCGAGAATCCCGGTGCCGCGTTTAATGGTTTCCAGTACGCCCGCATGCACGTGCGCCAAGGCCAGCCACTGCAGACTGACCGCTGTTGCAAAGGTCACCACCGCCAGCATTAACAAACCGATATGCCCCTGGTACACAGGTACACCGACAACCCTTCGTTGCTCACCCGGCCGCACAGCAAGCGCCAGACACAATAGCAGCACCATACCCGCACTCTGCAGAAATCCGTGAAAGGCCAGCGGCGCCGAAGCCAGCGCCCATTTATCGAGTACAATAACCATTCCCCAACACAGCGATACCAGCAACATAAGACCAAACCCCGGGCCTGCGTGAGTCGGATCTCTGAGCAGATTCCAGCCACCGTTGAGCACAAAGATGGTGACAACGATGACAGCCATCGCCGCCAGCTGAACATTGTCAGGAATGTCACCCAAAAGGACCCAGCTCAGTATGGCTGCAACCACGGGTGTAAATGACAACACAGGAATGAGTATGGCCATGCGCCCGATACTCAGTGCTTTGATAAACGAAAAGCTCGCCACGGCCGCTGCCAGCACCGACAAACTACCCGGCAACCAGTAATCCGATTCAGGCATGGCGCTACCTGAGGCAACCCAGCTGACGGCGTATAAGGGTGTAACCCCCAGGGCCAGCCACACCGCCAGAGACAGTGGCGTAGTTTGCGAAGACAGGTACTTGCGCAGCAGGTCGAGCAACGACCAGGCGAGCGCAGACAACAAGGCAAAGATCATAATTCCTCCAGATGGAAGCCATTATGCCATGCTGCAGGACCGAAACGCTGTGGCAACTGAATACAACTTGGTATCCTTAGCGATAGTTTTCACCCTGCCGGCTCAAGCAATGACCTCTCACTTAACCACCGAAGATTTTCTGTTAGCAGCCAAGCGTTCTGAAATCAGTACGCTGAAACAATTACTGATCAGCTGCGGACTGGTGACCAAAGTCACTGAATTTATTCATGAACTGCAACGTGAACGCGGTCTGTCCAATACCTACCTGGTATCTGCCGGGCAACGCTTTGCTTCCGAGCGCGACAATGAACTGAAAATGGTCAGCGGAGCAGAAGATCGCTTTCGCACCGCGCTGAGTGAACTGAATATTTCAGAATGCTCGGCAAGCTCCGCCCGACTGTACAGCAGCCTGGCGTTCGTACTTCATTGCCTGGACGACCTGCCAGCGCTGCGTGCGCAGATTTCAGCCCGTCAGTTAAGTGCCAAAGACAGCACCCGACTGTTTAATCGGCTGGTTGCGGGCTTGCTGGCGGTGGTCTTTGAAGCAGCCGATATCGCCAGCGACCCGGATATCACCCGTGCTCTGGTTGCTATGTTCAACTTTGTTCAGGGTAAGGAATACGCCGGTCAGGAACGTGCCTGGGGTCTTATCGGCTACACCGCCGGCGAGTTCACCAGCAACCAGCAGGACCAGCTTAAGTCTCTGCAGGAAGCTCAGAACCGCTGCTTTGATATATTCAACGATTTTGCGCAAACCATCCCCGCCGCCCAGTGGCGTCAGGCAGAAAGCAGTGATGCCAGTGCAGAGCTGGATCGTATGCGGCAGATGATCACCCGCTACCGTTCCGGTGACACACTGCCGACGGCTATCAGCGAAGTCTGGTACGAAGTCGCCACACGCCGAATCGACGAGATGCAGAAAATCGAGGCCGAACTGGCCAGTCAGCTGCTGTCGCTGTGCGAAGGAAAAATCGCTCAGGCAGAAGAAGACCTCAGATTGCACAGCGAACACCTGAAGCAACTGGCAGATATTGAAGAACCACCGATGTCTCCTCTGTCTTCACTTCCAGATAATGAAAAAAGCAGCAACACGGTGAACGTGCCCCCCGGCGTGAACATTAAACTGGCCCGCTCCATCTCAGATCTGGTACAGGGCCAGGCAGAACGTCTGCAGCGTATCAGTGACGAACTGACTGAAGCCCGTCAGGCTCTGGACGAACGTAAACTGATCGAAAAAGCCAAGGGCCTGCTAATGCAGAATCAGGGCATCAACGAAGAACAGGCCTATAAGCAGATTCGCCAGGCGGCAATGGATGGCAATAAGCGTATCGTTGATGTCGCAGCGAATATCATCAGCGTTGCCGACATGCTGCAGCTAACCTCCCCTGCGCGTTAACTCATCGCCCGGCCCTGCAGCATTCAGCAGGGCCACAGATCTCCCCTTGTTATCTCAGCCAGCCCGAACCATATACGGGCCCCGCCGCCAAAGCGCGCACCACATTCGTGCACACCTTCGGTCAAACAGAGCCGGATTCCGCCCAAAACAACATAAAAGCCCTGTAATTTCAGCTTATCCGGAAAATGGCACAGCGGTTGCTAAAACATCCATAAGGCTAATGGCGGCCTGCTCTACAAACTGAAGATTCTGGATAACGGCGTCCACTCCTGACTGCAACAGCAGATCGGGGTGCGATGCCGTTTTTCGTTTTTCGGCCGCCAGAAGTGTTGTTGGGGAAGTTCAGAATCCGTACAGACGAACATCTGTACATACCGATTTTTTAACGAGAGAGGTGAGACTATGTCTTATTTGATGCCATCCGAGTTCGCCACCAAAATGGTCGATTCCGGTGAAGAAAAAATCCACATGTCGACCAAAGACACCCTGATCCGTGCCTTTATGGCCGGCGCGATTCTGGGTCTGGCGGCGGTATTCGCCATTACAGTCGCAATGAAAAGCGGTTCACCGATTCTCGGCGCATGTCTGTTCCCGGTCGGTTTCATCATGCTTTACCTGATGAAATTCGATCTGCTGACCGGTGTATTTACGCTGGTTCCTCTTGCCCTGCTCGATAAACGCCCGGGTGTTACCATCGGTGGTCTGCTGCGTAACTGGGGCCTGGTTTTCATCGGTAACTTTGCCGGTGCACTGACCACTGCGGTGATGGTTTCTTTTATTCTGACCTATGGCTACAACACTGACGGCGGCGCTCTGGCAGCTAAAGTCGCCAGCATTGGTGAGTCTCGTACCCTGGGTTACGCTTCCCACGGTGTTGATGGCTGGTTCACCATTTTCATCCGCGGCATGCTGTGCAACTGGATGGTGTCCATGGGTGTTGTTGGCGCGATGATCTCTACTTCTGCAACCGGTAAAATGGCTGCAATGTGGATGCCGGTAATGCTGTTCTTCTTCATGGGTTTCGAACATTCCATTGTGAATATGTTCCTGTTCCCATTCTCCATGATCATGGGCGGTGACTTCACCTTCATGCAGTATCTGGTTTGGAACGAGCTGCCAACCGCTCTGGGCAATCTGGCCGGTGGCTTCCTGTTTGTTGGTCTGCCACTGTATTACACTCACGTTCGCCAGAGTGCTCCTCGTAAACTGGCTGCGGTAGAAAGCAAAAAAGCAGCCTGATTTACCGTGTGAAGAAGAGCCCTGGATATCCAGGGCTTTTTTGTTTCTGACAACGTTTAACGGACAGGTATTCCTGTATGGCAAGCCGACTGACAGTTTCCGTAGGACAGGCATCTGATAAAGGCGTGAAAGCCGTCAATCAGGATTTCTTTGGCACACGTATCCCGGAAGATCATTTACTGGAATCCAAAGGCATTGCAATTGCGCTGGCCGATGGTATCAGCAGCAGTGATGTCAGTCAGATCGCCAGTGCTGCTGCGGTAAGGGGGTTTCTGGACGATTACTACTGCACATCTGAAGCCTGGTCAGTAAAGAAATCGGCCCTGCAGGTTCTGTTGGCCAGCAATTCCTGGCTGTATGCTCAAAGCCGTCAGAGCCAGTATCGTTCCGACATGAATCGTGGCTATGTCTGCACCTTTTCCGGCCTGATCGTTAAATCTGCAACGGCGCATTTATTTCATGCCGGCGACAGCCGGATATACCGTATCCAGGGCAATACTCTGGAACAACTGACAACTGACCACCGTTACTATATCTCAGAAGATAAAAGCTACCTGACCCGGGCTATGGGTATGGGCCAGCAGCTTGATCTCGACTATCAGTCCTTCGCTCTTAACAGCGGTGATACCTTTATTTTTGCCACCGATGGCATCTATGAGTTCGTCAGCCATAGTTTTGTGACTGATACTGTTAAAGCATTATCTGAAGACTTAAATGCCGCAGCACAACAGATTCTGACTACGGCTCTGGACAATGGCAGTGACGACAACCTGACCATTCAGATTGTTCGTATTGATCAGCTGCCCGCCGCCAGCAACGAAGATATTTACCAGCAATTAACCGAACTGCCTTTCCCGCCGGAACTGAATCCGCGCGACGAATTCGATGGCTACCGCATTGAACGGAAAATACACTCCAGCCCCCGTAGTCATGTGTATGTCGCCAGCGACAACGAAACCGGACAGAAAGTAATTCTGAAAACACCATCTGGTGAGCTACGAGAAAACGCTGCCTATCTGGAGCGTTTTCTGATGGAGGAATGGATTGCCCGCCGCATAGACAGCGCCCACGTTCTGAAACCGGTGAAAAACAACCGTCGTCCGAATTTTCTCTATGTCGTAACTGAATTTATTGAGGGTATTACCCTCGATCAATGGATGCGCGACAATCCTGAACCCTCGCTACAGGCAGTACGCGAAATAATTGAACAGGTGGCGCGTGGCTTACGAGCGTTTCACCGTCTGGAGATGCTGCATCAGGATCTGAAGCCCGACAACATTATGATCGACAGCACAGGCACGGTAAAAATCATTGATTTTGGTTCGACCCGGGTGGCGGGCATTATGGAAATTGACACCCCCATTGAGCGGCTGGAATTGCTGGGGACGGCTCAGTACGCAGCACCTGAATACTTTCTTGGCCACAGTGGTTCGGTGCCATCGGATGTGTTCTCACTGGCGGTGATCACCTATCAGATGCTGAGCGGACGTTTGCCTTACGGCCTGGACATTGCCAGAACGCACACTGCAAAAGCGCAGAACCGCCTGCGATATACGCCAATTCATCACCTCGATGAAGAAACTCCGGTTCCACGCTGGGTCGATGAAACCCTGCGTAAAGCGCTGGAATTAGAGCCACACAAACGCTACCAGGATGCCGATGAATTTGTCTTCGATCTGAGCCATCCGAACAAGACCTTTCTCAGTCAGAAAAAGCCCCCACTGATCGAGCGCAATCCAGTGCAATTCTGGCAAGGTATTTCATTAGTACTGGCTATTGCAGTGATATTGTTGCTTTACCGCGACCTGACAAGTTAACACCAGCCATCTTATAAGTTGGGTTACAAGCGCATGCGCCCACGGCTGACACCGCGTACGCCGGCCTGGGCGACCAGACTGGCACTGGTGTGGGCGTGACAGATGGCAATGGCCAGTGCATCCGCCGCATCGGCCTGAGGTTTACCCGGTAATTTGAGCAGATGCTGCACCATATGCTGTACCTGCTCTTTGTCTGCACTGCCTTTACCGACCACTGCTTGCTTAACCGAGCGTGGAGCATATTCCGCCACCGGCAGATCTCTCAGGCTGGCCGCCAGAATAGCAACGCCACGGGCCTGGCCCAGCTTCAGCGCAGAGTCCGCGTTCTTACCCATAAAGACCTGCTCGATAGCAAATTCCTGGGGCTGATACGTTTCTATGATTTCACTGACGCCTTCGTATATTTTACGCAACCGATCCGGCAGCGAACCATCACCGGTACGAATACAGCCACTGACGATGTATTCGGTTTTCTGGCCAACGCGGCGAATTACCCCAAAGCCGGTTAAGCGCGACCCCGGGTCGATACCGAGAATAATCATTGCGCCGTTTTTTCCGTCGCCTGACGAATATCATTCAGTCGTGAGCCACGATCATCCACAGGAGTCAGAATCGTCTGATCGCCGGTTTGCTGATTCTTAACCGTTACCTTGTGCCACCCTTTCGGCAAAATGACCTGCAAACAAGGCTGGGTGATAACCTGCGCATAATTACGGCCCGGTTGAGGGCGGGTCTCGCGATAAATCAGATCGAACTCGCCATCACGCTCACTCTGGCCAACCAGTTCAAGGCCGTAGCCTGTATTGGGTCGTTCACCCAGCGCGATGGTGAGCGTTCCGTAACGCAGTGTCAGGCCTTCAGCCTCGGCACAGTGGTTCATTTTACTCATGGGAAGACGTACCTCCTGTGATGCCACAGTAGTACAGCCACCGTTCAGCAAAACAGCGGATGTGGCCAGGGCTATCAGTATTGGTTTCATCATTATTCCTCCCATCGACTGAGTGTCGATTATACATATCCGCGGCGGCTTTTAATCGGATCGGATCGCACGCAATAAAAAACCCCGCCACAGCGGGGTTTTTAAGTGGTTCAGTTCTGACCGCGCTGATCAGCCAGCGCGGAATACCAGTGCATCACCATCAGTGTCTGCCACGATATTCGTGCCCGGCATAAATTTACCGGACAGAATGTCCTGTGCCAGCGGGTTTTCGATCCATTGCTGGATAGCCCGTTTCAGCGGACGCGCCCCATACACCGGGTCGTAACCGACATCCACCAGCTTCGTGACCGCCGCTTCTGACAGTTCCAGCGTCAGTTCACGTTCTTTCAGTCGGCCACGCAACAGATCCAGCTGAATATCGGCAATACCGCGAATCTGATCCTTCAGTAACGGATGGAATACCACCGCCTCATCAATACGGTTGATGAATTCCGGCCGGAAATGCGTGCCGACAATTTCCATCACCGCATTGCGCATGGTTTCGTAGCTGGATTCATCGTCACCTGCCAGCGTCTGAATCACGTCAGACCCCAGGTTTGAAGTCATCACCAGCACGGTGTTCTTGAAGTCCACCTTGCGCCCCTGACCATCGGTCAGCTGGCCATCATCCAGCACCTGCAGCAGAATGTTAAACACATCGGGATGGGCTTTTTCCACCTCATCCAACAGGATCACGGAGTAAGGCTTACGACGCACAGCTTCGGTCAGCAGACCACCCTCTTCATAGCCTACATAACCCGGTGGCGCACCGATTAAACGCGCTACGGAATGCTTCTCCATGTACTCCGACATATCGATGCGCACCATGGCGTCTTTGCTGTCAAACAGGAAAGTCGCCAGCGCTTTGCACAGTTCCGTTTTACCAACACCGGTTGGCCCGAGGAACAGGAACGAACCATTCGGACGGTTAGGGTCCGACAGTCCGGCACGGGACCGGCGCACGGCGTTGGACACCGCTTTAATCGCCTGGTCCTGCCCCACCACGTAATCGTGCAGCACGTCTTCCATACGCAGCAGCTTGTCGCGTTCACCTTCCAGCATTTTGCTGACTGGTACACCGGTCCACTTGGATACCACTTCGGCAATTTCATCTTCTGTTACTTTATTGCGTAACAGCGTGAATTCCTGCGTACCGGTGTTTTCCGCTTCATTAGCCGAGGCCAGCTGTTTTTCCAGCTCAGGAATACGGCCATACTGCAGCTCAGACATCTTCTGCAGATCACCGGCACGGCGAGCAGCTTCCAGCTCAATACGGGCTTGTTCCAGTTCTTCCTTAGCTTTACTGGCACCTTCCAGCAGTGCTTTTTCTTTCTTCCACACTTCTTCCAGTTCAACGTAGGCACGACCGGCTTTGTTGATCTCTTCGTTGAGACCGCTCAGGCGTTTTTTCGCTGCCTCGTCCTGTTCTTTTTTCAGTGCTTCACGTTCAATTTTGAGCTGAATAAGACGGCGTTCAAGCTTATCCATTTCCTGCGGTTTGGAATCAATTTCCATGCGGATAACTGAGGCCGCTTCGTCCACCAGATCGATCGCTTTATCCGGTAAACGACGATCGGTAATGTAGCGTTGCGATAATTTCGCTGCGGCAATAATAGCGCTGTCGGTAATCTGCACACCGTGGTGCACTTCATAGCGCTCTTTCAGGCCACGCAGAATAGCAATGGAGTCTTCAACGCTTGGCTCATCAACCACAACCTTCTGGAAACGACGCTCCAGCGCGGCATCTTTTTCAATAAATTCACGGTATTCGTCCAGCGTGGTGGCACCGACACAATGCAGTTCACCACGCGCCAGCGCAGGCTTCAGCATGTTACCAGCGTCCATCGCACCTTCACTCTTACCGGCACCGACCATGGTATGCAGTTCGTCGATAAACAGAATGATGCTGCCTTCTGCTTTACCAACGTCCTTCAGTACCGACTTCAGTCGTTCCTCAAACTCACCGCGATATTTGGCACCGGCCAGCAGCGCTCCCATATCCAGAGACAGAATACGTTTATGCTTCAGATTCTCCGGCACTTCGCCGTTGATAATTCGCTGTGCCAGGCCTTCCACCACGGCGGTTTTACCGACGCCCGGCGGGCCGATTAATACCGGGTTATTCTTAGTGCGACGCTGCAGTACCTGAATGGTGCGGCGGATTTCATCATCACGGCCGATCACCGGATCCAGCTTGCCCGCCTCTGCCCGTTCGGTCAGATCAATACAGTATTTATCCAGCGCCTGACGGCTGTCTTCGGCATTGGCATCAGTCACCGCTTCACCTCCGCGGATATCTTCAATGGCCTTGGCCACGTTGTCTTTATTCAGTCCCGCATCAGCCAGAGCCTTACCGCCAATACCACGATCCTGCAGTGCCACCAGCAGGAATACCTCACTGGAAACAAACTGATCACCGCGCTTCTGCGCTTCTTTATCAGCCAGATTCAGCAGACGGCCCAGCTCGGGAGCAATCTGAATATTGCCATCCGGCGTACTGACCCGTGGCAGATCTTTCAGCAGGTTGCGCAGGGCTTTTTCCAGCGCCGCCACATTGCCTCCGCAACGGCGCACAATTTCCTTAACCGTGCTGCTGGTCTGCTCCATCAGGGCGAGCAGAACATGCACAGTATCAATCTGATTGTGATCCTGTCCCAGCGCGATGCTCTGGCTTTCGGCCAGTGCGTTCTGCAGACTGGTTGTCAGACGATCCATACGCATAAATGTATCTCCTCATGGTTCCCGTCGACTCAGCGCGGGGATGACTATCGTTAACCTGTTAGATGCGGGCTTATTAATTAATTTCAATACCTTCTATATAAAATTTAGAAAAACTAATAAAAAATGCATTGATTCATGACAAAGAACCGATTCATCGGCAAAGCCGACAGCCTTCACGTATACTCGCCGCCCGCTCAGTAACTTGTGCTATATGGTGCTGCGCGCGACGATTTAAACCTCTTGCCATCGAATTACTGGCTCCGATCATGACTGACAATATCCGCACCGGTGCACTTTACCTGCTGCTTGGCGAAGCCCTGCTGGCCATTATGGGCGCCCTGATCAAACACCTGTCGGATGACCTCAGTACCGAGCAGATCGTCTTCTTCCGCAACATTGCCGGGCTGCTTGTACTGGCGCCACTGCTACTGCGTACCGGACTGAGCGAACTGAAGACACAGGTCTGGCACTGGCACCTGATGCGTGGTCTGGTCGGCGTTACCGCTATGTACTGCTATTTCTGGGCTCTGGCCCATATGCCACTGACCGAAGCCTTTCTGGTGAAACTGTCAGCGCCGCTGTTTATGCCTCTGCTGGCGTTGTGGTGGCTGAAAGAGCCCGCTGGCAAGTATAGCTGGCTGGCACTGGTCATCGGCTTCGCTGGCGTCGCCTTTATTCTGCAACCCGGAGGGCACGGAGCAGTAACGACTGCGGTGTTCATTGGCCTGCTCGGTGCTTTCCTTGCCGCACTGGCGAAAGTAACCATCCGCCGTATGTCGGCAACCGAATCGAGCCAGCGCATCGTGTTTTACTTCGGCGTCATTGCCGCTCTGGTCTCAGCCCCCGGCGCCGTTATGACCTGGCAACCGGTACCACTGACCAGCTGGCTGTGGATCGCCGCACTGGGTGTTGTTGCTACCCTGGGACAGCTGGCACTGACCAAAGCGTACCGTATTGCACCTACCGGAAAGGTCGGTGTTTATGTTTACAGCGCGGTCATCTACGGTGCTCTGATGGGATGGTGGTTCTGGGATGAAGTACCCGGCTGGACGACTGCCGCCGGTGCAGCGCTGATCATCGCCGCAGGGATCATTAATCTGCGCGGCGGCAAGCGCTCTAAGGCCTGATAACGACTGCGCTATTTGATCCGCCTGCGCACAACTCTTTTCAAACAGCCCCTGGCATTAGATATAAGTCTAATTCTTGATCAATTCAGGCTTATTATTTCCTCAAAATTAAATATACTGCTCGTCTTAATGGATTAGACAAGAACGAGTCACAAATAATGTCCCGTATAGACTCCCTGCAGACCTTTGTTTCCGTGGTCCGCGCCCGCAATTTCACTTCCGCTGCCGATACCCTGGGTGTTACCCCATCGGCGGTGAGCAAGCAGATCAGTGGTCTGGAAGAGCGCCTGGGTGTGCGCCTGCTGAATCGTACCACCCGCTCTGTCAGTCCGACCGAAGCTGGTCAGATGTTCTATCAGCATTGTGAGAATATTCTCGAATCGATCACCGAAGCAGAAAAACTGGTCACCGACTTCGACGTAACCCCCCGTGGCCGACTGCGCATCACCGCTATGTCTAACTTTGGCCGGCGTGAACTGGCGCGCATATTTACCGACTTTGCCCAGCAATACCCGGATATCAGCTTCGACCTTCATATTTCAGATCGCCCGCTGGATATCGTTAAGGAAGGCTACGACTTTGCTCTGCGCCTGGGCACACTGGAAGACTCGCGTCTGATCGCCAAGCCGGTGGCTGAGCAGAAAATTGTGATCGTCGCCTCGCGGGAATACATTCAGCGCTGGGGCATGCCACAACGTCTGGAAGACCTGCTGGAACACCGGGTTCTGGTGGTAAACAACGCCGAATATGCACGTTCAAACTGGCTGCGTCAGTTTGAAAAAGACCATGGTTTCAGCATTTCCAGTATTGAACGCAAGCTGACGGTGAATGATATCGATCTGGTGTATGAAGCCTGCATGGCTGGCATGGGCATCACCGCCCTGCCGACCTACATCGCCGACCGCCACCTGCAGAATGGTGAACTGGTACAACTCTTCAGTCAGGTAGATATTCCGATTCGTACCATCAAGGTTGTGTTCCCACAGAACCGCTATCTGGCTAACAAAAGCCGGGCATTTCTGGACTTCATCACGGCCTACTTCGAAGACGAAGGTGTCACAGAGCAGAATTAAGACTAAAAAAAGCCGGAGACATGCTCCGGCTTTTTTATGTCCGACGATCAGTTCTGTTCGTCGTTTTCCAGCTGCTGTGGTGCGCAGCGCTCCAGAAAGATCCGCGGCACCCGGGCAATTTTACGCTCATCGTAATCGAAGAAGACGATTCCGGTTTTAGCTTCCGCGACCAGACGATCCTGTTCAGTATTGTAAACACGGTAAATGAAGTCACAACCGTACTTATTGAAGTCGGTCACACCAACATTAAAGGTCAGTACATCGCCGACAAAAGACTCGGCTTTGAAGGTAACGACCAGATCCGTCACCATCAGACCAATGCCAGCAATATTAAACTCACCAAAGGCGTGTTCACGCAGGAAACGGAGGCGGGCTTCATGCAGCAGAGAAACCATACGGTCATTGCCAACATGGTTGCCGTAATTAATCTCTGTGACGCGTACATCCAGCGTTGTTGTGAAAGTGAACTCGTCCGGAAGCTCAAGTTTTACTCGCGCCAAAGCAACCTCCATTGGTCAAAACGGGCATTACGACCCCCGTATCCGGCCAATTCAGCTACAATCACAGGGAATTAAAGTAGCGTGACGGTGTCAGATAGGTTCTACTATTGCCTGATAACCACGACCAGCGGTGGTCATGCGTCAGGGGCCGGTTCAGAATGGCCGGCATGATAGCGATGCGGAAGCCTGAGCACAAATGGCTTTATACCCGTGAAGGAAGTTTTGAAGCGGCCTCCATAAAGCGGAGGCTGCAGAAACCCGGCGATGAACACCGACCAACAATAACAGGGCCACGCACACCGTCTTACAGGCCCCGATAATTAGGACACTGGCCAGCACTATGTTTTCCAGAAAATTGCGATTTATCCGTCCATTACTGTTTTCTGTTTCGCTGCTTGCAGCACCTCTGAGTTTTGCCACCGTTGAAGAAATAGCCCCAGGCACCCCCTTCAACCCGCTGGAACCCACCCGCGAACACGCTATGACGACTCAGCAGATCATGAACAACCTGCTGCGCGGTCACTATGAACACCAGCGCCTCGACGACAAATTGTCGTCGCGCGTACTCGACGCCCTGTTCGACGATATCGACAGTACCCGCAGCTACCTGCTGCAAAGCGACGTCGACAGCTTCGAGAAATACCGTTTTGTGCTCGACGAAGCCCTCAGCCGTGGCGATATGCGCCCTGCTTTCGAGATATACAACCGCTTCCAGCAACGCGTTTCAGAGCGCCTGTCGTTCCTTCTGACTGAGCTAAAGAATAAAGCGGACGACTACTCCTTCGATAAAGACGAACGCCTTGACCTCGATCGTGAGAAAGCACCATGGGCAACGACCAGTGCTGAGCTGGATGTGCTGTGGCGTAAGCGCCTGAAAAACTCGATGCTGAATCTGAAAATGGCTGGTAAGGAAAAAGACGCCATCCTCGAACTGCTGAGCAAGCGCTATCAGAACCAGTTGAATCGAGTGCACCAGTCCAAGCCGGAAGATGCCTACCAGACCTTTATGAACGCGGTAACCCGTTCTTTCGACCCGCATACACAGTACTTTTCTCCGCGTAATACCGAGAACTTCAACATCAATATGAGCCTTTCTCTGCAAGGCATTGGTGCCGTACTGCAAACTGAAGACGAACACACCAAGGTTGTACGCCTGGTGCCGGGTGGCCCTGCAGCAGCGGCGGGCAACCTTGAGCCAGCCGATAAAATTGTCGGGGTTGGTCAGGACGACGGCGATATCGTTGATGTTATTGGCTGGCGCCTGGATGAGGTTGTCGATCTGATCCGCGGCCCGAAAGGCACCAAAGTGCGCCTGGAAATTCTGCCAGCCAACAGCTCCGGCAGTGACAGCAAGGTAGTCACCATCGTACGTGATGAAGTGAAGCTGGAAGAACAATCGGCTCAGAAGGAAATCATTGAAGTTCAGGATGGTGACCATACCCGCAAGCTGGGCGTGATTGATATCCCGACCTTCTATATCGACTTCCAGGGTCGTATGGAAAACAAGCCTGATTACCGCAGTACCACGCGTGATGTCACCAAGCTTATTAACGAATTGAAGGACGAAGGCATCGAAGGTCTGATTATCGACCTGCGCAACAACGGTGGCGGCTCACTGGAAGAAGCAATCACTCTTACCGGTCTTTTCATTCCGCAAGGCCCGGTGGTTCAGGTACGCAGCACCCATGGTCGCGTTGAAGTGTTACCGGATACCGACCCAGCCGTTTTATACGATGGTCCGATGACGGTTCTGGTAAACCGTCTCAGTGCCTCTGCCTCGGAAATTTTTGCCGGTGCCATTCAGGATTACGGTCGCGGTCTGATCGTCGGCGGGCAGACATTTGGTAAGGGTACGGTGCAGTCACTGCGTCCCCTGCGCTCTGGTCAGCTGAAAATCACCCAGGCCAAGTTCTACCGTGTATCCGGTGACAGCACCCAGCATCAGGGGGTTATCCCGGACATTCTGTTCCCGTCGCTGTTCGACAAGGAAAAGATCGGCGAGAGCGCCCTGGAAGAAGCATTGCCGTGGGATACCATCCGCCCGGCTGAGTTTTCACACAGCGGTAAAGTCGACAACGATCTGCCAATGCTGCGCGATGAACATCAGAAACGTATTGAACACAATCCGGACTTCCGCTTCCTGCGCGAGCAAAAGGCACTGATCACTGAGCTGCGTGACAAGACCAAGGTGTCTCTCAATGAAAAAATTCGTGAAGAAGAGCGCAAAGCCAACGACGATAAACGCCTGGCGCTGGAGAACGAGCGCCGTAAAGCAAAAGGCATGGAGCTGCTGAGCAGTCTCGATGACGAAGCAGAAACTGAAGATGCAGCCTCTGATTCCGCCAAAGAGAAAGAAAAAACCGAGGAAGAAGATGCACTGCTGATAGAAGCAGGTCACATCCTGGTCGATTTCATGAACATCGAAAGTCAGCGTCTGACTGCACAAAGAGCCGGTTCCTGACTCTGCATAAAAAGCCGGCAATCGCCACTAGTGTCCCACAGTTTTAAAGATATCGGTTTTCTATAAACGACTTTTAAATCCGCAATGCCTTCTGCCTCCCAGGGGAACTTATCCCCTGGCCGGCAGGGCCGACCCCAGC
>NZ_JAEDAH010000077.1 GCF_020320395.1 Thalassolituus marinus | reverse complement strand
GGTTCATCGCGGGTTAGCGTGAAAAAGTAGGAGACGGCGGTAAAACCGGTTAGTTTTGAGTTCGCCAAAACAACAAAATTAGCCAATCCACCGCCGTCTTTATGAATGCTAATCTTCTTGATCTGTTCTGGGAAGGATTCACGATGGAATCCTACACTCAGATTGACGCCCAATCCCTACTCATCCGGCTGCGACCTACCCCTGGTAGTCTGCCTTGCTGCAGTGGTTGTAACCAGCATACGCTTGCCATCCATGACACTAATACCCGACGGGTTCGCGAACGCGACCTGTTCCAATATCGTGTCTGGCTGGACGTGCCCGTTCGCCGAGTTCGCTGCGTTTCCTGCGGCCCCAGACTTGAACAGATTCGCTGGTTGCCAGGACGACAGCGCCTGACCACGGGCATGATCAACTGGATTGAGTCCTTGGTGCGCCTGATGCCAGTTCAGCATGTAGCAACCCTGTTGGGGTTGCACTGGCATACAATCAAGGCCGTCGATCATCAACGTCTCAAGCGGGAAGTAACAGAGCCTGACCGGCATCGAATTCGCCGCTTGATTATGGATGAGTTCGCTTTGTTCAAGGGGCACCGGTACGCCACCGTGGCGATCGATGCAGACACCCAGCAAGTGCTCTGGGTTGGAGAGGGTCGTAGCCGAGCAGCTGTGCGCCCGTTCTTTGAATGGCTTGGACCTGAGGCATGTAGCCGAATCGAAGCTGTGGCGATGGATATGAATACTGCCTTGGACTTGGAGGTTCAGCACCATTGCCCGAAAGCTCGCGTGGTTTATGACCTGTTCCATGTTGTCGCCAAGTTCGGAAGAGAAGTGATTGACCGAGTTAGGGTCGACCAAGCCAATCGACTTAGACACGACAAGCCGGCTCGGAAAGTGGTGAAGCGAAGTCGTTGGCTGTTGCTCAGAAACCGGGCCAACCTCCAAGATGAACAGGCTCTGAAGCTCGAAGAGTTGCTGCAAGCCAACCAGCCT
>NZ_JAEDAH010000010.1 GCF_020320395.1 Thalassolituus marinus | reverse complement strand
TTCAAGGGTAAACGAGCCAGAACAGCGCGAAGCGGGGAGATAGCCCGTCCGGCGAGAGGGGTAAGGCCCCTCTATGAGGACAAGAGGCCCGGAATATCCCACAAAAGTTCAAATGAAAATTTGTGGGACACTACTAGGTTGATACCGGGCTTTTTTGTTCGTAACCGAAAGCGGATTAACGAGCGTCGATCAGTGCTTTGGCACGTGCTGCTGCTGCACGAACCTGATTCGGTGCGGTGCCACCAATATGGTCACGAGCGGCTACCGAGCCTTCCAGCGTCAGAACGTCGAATACGTCAGCGCTGATTTCGCTGGAGAACTGCTGCAGTTCTTCCAGTGTCATTTCGCTCAGGTCTTTACCAGTCTGCACGCCGTAGGCCACCGCTTTACCAACGATTTCGTGGGCATCACGGAATGGAATGCCTTTGCGTACCACGTAGTCAGCCAGGTCAGTGGCGGTAGAGAAACCACGCTTGGCCGCTTCATACATAAACTCTTTTTTCGCCTGCAGGTGCGGAACCATATCAGCGAAGGCACGCAGCGAGTCACGCAGGGTATCGACGGTGTCGAACAGCGGCTCTTTGTCTTCCTGGTTGTCTTTGTTGTAGGCCAGCGGCTGGGATTTCATCAGCGTCAGCAGAGAAATCATATGGCCATAAACGCGACCGGTCTTGCCACGCACCAGTTCTGGTACGTCCGGGTTTTTCTTCTGCGGCATGATGGACGAGCCAGTGCAGAAGCGGTCAGGCAGATCAACAAACTGGAACTGCGCCGAGGCCCACAGTACCAGCTCTTCAGAGAAGCGTGACATGTGCATCATGATCAGCGACGCCGCGCTGGTGAATTCGATGGCGAAATCACGGTCGGATACCGAATCCAGGCTGTTCTCGGTTGGCGCGTCAAAGCCCAGCAGTTCTGCGGTGTAGTGACGGTCGATCGGGTAAGTAGTCCCAGCCAGTGCTGCTGCACCCAGCGGCATCTGGTTAATACGCTTGCGACAGTCCTGCAGACGGTCAAAGTCGCGGGTCAGCATTGCGTTCCAGGCCAGCAGGTGATGACCAAAGGTCACTGGCTGCGCAGTCTGCAGGTGAGTGAAGCCCGGCATAATGGTGTCGGCTTCTTTTTCTGCCAGTTCCACCAGGCCCTGTTGCAGACGGGTCAGTTCGGCGTTAATTACGTCGATTTCGTCGCGCAGGTAGAGGCGGATATCCGTCGCTACCTGGTCGTTACGGGAACGACCGGTGTGCAGTTTCTTACCGGTGATGCCGATTTTTTTCGTCAGCGCAGCTTCGATGTTCATGTGCACATCTTCCAGCGCCACTGACCACTCGAACTCACCACGTTCGATTTCAATACGAACCTCTTCCAGACCACGCAGAATATCGTCACGTTCCTGCTCAGTCAGAACACCCACTTTGCACAGCATTCTGGCGTGTGCGATGGAGCCCTGAATATCCTGACGGTACATGCGCTGATCGAAGGTTACTGACGCAGTGTAACGGGCAACAAAGGCATCGGTCGGCTCAGAAAAACGGCCACCCCAGGAAGAGTTGGTGGAATCAGACATAGAATCCTCGGTCCGGAATTTAAAAACGGCGCGAATTATAACCAGCCCGGGCCCGGCCTGTCGCCCGATTCGTGACTCATGCCCTTGCTCTGCAGGCAACGTCAGGACAGACTTGCAGCAAATAACACAACGGATACAGACCGTGGCACCGACATCACCGCAGAAACAACAGGATTTGCTCGAGGCATTCTTTCTGCCAGACCTGTGTAACACACGGGCGGTGATCATTTTACTGGGGCTGAGCGAAGCACTGGTACTGGCCCTGACCCTGATGGAAAGTAGTCTGCCGCAGATATCGTGGCAGCGCTTTGCGGTGATGTCCTTCTTTGTGCAATGGGTCTGTCTGTTGTCGGTGGCCCTGCTGTGCCAGCTGCGCCGGGTGCTGGTACGGTTATCCGTTATCCTTGCCTCGATTACCGCACTGATGCTGATCATGCTGGTAACCTTTGCCGTCAGTGTTGCCGGAGAACTGTTCTGGCCTGTAGATAACGGTGAGATTAACTGGCCTTGGGTGCAACGCAATGTACTGATCAGTTCAGTATTTGGCGCCGGCGCCATGCGTTACTTCTATGTGCAGAGCCAGTGGAAACTGAAAACCCAGGCAGAGCTGAAATCACGCCTGGCCGCCCTGCAAGCGAATATTCGTCCGCACTTTTTCTTTAACACCCTGAATACCGTCGCCTCACTGATCGCCATTGATCAGGACAAAGCCGAAACCATGCTGCTCGATCTGGCGCAGCTGTTCCGTGCAGTACTGAAAAGTGATGAGGCACGAGTGTCGCTGGCCGATGAAATCGAACTGGGGCGCCGCTACCTGACCATTGAACAGGTACGCCTCGGTGACCGCCTGAAGGTGCAATGGCAACTACCGCAACGCTTGCCAGCACTGCAGGTACCGCAGCTGATTCTGCAGCCGCTGCTGGAAAATGCGGTCTATCACGGCATCCAGCCGAGTCCGGATGAAGGCTACATCAACATTAATCTGAGCCAGGACGAACATAGCCAGCGCTGGCGGCTGAGCATCCGTAACAGCTGTCCGGCCGAGGGCAGTGACCACATTGGCAATCAGATTGCCCATGATAATATCCGCGCACGACTGGAAGCGATGGATGACCAGGCAGCACTGAGCATCAGTCAGAGCGGGCAGGAATACTGTGCCCAACTGACCCTGCCGTCTGCCCTGTTGTCAGATAAGGACACCCGATGAGCAACTACCGAATCCTGATTGTCGATGACGAACCACTGGCCCGTGAACGCCTGAAACGTCTGCTGCAGGAGCATGATGATTTTGTCGTCGCCGGCGAAGCCGCCAACGGCGATGCGGCGCTGTCGTGGCTGCGCATTCACGATGCAGATCTGGTGTTGCTGGATATTCAGATGCCCGGCCGCACCGGACTGGATGTCGCCAGTGAGATCGCTACTCTGCCGCAGCCACCCTTGCTGGTGTTCTGCACCGCCTACGATGAACACGCGCTACAGGCCTTTGCCGTGCGTGCCATTGATTACCTGCTGAAACCAATTCGCAAGGAAGATCTGTCACGGGCTCTGCTGCGCGCCGGTGAATGGCTGGGCAGCCGCAGCATAACTGACGTCGCGGCCACGGTAGGCGCACGCACGCACCTCAGCGCCCGTACCCACAACGGTCTGCAGCTGATTCCGCTGGATGACGTGTTCTATTTCATCGCCGACCAGAAGTACGTCAACGTGCACCATACCGAAGGTGACACGCTGATCGACGACAGTCTGAAACAGCTGGAAGACGAATTTACCGAGTTGTTCGTGCGCGTACACCGCAGTGCTCTGGTGGCACGTCAGCGTATTGAGCGGCTTGAGGCCCAGCCCGAAGGGGGCCACAAGGTCTTCCTGCGGGGGATGGAAGAAGGTGTGCCCGTCAGCCGACGCCATCTGGCGGACGTCAAACGGGTAATGCGCGGTCTCTGATCAGGAATCGCTGGCCGCACGACGACGAAACAGGCTGGCAACATTCACCACCTGCACAAAGCGGAATACCAGTACCGCATGAATCAGGCCGACAACGGCACCAAAGCCGTACTGTCCATCGCGCAGCACCTCAACCACCAGCATCGGCATCACCAGAATCGGGAACCATGCCAGATAGCGGTAAAAGAATTTCTCAAAGCCACTGACTGCGGCATTCTTCGCTGGGGTTTCAGTGGTCTCGCCACCGTTATTTTTGTTGTTTGCCATCGAGCAGATCTCCTGTCGCTGATATGACAGAGAACCACAGTTTTTCCCTCATCAGCCATTAGCCCTTGGTATAGATCAACATTGGCCATACTGACATAACCAACAGCAGGCACTAACACAGATCCACTGCTAGGCTTTAACCAGTATTAACGATTAACTGGTGCGTCGTGCGGCCTCTTGTTCTCTTGCTGATGTTTATGGCGTCTTCGCTGCTCTTACCGGGCTGTGATTCTTCGTCAGTTCCCCTTCGTCTGGGCACCAATGTGTGGCCGGGCTACGAGCCGCTGTACCTTGCTCGTGAGCAAGGCTACCTGAACCCTGACGATGTAAAACTGGTCGAGCTACCCTCTGCGACAGACGTCATGGATGCCCTGCGCCTGGGACACCTGGAAGCCGGAGCGCTGACACTGGACGAAGTGCTGACGCTGGTTGCCGAAGGAGAGCAGCTATCGGTCATTCTGGTGTTTGATATTTCCGCGGGTGCCGATGTGGTGATGGCTCGCACCGGTATTGAAGGTGTCAGCGATCTTGCTGGACACACCATCGCCGTAGAAACCACCGCCGTCGGAGCGCTGATGCTGAAGTCTGCGCTGGAGATGGGGGAGCTGAAAGCCGAAGACATAAAGGTTGTACACCTGCCTCTGACTGATCACCTTAAAGCGTTTCGTGCAAAGCGCATTGATGCAGCGGTCACTTTCTACCCTTACGCTGCCGATCTGGAAAAAGCAGGTGCACATAAGATCTTCGACAGCTCTGCTATCGAAGGTCAGATTGTTGATGTGCTGGCAGTCCGCAGTGATTTACTGTCGTCACGCAAACGGGATATTGAAAGTCTTCTTAAGGCCTATTATCAGGCGCTGGCTGATATCACCAATCACCCACAGGCCATGCTGCCGATGCTGAACAAGCGCCTGCAGTTAAGCGCAGAAGAAGTTCCGCATATTCTGGATGGTCTGATTCTGCCCGACTACAAGGCCAATCTGGAGTTGCTCAGTGGCCACCCATCAAAACTGGATCGCAGCGCACAGACGCTCAGTGAAGTAATGGCCAGGCAGCGCCTGCTGGCCAGACCACTGTTTATAGACAAACTGACCTTCAGTTTTGAGCTGGAGGGCATGCAATGAATACCCCACGTAAACGCTCTTCACTGCGCCGGGTACTGCATACCTGGTCAGCTCTGGCACTGGGGATTACCGCCATACTGGTCGGCTATTTCCTGTTCGAAGCACTTACCAGTCAGTTTTCAAATACCTGGCGCAGCAAACTGGAAGCTGAAATGACGTCGCTGCGCCTGACGCTGCAACATCAGCTGGCGGAATCCGACTGGAGCCTGGCGGACCAGAGCCTGTCCCGTATGGCGACCCGTCACCACGTAGAGCATATGGAACTGATCGTTGATGGCTACATTCGCCTGTCGACCAAACGCTCTGAGCTGGGCAAAGAATTTTTCCCGGAGTTACTGCCAGCGGGCATGACACTGCAGGGGGCTGAACTGCAATTGCAGCAGGATGGCGTCGATTTTTATGCCGTTCTGCCCATCGTGATTCGTACGGAACGACTGCGTGAAAACCAGCGCGGCTGGTTGATTGCTCACTACAACGCCCGTTTTCAGTACGAGGAATTACTGCACAACGCCATTCATAAGGTCTTTATCCTGATTGGCATGCTGGCACTTTACTCCCTTGGCCTGCAGCACATTGTACGAAAGCAGGTGCTTAATCCGCTGGCACGGCTGGTTGAATTCACCCGTTCGCTGCGCGACGGCCAACTGGGCAGTACCATTCATTCCAGTACCTCCACTGAGTTCTCCCATCTGGAAGGGGCATTCAATAGTTTAAGTCGCCACCTCAAGCACTCGGTCGATCAGATCCACGACCAGCATATGCGCGATCAGGCCTTTACCCGGGCGTTCCCGGACATGGCCTTCCTGATTGATAACGATGGCTATATTCAGGGTCGCTACGGTGCCGACAACAGCCCTATCCCGGAATTGAATCAGAATCTCTCCGGCGAATACTTTTCAGTCTGGGTCAGCCCGGAAGAAGCTGATGCACTGGAAGAGTGCCGGTTAAAAGCCATCACGCTGCACGACACTGTGATATCTGAGTTCCGACATCAGGACTTCTATGTAGAGTCGCGCCTGACCCCCCTGCTGGATGAATCGGACAGCAACAACATTCGTACCACCGGTGTGCTGTGGCTGATTCGTGACATCAGCGAAGTGAAGCGTAAGCAGCAGCTGATTGAATTTCAGGCCAATTTTGACTCCCTCACCAGCCTGGCCAACCGCCGTTTTGCCCTGCTGCATATTGATAAGAAAATGGCCCACGCCCGCCGCGCGAAAAAGTATGGCGCCGTGCTGTTTATCGACCTCGATCACTTTAAAAACATCAACGACTCACTTGGCCATCCGGTGGGGGACAAAATCCTGATTGAGGTGGGCGAACGCCTGAGCAAGGCCGTGCGCGACGAAGACCTGACCGCCCGCCTGGGCGGAGACGAGTTTCTGGTGTTGTTCGACGACATGGCCGACACCCCTGAAACCGCAGCGGCACTGGCACACGACAGTGCCGAGCGTCTGATGAATACCATCCGCCGTTCATACGCCATTGATATTCACACCTTCCATATTTCCGCCAGTATCGGTATCGCTATTTTCCCGGCCGATCAACTGGATGCCAGCGACCTGATCCGTCAGGCAGACACCGCCATGTATCACGCCAAGTCGCTGGGACGAAATGGTATCAGCCTGTACACCGACAACATGCAGCAGGAAACCCAGGACAAGCTGAACCTGTTCAACGACCTGTATCAGGCCATTCAGGACAAGGCTTTCACCCTGGCTTTCCAGCCGCAGATGAACGACCACGGCCAGATTACCGGAGCCGAGGCTCTGTGCCGCTGGACCAACCATGGCGTCACTGTGCGGCCGGATATTTTCATCGCCGCCGCCGAGGAGACTCGCCTGATTCTGCCGCTGGGTAGCTGGATTCTGCAGGAGAGCTGTCGGCGCCTGAAGCACTGGCGCGATCTGGGCTTACTGCCTCCGTCATTCCGTCGTCTGGCGGTGAATATCAGTCCGGCTCAGTTTATGGATGCCACCTTTGAACAACAGGTCATGGACATCCTGAATGAAACCGGACTCAGCGCTCATCTGCTGGAACTGGAGATTACCGAAAGTATCTTCCTTGGCGACAAAGCCATTATCCGCGAGAAAATGGATCGCCTGGCGAAGCTTGGTATCGCTTTCGCGCTGGACGATTTTGGCACCGGTTATTCTTCTCTGAGCTACCTGCAGAAGCTGCCACTACACAAGCTGAAGATCGACCGCTCCTTCATTATGGATATAGGCGATGGCCAGCGGCCGGCTCAGATCGTCGACTCCATTATTCAGCTCGGTCAGAACCTGCACATGAGCATTATTGCCGAGGGTGTGGAATCGGAACCGCAGCGCGACTATCTGCAGAAGCGTAGCTGCCTGGAGTATCAGGGCTATCTCTACAGCCCGCCGCTGACGGAAGCAGAGTTTCTGGAGTACATCAGGCACAATAGCGGAGAACACCAAACGCAGGATTTCTGAACCTTGCTACCGCTGGTCTACCATCCCAATTACTCGTGCCCGTTTCCCGACGACCATCGCTTTGTGATGTCAAAGTTTGTGCGTCTTTATCAGCACTGTTTGCACGAGGGTTTGATTGGTAAACACAACCTGTTTACCCCGCAAATGGCCAGCGTCGAAGACTTTCTGCTGATTCACGATGCTCAGTATCTCGCCGGCTTATGTGATCAGTCACTGGATCCGAAAGCCTGGCGGCGTATCGGCTTACCCTGGAGTCAGGGGCTGATCGACCGTACCTTTACCGCACCCAATGGTTCATTGCTGACTGCCCGCCTGGCACTGAAATACGGCCTGGCCAGTCACCTGGCTGGCGGCACACATCATGCGCACCGCGACTTCGGTTCCGGTTTCTGTCTGCTTAACGACCTGGCGTACACGGCAGCCACATTGTTGCAGAACGGCGAAGTGCAAAAGGTACTGATCTTCGATCTGGATGTGCATCAGGGCGATGGCACCGCCGCCATTCTGGCCAACGAACCGAACGCCTTTACCTGTTCGATCCACTGTGAGAAAAACTTCCCGTTCCGCAAATCCAGCAGCGATCTGGATATAGGTCTGGAGCGCGAACTGAAAGATGCCGAATATCTGGCCATTGTGGATAACACGCTGATGCGGCTACTGGATGAAGTTAAGCCGGACATCGTGCTCTACGATGCCGGTGCTGATGTCTGGGAGCATGATGAACTGGGTCATCTGAACATCAGCTGGGAGGGGGTACGCCAACGCGATGAGCTGGTGCTGACCCATTGCCTGCGCCGCCATATTCCGGTGATGACGGTGATTGGCGGTGGTTACGACAAAGACCACGCTCGCCTGGCTCGCCGCCACGCCATAGCCGCCGAAACAGCCGCCCACCTGTTCCCGCTATATCTGTAACTCAGCGTTATTCTGCAGAATGGCATTCCCTTTGCTCTATATCAGTGCAAACGGTCTGTAAGCACCTGCTGGTGCACAGGCTGCACCATCGGTGGGCGCAACGCTGGCGGCCGCCCCAAAACTGACTGCGGAGAATGCCTGATATGGATAAAGCGACCATGACCGAAACCATCATCGCAGCGAAGCTGGAAAAGCAGCTGAGCTGGGAGCAAATGGGCAAAGACCTGGGAATGTCCCCGGTATGGCTGACGTCGGCTTGTCTGGGAATGAACAGTGCACCGGCGGAAAAAGCTGCTGCCATCAGTGAATACCTCGGTCTGGGTAAAGATGTGGCCACCGCCCTGGCTGCCTACCCGACCAAAATCTGGGATCAGGCGGTACCAACCGACCCGCTGATCTATCGCCTGTATGAGGTTGTTGGTGTGTACGGCGAAACCCTGAAGGAAGTGATCCAGGAAAAATTCGGTGATGGCATCATGAGCGCCATCGATTTCTCGATGGAAGTCGACAAAATCGAAGACCCGAAAGGTGATCGCGTGCTGCTCACCCTTAACGGTAAGTTCCTGCCTTACAAAAGCTGGTAATCCGCCAGACTGCCACCGCCGCTGCGACATAACTGTCCGGCGGTCGGACAGGCATTTACAGAACGTTCGTGCCGGATTAGTCTTTTGCCTGAATAATAATAAGGACTCACCCGTGCGCTTTTTTTACGTTGCACTGCTGGCACTGTTGCTGGCTGGCTGCCCGCTGAACGACGACTCATCCGGTTCATCTTCCGCTACCGATAACGGCGGCCAGACCGACGATGGCAACGACAACAACACGGGTGGCGATTCTTCCGGCGACGGCGATAGCAGCGGCGGTGATGGTGATTCCGGCAGCGACGGTGGTACTACAACGCCACCCCCGGTTGACTGCAACTGGCAGGAACCGACAGAAGTCACGCCAACGGAAACACTGGGCAACACATCTGATGCAACGATTTACAGCCTTGATGGCTACAGTGAACGTAGCGATCTGAACAGCGATCTGACCGGCACCTGGGTACTTATCCATAAAGTCACCAGCAGCAGCGACAGCGCTAATACCCGCAATACCACCATTCTCGAACAGAAAACCCACTTTGTGATCCGTGATAATGGTGGTCAGCTGGAAGTGTCTGTGTGCAACAGTAATGGCAGTGGTTTCGAGGATCTGGAAGATACCAGCAGCGATTTCACCCTGCCGCTGTTCGGCGGTATTACCCAGCCCACGTTCAGTAAAACTTCCAACAGTCAGCTGACTGGCCAGGCCTTATCCGGCACAGGTATCAGTTACAGTAATCAGAGCACCCAGGCGATCAAGATCAGCGCTGCTACCAGCGCTTTTGGCCAGAGCACCCTGACCTTTGACGCGACAACCGAATCCAACGCCAATACATTCTGTTTCAGCCAGCGTCGCGAGCGCAGCATGCAGCAAGCCTGTACTGCAGACCCGCAGGATACCGAGCTGTCGCTGTACATGTTGCTGGGCACAGAATCCGGACAGCAAGGTCTGAGCTACCGCACGACTCCGTATTACACCCTGAATAACGACAACCAACTGATGCTGCAGACCACAACACCAGCCAGCAACAGCATCTCTGCGTCTGCCACCAGCGTCAGCATTAACATTTCACTGGATGATGCGAAGAAAGTAAGTACCGGCACACCGGCAGTAACCGGCTCTCTGGTCGGCAGCCTGACCCTGCCCTGAAGCGGTCAGCTGCGACGGGCCTCATTCATAAGCTGCGTGAGCTGATCACGCAGCCACATCACCGCGGGGTCGCGACTGGATTTTTTATGCCAGTACAGGTGCAGCTCCAGCGGCGCCAGCGACAATGGCAGTGGCCGCGTAATTAATCCGGGAAGCTGTCGCACCAGTTCATCGGCATAGCCCGACGGCAACGTCAGCAGCAAATCCGTCTGGCGCACCACCTGTGCTGCCGCAAAGAAGTTCTGGCAACGTAGTGCCACATCACGCACGCGACCGATACGGGTCAGGGCAAAGTCCTCAACCCCCGGGCCTTCGTTACGACTGGATACCAGTACATGACGGCTTTGCAGATAGTCATCCAGACTCCAGCCACCGACCGCAGCCACATGGCTGTCACGCATCATCACCACCAGCTGCTCCTGGCCAACAGCAGCATGCTCAATTTCATCCGACACCGGCAACAATACATCGGCAGCGAAATCAATCTGGCCGGACGATAGCGCACTTTCCATATCACGCCGTGCGATCCGCACACTGCGCACCTGCACCGCCGGCGCCTGCACATGCAGCCGCGCCATCAGTGGTGGCAGCGCCGACGACTCCAGCACATCCCGCGCGGCCAGCGTAAACACCCGATTCGATTGCGCCGGGTCGAAGTTCAGCCCTTCGGTCAGGGTCGACTCCAGATCCTGCAGAGCCGCACGTACACGGCCAACAATTGCCTTGGCCAGCGGTGTCGGTGCCACACCTTTGCCCGAGCGCTCGAACAACGGGTCATCAAAACGTTCGCGCAGACGCCCTAACGCATGACTCACCGCTGGTTGCGACAGGTGCAGACTCTCCGCCGCGCGCGTCAGATTGCCTTCGCGATAAATGGCATCGAACACCACGAACAGGTTGAGGTCGACGCGGGATAAATTGATGTTATGCATAATGGTGAGTCAGCAATATAAGCAGAGTGAATCATCATACGCCCCGGGAATTGCCCCGGCAAAAAACTGTCACATTGAATCGTTAGTATGTATCCACTCACGGACGAACCGGATCAATCATGCCCAAATTACATTTTACCCCTGCGCTTATTCTGACCACTGCCATTTCCCTGCTGGCCGGCTGTGCCAGCCACCGCCTCGGCCCGCAGGCTGTCTTTGTATCTGAGCAGGACAAGCAAGACCCACCACTGGAAATCTCCGCGGCTTTTCGCCAGGACCTGTGCAGTCCTAATGTCGCGTATGTCGCTGTCTCCATTCGCAATCCAGGCGATGAATGGCAGGAACTTCACAACCTAGAGCTGACATCACCGTACGCTACCTACTACGATGAAAATCAGTTCGATGTTCTCACCGGCCACGAGTTACTGGCCTGGGCCGATGCACTTGAACTGCAGAGCCGCCGTAACGAACACAATGCCGCTCTGGCACGCACAGCGGTGCGAAGCGTTTCACGACTGATGATGGCCAGCGATGAGCGTGGTGTTCAGGTTGCAGGTCTGGCCATTGCGGTTGGTGAAGCGGCCAACCGGGCCACCAACCGTGTGCGCCAGAGCATGCGCGAAGCCTCCATGCCGATCGGTGCCTCTTCCAATCATTTGTACAGTGACATCCTCACCATCCCACCGCGTATGGACCGGGTTTTCTGGATTACGCTGAAAGCCAGACCCGATGCACCATTGATGAGCTGGCTCAGTGCTGCCTACCTGGATCAGGCAGGCCAGTCCCATCAGTTCGTTGCACCACTGGATAACTGGGCCGAGTGCGGCTGGCAGGAAAAGCGTCGTATTGCTCTGCGCGACTGGGGCCGCGATAACGATCGGATCCCATACCGTCTCAACACCGACGGCAGTAAAGAGTTGTTGCGCTATGACACCACCCAGCTTGAGCGTCAGTATCAGCAGGCACGGGAAACGTTGAGCAGCAATTGACCCCTGCACGTCCCGGCTTTATCTTGACGGTGTCAACATACGAGGATTTCTGAATGTCTGCCTACGAGTGTTTTACCGTCGAGATCAAAGACCACATCGCCCACCTGCAACTGTCACGCCCCGAGGCCCTGAACTCCATGAACAAAGCGTTCTGGGTAGAGCTGCCGCAATGTGTGCGTGAGATCGAAGCCGCTGCAGAAGCGCGGGTCATTGTGATCTCATCAACCGGTAAGCACTTCTCTGCCGGCATGGATCTGGGGGTATTCTCAGATTCCAGTGCGCTGCCAATGGGTGGCGATCCTGGTCGTATGGGCGAGGCTCTGCGCCGCCTGGTTCTGGATCTGCAGGCCAGCCTGAGTTCTCTTGAGCAGGTACGCATTCCTGTACTGGCGGCCGTTCACGGCGGCTGTATCGGTGGCGCGCTGGATATGGTGTGCGCCGCCGACTCACGCTACTGCAGTGCTGATGCCTATTTCACCATCAAAGAAACCGAACTGGGCATGACCGCCGACGTCGGTACCCTGCAGCGCCTGCCGAAACTGATGCCGCAGGGCGTGGTACGCGAACTGGCTTACACCGGCCGTAAGTTCAGCGCTCAGGAAGCCAAAGCGCTGGGCTTTGTTAATGAAGTGTATGAATCACAGCAGGCGCTGCTGGACGGCGTGATGACCATTGCCGCGCAGATCGCTGCCAACTCGCCACTGGCGGTAAGTGGCTGCAAGGAAATGCTCAACTACAGCCGCGATCACAGCGTTGAAGACAGCCTGAAGTACATGGCCACCTGGCAGTCCGGCATGTTCCGTCCGGGCGACATGATGAAATCGTTCCAGGCCAAAGCGACAAAACAAGCGCCGGAGTTTGAGCCACTGCGCCCTATCAAGCCGTTATTTGAATGAAAAAAAGCCCCGCATTAGCGGGGCTTTTTCTTATCAGCGACGTCGACGCAAAACCTTCATTCGCAATAAGCCGAAACGAGGTTTTCTGTACCGCAATAATCTTAGTGTTTACCAAGCTTTTCGCGGATCTGCTGGCCATGGGTTGTGCATGCAGCAGGCTGCGGACTCCAGCACCTCCAATCAGAAATAAAAAAAACCGCGCTGTTTGCACAGGGCGGGTTTTTTCGCTTAAAACTAAGAAGCTTAGTGCTTACCCAGTTTCTCGCGGATCTGCTGGCCATAGGGTATGCACGCAGATGGCTGCGTATTCCAGCACTTTTCATTCCGGCATAAAAAAACCCGTACTGCAGAACAGTGCGGGTTTCTTTGCTGAAACAGGGAAAACTTAATGTTTACCCAGTTTCTCGCGGATCTGCTGGCCATAGGGTATGCACGCAGATGGCTGCGTATTCCAGCACTTTTCATTCCGGCATAAAAAAACCCGTACTGCAGAACAGTGCGGGTTTCTTTGCTGAAACAGGGAAAACTTAATGTTTACCCAGTTTCTCGCGGATCTGCTGGCCATAAGTTATGCACGCAGCACGCTGCGTAAGCCAGCAGGCATAAAAAAACCCCGCCGAAGCGAGGTTTTCTGTACCGCAATAATCTTAGTGTTTACCAAGCTTTTCGCGGATCTGCTGGCCATAAGTTATGCACGCAGCACGCTGCGTAAGCCAGCAGGCATACAAAAACCCCGCCGAAGCGAGGTTTTCTGTACCGCAATAATCTTAGTGTTTACCAAGCTTTTCGCGGATCTGCTGGCCATAGGGTATGCACGCAGCTGGCTGCAGCTTCCGGCAGATATAAAAAAACCCCGCAGAGCGGGGTTCTTTAACGATCGACTGTTTAAGCTTAGTGCTTGCCCAGTTTCTCGCGGATCTGCTGGATAGTACGCAGCTGCGCTGCGGCCTCGGCCAGCTGAGTGAGAGCGCGGGAGTAATCAAAGTCTGCACCCTGATTCTCGATCGCCTGCTCAGCATGTTTTTTAGCTTCCAGTGCAGCAGCTTCGTCGATGTCGTTTGCACGAACCGCAGTATCTGCCAGCACGGTCACCTTATTGGGCTGAACTTCCAGATAACCGCCAGAGACGTAAACAATCTCTTCTTCGCCGCCTTGTTTAACAATGCGGACCGGGCCAGGTTTCAGCGGGCTCAGCAGTGCTGCGTGGCCAGGTTCAATACCCAGATCACCCAGTGCACCAGAAGCCACAACGCGCTCAACCAGACCAGAGAACAGATTCTCTTCGGCGCTGACGATATCGCAGTGGACGGTAATCGCCATAGTCGTATCCTCATTCAGAGGAGGAGGCACTCAGCTTACGCTGAGCGCTCCCGCCCAAATTACATGTTTTTGGCTTTCTCGATAGCTTCGTCGATGGTACCTACCATGTAGAATGCCTGTTCTGGCATGTCATCGTAGTCACCATTCAGAATGCCCTGGAAACCACGGATGGTTTCTTTCAGAGACACGTACTTACCAGGCGCACCAGTGAAGATCTCTGCCACGTGGAATGGCTGAGACAGGAAACGCTCGATCTTACGTGCACGGGCTACCAGCTGCTTATCTTCGTCGGACAGTTCGTCCATACCCAGAATCGCGATGATGTCTTTCAGCTCTTTATAGCGCTGCAGAACACCCTGAACGCCACGAGCGGTGTCGTAGTGTTCGTTACCGATTACCAGTGGATCCAGCTGACGAGAGGTGGAATCCAGTGGGTCGATCGCAGGGTAAATACCTTTAGCCGCGATGTCACGGGACAGTACTACTGTAGAGTCCAGGTGAGCAAAGGTGGTAGCTGGAGACGGGTCAGTCAAGTCGTCCGCAGGTACGTATACGGCCTGGATAGAAGTAATAGAGCCTGTCTTAGTGGAGGTAATACGCTCCTGCAGAACACCCATTTCTTCTGCCAGAGTTGGCTGATAACCTACCGCAGATGGCATACGACCCAGCAGTGCAGATACTTCTGTACCAGCCAGTGTATAACGGTAAATGTTATCAACGAACAGCAGTACGTCTTTGCCTTCGTCACGGAACTTCTCAGCCATGGTCAGACCAGTCAGAGCTACACGCAGACGGTTGCCTGGTGGCTCGTTCATCTGGCCGTATACCATTGCTACTTTAGACTCAGCTTTGTTTTCCAGGTTTACAACACCGGACTCAGCCATTTCGTAGTAGAAGTCGTTACCTTCACGGGTACGCTCACCAACACCAGCGAATACAGACAGACCGGAGTGTGCCTTCGCGATGTTGTTGATCAGTTCCATCATGTTTACGGTTTTACCAACACCGGCACCACCGAACAGACCAACTTTACCACCCTTAGCGAAAGGACATACCAGGTCGATAACCTTGATGCCTGTTTCCAGCAGGTCGGTAGAGTTTGACTGCTCGTCAAAGCTTGGCGCTTTACGGTGAATGGAATAACGCTCTTTCTCACCGATCTCGCCGCACTCGTCGATCGGGCGACCGAGTACGTCCATGATACGGCCCAGAGTTTCGGTACCAACTGGTACAGAAATTGGAGCGCCAGAGTTAGTCACATTCAGGCCACGCTTCAGGCCTTCTGTGGAGCCCATCGCAATAGTACGGACAACGCCGTCGCCCAGCTGCTGCTGAACTTCCAGAGTAGTCTCAGTACCATCAACGGTCAGGGCGTCGTAGACCTTAGGTACATTGTCGCGTGGAAATTCCACGTCGATAACGGCACCGATGATCTGTACGATAGATCCGCTCATTTTCGGTTCCTCTTAAACTTAAACCTGTGATCCGGGCCTTAAACGGCCGCGGCACCGCCAACGATTTCTGAAATTTCCTGGGTAATGGCTGCCTGACGAGCTTTGTTGTACAGCAAATTCAGCTCGTTGATCATGCTGCCGGCGTTATCTGTGGCGTTTTTCATTGCCAGCATACGCGCGGCCTGTTCACAGGCGTTGTTCTCTACCACACCCTGATACACCTGAGATTCTACGAAGCGTACCAGCAGACCTTCGAGGATCTCTTTGGCATCTGGTTCGTAGATGTAGTCCCAGTGATGTTTCAGTGAATCGTCTTCTTGTGCCTTCAGGGGCAATAACTGCACCGCTGTTGGCTGTTGGGTCATGGTGTTCACAAAACGGTTATGGATGATGTACAGACGATCGATTTTGCCTTCGTCGTATGCATCAAGCATCACTTTTACCGCTCCGATCAGGCTGGACAACTCAGGAGCATCACCCAGGTGAGACTGGGAAGCCACTACGTTGCCACCAAATCCTGAGAAGAACAGACCGGCTTTGGAGCCGATAGCGGCGAAGTCAACTTCGACGCCTTTCTCTTCCCATTCTTTGGTTTGCTGTGCGAGGCGCTTGAACAGGTTGTTGTTCAGGCCACCACACAGGCCACGGTCGGAAGACACCACGATGTAGCCAACACGCTTAACGTCGCGGTCTTGCAGATAACGGTGACGATATTCAGATGTCGCATTCGCCAGATGGCCGATCACACTGCGGATCATATCCGCGTATGGACGGCTCTGTTGCATGCGCAGCTGAGCGCGACGCATTTTACTTACAGCAACTTTTTCCATTGCTGAAGTAATTTTCTGCGTGCTTTTTACACTCGTAATCTGCTCTTTAATCTCTTTTCCGACTGCCATAACTAAGCTGCCTTACGTTTGTGTGAATCTCGCTGGCGGCTTAGCCGCCAGCATGAGACTTACCAGGTCTGAGAGCTCTTGAATTTCTCAATACACTCTTTCAGGCCGGCTTCGATCTCACCGTTGTAGTCGCCCTTCTCGTTGATCTTAGCCATCAGTTCAGCGTATTCGCTGTTGGCATAGCTCAGCAGAGCGGCTTCAAACGCCTGGATCTTGTTCACTTCAACGTCAGACAGGTAGCCTTCGTTAGCAGCCAGGATCGACAGACCCATTTCAGCAGTAGACATTGGTGCGTACTGACCTTGCTTCATCAGCTCGGTTACCGCACGGCCGTGTTCCAGCTGTTTACGGGTTGCTTCATCCAGATCAGATGCAAACTGAGCGAATGCCGCCAGTTCACGGTACTGAGCCAGAGCCAGACGGATACCACCGCCCAGTTTCTTAATGATCTTGGTCTGTGCAGCACCACCTACACGGGATACAGAGATACCCGCGTTCATCGCCGGACGGA
This sequence comes from Thalassolituus marinus, assembly GCF_020320395.1. Lineage (GTDB taxonomy): Bacteria > Pseudomonadota > Gammaproteobacteria > Pseudomonadales > Oceanobacteraceae > Venatoribacter > Venatoribacter marinus. The sequence goes on along the minus strand of NZ_JAEDAH010000010.1, from coordinate 38,201 downwards.
TACCGGAGTTGAACAGGTTGGTTTCCAGGAAGATCTGACCGTCAGTAATAGAGATCACGTTGGTAGGTACGAATGCAGATACGTCACCACCCTGAGTCTCAATGATCGGCAGAGCTGTCAGAGAGCCGGTTTTACCTTCAACACCGCTTACGTTCTTAACGTAGTCAGCGTTCACGCGACATGCGCGCTCCAGCAGACGGGAGTGCAGGTAGAAAACGTCACCCGGATAAGCTTCACGGCCTGGTGGACGCTTCAGCAGCAGGGAAATCTGACGATATGCCCATGCTTGCTTGGTCAGATCGTCATAAACGATCAGAGCGTCTTCACCGCGATCCAGGAAGTACTCACCCATCGCACAGCCAGCGTATGGAGCCAGGAACTGCATTGCTGCAGGATCGGCTGCGCCAGCGGCAACGATGATGGTGTGATCCATTGCGCCGTGTTCTTCCAGTTTACGTACTACGTTAGCGATAGAAGATTGCTTCTGACCGATTGCAACGTAGATACACTTAACACCAGTACCTTTCTGGTTGATGATGGCGTCGATTGCCATGGCAGACTTACCAGTCTGACGGTCACCAATGATCAGCTCACGCTGGCCACGGCCTACCGGTACCATGGAGTCAACTGCCTTATAACCAGTCTGCAGAGGCTGATCTACACCCTGACGCGCAATAACGCCTGGTGCAACGCGCTCTACCGGAGCAAAGGTAGAAGTTTCGATCGGACCTTTACCGTCGATTGGGTTACCCAGAGTGTCGACAACGCGACCCAGCAGAGCTTCGCCAGTCGGTACTTCAAGGATACGACCAGTACATTTAGCGGTTTGGCCTTCAGCCAGCCCCTGGTAATCACCCAGAACTACCGCACCAACGGAGTCACGCTCAAGGTTCATTGCCAGGCCGTATACACCGCCTTCAAATTCAATCATCTCACCGTACATAGCGTCGGCAAGACCATGGATACGAACGATACCGTCGGATACAGATACGACGGTGCCCTCGTTCTGGGCTTGTGAAGTCACATCGAGACTTTCGATGCGTTTTTTGATGACTTCACTGATCTCGGATGGATTCAGTTGCTGCATGCATCGTCCCTCAAACTAGGATTTCATCGCTTCGGCTAATTTTGACAGCTTTCCGGTTACGGAACCGTCAATCACCAGGTCGCCTGCACGAATGATCGCGCCGCCAACGAGAGACTCGTCAACTTCACTGCTCAAACGTACATCACAGTTCAATTTGGCCTTCAGGGCCTGCGCCAGTTTGTCAGCCTGGTCACTGGTCAGTTCGTAGGCAGAAGTCACAACTACATCAACAGTGTTTTGCAGTTGGGCTTTCAGCTCTTCGAACAGAGCAGCAATTTCAGGCAACAGCGGCAGGCGCTTGTTTTCCGCCAGAACGGCTACCAGGTTTTTGGCTGCGTCATTCAGCTTGTCGCCACATACGTCAGTCAAAGCCTGCGCCTGCTGAGCGGCAGTCAGAGAAGGGTGCACCAGCACTTTCGCCATATCGGCATCAGCAGCAAATGCTGCCAGTGTCGCCAGGTCAGCAGACCAGGCATCCAGTGCGTTCTTCTCTTGCGCTTCAGCAAACACAGCTTTTGCGTATGGCCGAGCGAGAGTTGTTAATTCAGCCATGGCAACCTCGCTTACAGTTCGTCAGCAAGTTTATTCAGCAGCTCAGCATGAGCGGCTGCGTCAACTGACTTACCGAGAATCTTGGCTGCACCGGCAACGGCCAGCTCAGATACCTGCTTACGCAGATCTTCTTTAGCGCGGTTTGCCTCTTGCTCAACTTCTGCTTGAGCAGCAGCTACCAGGCGAGCACCTTCAGTACGAGCGGCTTCTTTAGCCTCATCGATAATCTGGTTAGCACGCTTGTTAGCCTGTTCGATGATTTCAGCAGCTTTTTCTTTGCTTTCACGCAGTTGGGAAGCGGCTTTTTCCTGAGCCAGTTCCAGGTCGCGTTCAGCGCGGTTCGCTGCGTCCAGACCATCGGCAATTTTCTTTTCACGCTCTTGCATGGCGCTCAACAGGTGAGGCCATACAAACTTCATGCAGAACCACACGAAGATGGCGAATGTGATGATCTGGCCGATCAGAGTCGCGTTAATGTTCACGCCAGAGCCCTCATGTTCATTGATTAAGGAAGTTCGTTCTTAAAAATGAACCCTTAGGCAGCGAACATCAGGTACAGACCCAGACCAACACCGATCATTGGCACGGCGTCCAACAGACCTGCGATCAGGAACATCTTACCTTGCAGCATTGGACCCAGCTCAGGCTGACGTGCAGTACCTTCCAGCAGACGACCACCCAGCAGACCAAAACCGATAGCTGTACCCAGAGCACCCAGACCGATCATCAGAGCCGCAGCCAGGAATACCAGACCTTGTTCCATAATTTTCTCCAAATAGAAGTAGTTAGTTAAAGTGAGTTAAGGGTTAAAAAATTAATGATCTTCGTGCGCCATGCTCAGATACACGATGGTCAACATCATGAAAATGAACGCTTGCAGTGTGATCACCAGAATGTGGAAAACCGCCCAGCCCCATTGCAGGACACCACCCAGCAGACCCATGAATGCGCCAGCAGAGAACATGAGTGCAATCAGGATGAAGATCATTTCACCCGCATACATGTTTCCGAACAGTCGCAGACCCAGGGAAATCGGTTTGGCAATCAGTGCAACAGATTCCAGGAAGAAGTTAACCGGGATAAAGATAGCCTGTACCACAGGGTTCTTGGCGTTAAACGGGTGCAGCGTCAGCTCGCCCACAAAACCGCCAATACCTTTGATCTTGATGGAATAGAAGATCATCAGTGCGAATACAAACAGAGCCATACCCAGTGTCACGTTCACGTCAGTGGACGGTACAACTTTCATGAAATGAACGCCGAACAGACCGAAGATGGACGGCAGAACATCAACCGGGATCAAGTCCATGAAGTTCATCATGAAGACCCAGGTAAAAATAGTCAGAGAGAGCGGAGCAACCAGAGCGCTGCGGCCGTGGAATGCTTCCTTAACGGTGCCATCGATGAACTCAACGGTCATTTCTACAAAGTTCTGGAAGCCAGTCGGCACTGCAGTGCTGGCTTTTTTAGCCGCACGCCAGAACAGGAACATAATCAGGGCGCCCAGGCCGAATGACCAGCCCATGGAGTCAACGTGGATTGCAGAGAAACCCATGTCAGCAGCTTCCTGCTTGGTGTGGGCCATAGTCCAGGTTGCTTCAGTCAGCTCAGTTTCAGAGCCATCTTCGTTATGACGAACATAACCTGCCGGCAGCTTGCCGTAGGTGAGGTTAGTCAAATGGTGCGAGATATACTCTTGGGAGTTACCAGCCATTGTTCACTCTCAATTTCAAAGGTTTATAAATTAGCAATCTTTGCTGAGGCCAGATGCCCCAACTGCACTGTTATGAAGCCTGCAAACAGTGCCAGAACATTCAGTGGCTCGACGCGTTGGAAGATGACACCAAAACACAACGCCGTGAGCACAAACTTCCAGGACTCCCCCTGGTAAAACGACTGCACCACCTGAGCGGCAGCCCTTGCTCCTGTGTAGCGGAATGCTTTCCAGATGAAATAAGCATTCGGCAGTGCGCAGGTTAAGCCACCCAGTAACGCCGATTTCGCGGCCGTCGGGCTGTGCAGCAGTCCCAGAAGAGCAACCAGACACGTGAGAAACAATTGTAAAATCACGATCCGGTAGGCCGGAGGACGTGGTATGCCAGCCATCCCGAGCCTCACTATTGGTTCACTTACTGCAACAGGCTATTTTAAAGCGGCCGTGATTATATGGGCTGCCCCCGCCGTCTTCAACCGAAACCGGGGGCAAAACGATAATAATTCGTCTAAGGAAGCTGACGCAGGTCAGAGTGTGAAGAATTGTCAGGAACCCGGACGGTTTATCCGGGTTTAATCAGGCAAAATGAGCGGATTAGTCACTTAATGTGAGCAAGAATACCATCCAGCTCATCCAGGGTAGTGTAGTTGATCACCAGTTTGCCTTTGCCTTTAGCAGAATGCTGAATAGCGACCTTAGCGCCAAGACGATCACCCAGCATGCGTTCAAGCCGCTGAATATCCGGATTGGCCTTAACCGGCGCTTTTTCGTCAGCGCCATTTTCCTGCATGTGACGCACCAGCGCTTCAGTCTGACGAACCGTGAGCGCACGACTCACTACCTGCGCCGCGGCTTCACTTTGCAAGCCACCGTCTAAACCCAGCAGGGCGCGAGCATGCCCCATCTCGATGTCACCATGCTCGAGCAGGGTTTTTACATCGTCATTGAGGTTCATCAGGCGCAGCAGGTTAGCCACCGTAGCGCGGTTTTTACCGACAGCCTCAGCCACTTCCATCTGCGTCAGCTCAAATTCGTGCTGCAGACGGTAAAGCGCATTGGCCTCTTCCATCGGATTGAGGTTTTCGCGCTGGATGTTTTCGATCAGTGCCATAGCGATAGCTGCTTCATCCGGCACATCACGAATAAGAGCAGGTACACGGTCAAGCTGAGCGAGCTGGGATGCGCGCCAGCGGCGTTCACCAGCAATGATCTCGAAACGGCTGTCGTCAGAGGCCAGCGGGCGCACCACAATCGGCTGCATCAATCCCTGCGCTTTAATAGAAGCAGCCAGTTCTTCCAGCGCTTCCGGCTGAATATCCTTACGCGGCTGATACTGGCCCGGCTGAATCCACTCAACCGGCAGGTGACGCAACTCGCCATCCTTAACAGCAGCAACCGGCAGATCGCTAACAACTTCTTCGTCGTCCACAGCGGTAGCCACCGCAGAAGCACGGGAGCTGGTCAGCAGGGCATCCAGGCCGCGACCCAGGCCGCGTTTCTTCTTTGTCATGCGTTCTTAAACCTTATTCTTCCGGCGTTTCAGGCCCGGGCCGCCTGTCGCGTACGGCGGTTCATCTCACCGGCCAATGCCAGATAAGCCACCGCGCCGCGGGATGATTTGTCGTAATTCAGTGCCGGCAGACCGTGGCTTGGTGCTTCTGCCAGACGCACGTTACGGGGAATAACCGTGCCATACACCTTGTCACCGAAGTGGCTCATTAACTGCGCCGAGACATCAACGGTCAGGCTGTTGCGCGGGTCATACATAGTGCGCAGCAGGCCTTCGATTTCCAGTTTCGGGTTGAGCGTCGATGCAATGGACTCGACGGTCTGTATCAGTGCACTCAGACCTTCCAGCGCGTAGTACTCACATTGCATCGGAATCAGCACGCCCTGAGCAGCCACCAGTGCGTTCACCGTGAGCATATTCAGCGAGGGCGGGCAGTCGATCAGGATATAGTCGTAATCCGGGCGAACTTCGCCCAGCGCATCACGCAAACGGCTTTCCTTGCGTGACATTTCCATCAGTTCCACTTCGGCTGCCACCAGATCACCATTGGCTGGCAGCAGGTCGTAGCCTGCCGGATCAGTTTTCTGCACAGCCGCCGCAGTGCGGCACTTGCCGGTGAGAACGTCATACATCGACAATTCCAGGTCGTACTTGTCGATGCCGCTGCCCATCGTGGCATTGCCTTGTGGGTCAAGGTCGATCAGCAGCACGCGGCGCTTGGTCGCCACCAGCGAGGCGGCCAGATTAACCGCCGTCGTGGTTTTTCCGACACCACCTTTCTGATTCGCAATAGCCAGAATTTTGCTCACGATACTGCTTCCTTAAATTGGCTGCTGCAGCCGGTCATTATTACTCTGTACGCGGACGGATACGCAGTAAATGGCGTTCTCCGTCGACATCCGGCACCGTCAGCGTGAAGGTTTCTTCGACGACAAAATCCTGCTCAATATCCCGGATTTCATCATCCGGATACTGGCCTTTCATTGCCAGGAAACAGCCATTTTCAGCCCGCAGGTGCTGACACCAGTGCGTCATGTCTGCCAATGAGGCAAACGCGCGACTGACAATCATATCGAACAGTTGCGGCGGATTATATGCTTCGACCCGATCGTTCACTATGGTGATGTTATTCAGCCCCAGCGCTGTGCGTGCCTGAAACAGAAAACGGGTTTTCTTGCCGTTGCTGTCGAGCAGGGTGAACTGTTTATGCGGATTCATGATCGCCAGTACAACCCCGGGTAAGCCCGGGCCGGTACCCACATCAATAATGTTGTCCACATTCTGCACATACGGATGCACCGCCAGACTGTCGAGCAGGTGCAGACTGACCATGCGTTCCGGTTCGCGAATGGCAGTCAGGTTGTAGGCTTTGTTCCACTTCTGAAACAGGCCGAGGTATGCCATCAGGCTGTCCTGCTGCGCCGGGGTGAGCTCAATCTGCATCGCCTGCGCACCACGCACCAATTGTTTGGTGAGGGCATCACTGTAAGGAATCATGACGTATCCACCTGGGGCCCACCGCCAGGTTCCGGCGGGCAGAATGAAAGGCGCGGATATTAACATAAACGTTGGCTTGAGGCTTGAGGCTTGAGGCTTGAGGCTTGAGGCTTGAGGCTTCTGGCTTCTGGCTTCTGGCTTCTGGCTTCTGGCGTCCGACCTCCGACGTAAAAACCAAAGTCTTGCTGTACCCGCGCGACAGTCGCTCTATCATGCAGGCAGTTAATAAGGAGCACACCATGTCATCTGCCCAGCATCAGCCAGCCTCCCACTGGTGGCCTATTCTCGCTGCCGCAACCGCACTGATTGTCGTACATGGTTTCGGCCGTTTCGTGTACACCCCGTTACTGCCACTACTGGTCGATGATGGCTTACTGAGCCTGAGTCAGGCCGCAGCTCTGGCTACCTGGAACTATGTTGGTTACCTGCTCGGTGCCATGCTGGCCTTATTTGCTTACCAGCGCGGACTGGGGCAACGGACACTGATGACTGGTTTGTTGCTGAATGCCCTGATCACCATCGCTCAGGTGTGGACCAGTGACTTTAACGCACTGGCAGGCTTGCGCCTGGCCAACGGTATTACTAACGGTATCGTCTTTGTGCTGGCGCCAGCGCTGGTGCTGGAATGGCTGGCAGAGCAGGGAAAATCTCAGCTCAGTGGTCTGATGTATCTGGGCGTAGGCACAGGCCTGATTATTTCCAGCCTGCTGGTCGACGTCAGTGCAGGTAGCCTGAGTGGTGCCCAGCGCTGGATTCCCGCGGCACTGGCGGCACTGCCTCTGGCGCTGTGGAGCAGCTGGTACCTGCACCGCCTGCCAGGCCATGCCCCGGTCAGAGGCAGCGATGACCATTCCGCACTGTGGGACAGGGCCAGTACGCCGCTGTTTCTGGCCTATGCCGGTGCCGGACTGGGTTACATTCTGCCGATGACCTTTCTGCCTGCGGTGGCCGCCGACTGGCAGCTGACGATGACACCCAGCACCTGGTTTGTTGTTGCCCTGGCATCATTGCCCTCCACCTGGCTGTGGAATCATCTCGGTGCTGCCATCGGCGATAAGCAGGCACTGCTGTGGAACTACGCGATACAGGCCGCCGGCGTGGGCGCGATTCTGCTGCTGCCCGGCTCGCTTGCTGGCTTATGGCTGTGTGCCATTCTGGTGGGAGGAACCTTCCTTGGCGCCGTACTGCTGACGCAACGACTCGCACGAACCTTGCACCCGCATCAGGGGCCGCGCCTCAGTGCAGCGCTGATTGCGCTCTATGGTTTCACCCAGCTGCTGGGCCCATGGCTGGCGAAAGTCGGTATTGAAGGTGGCGCCAGTCTGTCATCGACCTTTATCTGGGGACTGGCGGCACTGCTGTGGGCGTTCGTGCTGATGCTGTGGGTGCCGCACAAACGCTGATTCAGCGACAGTCTGTTGCCGCATACTTACCCCGGGGTAATCAACACCCGGGCGTAGCCGCCGCTACACTGTTGGCATTCATCGGAGATCAGTTATGCAAGAACAGCCTTCTTTATACATTCCCCATGGCGGTGGCCCCTGCTTCTTTATGGAGTGGCCCGGTGACCCGCATCTGTGGGACAACATGGCCGCCATGCTGCGCTCCATTCCCGGCCGCCTGCCGCGCAAACCCGACGCCATACTGGTCATAACCGCGCACTGGGAAGAGGCGGTGTTTACCTTCACCGGCGCCCCGCAGCCGCGGCTGGAATATGACTATTACGGCTTTCCGGCGCACACCTATGAGCTGACCTATAAAGCCCCGGGCGCCCCACAGCTGGCACAGCAGGCCGCCCGGCTTCTGACCGATGCCGGCATTGCAGCGACGGTGGATCATCAGGCGCCCTGGGATCACGGCGTGTTCATCCCGCTGAAAGTGGCGTTCCCGGAGGAAGACATCCCGGTGCTGGCCATGTCGCTGAAAAGCGGCCTTGATCCGGCCGACCATCTGGCCGCCGGACAGGCGCTGCAGAGCCTGCGGCAGCAGAATGTACTGATCATCGGCAGCGGCCTCAGCTACCACAATCTGCGCGCATTCTTTAACCCGGCCAGTCAGGCCGACAACGACGCCGCCGAAGCCTTCGATGACTGGCTGATGCACGCCGTGGGGCAACCCGATACCGGTCGCCAGGCGTTGCTGCAGCAGTGGAGCCAGGCTCCCGGTGCCCGCCGTGTTCACCCACGGGAAGAGCACCTGCTGCCCCTGATGGTGGTGGCCGGTGCCGGCAGCGACAGCCCCGGCCACGTGTTCTACCGCGAAGACATTCTCGGCAAAGCAGTATCGGCCATTCAGTTTGGCGACTGAAAAACCCGCCGGCCGTTAAGGTTGGTTTAAGCATGACTCCCCTAAGCTGACCACCGTCACTGAGGAGAGCTGTTATGAACCAACCCACCCCTGTTACCACAACCACCGTCTGGGACCCGCTGGTGCGGGTATTTCACTGGTCGCTGGTGTTGTTTTTCTTCACCGCCTACCTGTCGGAAGATGTCTCCGATACCGTCCATGTCTGGAGCGGTTACGCCGTGGGCGGTTTGATCGCCTTCCGCCTGCTATGGGGCCTGATCGGGACGAAACACGCCCGCTTTACCGACTTTGTGCGCTCACCGCGTGCGGTACTGGCCTATCTGAAAGCCATTCCGGCCGGCAAGGCACCGCGCTATCTGGGCCATAACCCGGCCGGTGGTGCGATGGTGATTGCCCTGTTACTGAGTCTGACCGGCACCATCGTGTTCGGCATGGCGACGCTGGGCGCGCACGATCAGGCCGGACCGTTAGCGGGTACCTGGCTGGCCTCGTTTAACGACCATACACTGAAAGAAATCCACGAGTTCTTTGCCAACAGCACGCTGGTGCTGGTGTTCCTGCACATTGCCGGCGTGTTGTTCAGCAGTCTGCACCACCGTGAAAACCTGGTGCGCTCCATGATCCACGGCCGTAAACAACGCCGTGATAACGACCACTGACACTGGCTGTAAGCCGGTAACCAAACCATACTGACGTCCCGGAGGACATTATGAAAACACTGTTATCCATCACCGCCGTAACCGCCGCTCTGACCACTGGCGCCTTCAGCTTGCCGGTACTGGCTGGCGACGACTTCAGCGCGGAAGAGATTCAGCAGCTGGTCAGCGCTGGCATCGTACAACCGCTCGACAGCCTGCTGCAGGCCAAACCCCTGACCGGCAAACTGCTCGACAGCGAACTGGAACGCGACGACGGCCGCTGGGTATACGAAGTGAAATGGCTGGATGAAGAAGGCCGCCGCCATGAAACCGAGATCGACGCCAATACCGGCAAATGGCTGGACGACGACATCAAAAAACGCTGAGACAGCCGATGAAACTGTTGCTGATCGAAGATGACCGTAACTTAACCGACGCCCTGCAGCCTGTGCTGCGGGGCGCTGGCTATGCGGTAGAGCTGGCCCATAACGGTATCGACGGTGAATTTCTGGGCAACGAGTTACAGCCCGACCTGATTATTCTTGACCTGGGTTTGCCCGGTAAAAACGGCCTGGAAGTGCTGCGCAGCTGGCGCGCTGCCGGCAACCGCACTCCGGTGCTGATTCTGACCGCCCGCGATGCCTGGCATGAGCGCGTCGATGGCCTGAAAGCCGGCGCCGACGACTACCTCGGCAAACCCTTTCACACCGCCGAGCTGCTGGCGCGGCTGGAAGCCATTGGCCGGCGTCATCAGGGCCAGGCCAGCAATGAACTGCACTGGCGTGGGGTTACCCTCAACACCGACAGCCAACAGGCCACCACCGCCGATGGCCGCACTCTGCCACTCACCGGCATTGAATTCCGACTGTTGCGTTATCTGATGCAGCACCCGCAGCAGGTACATTCCAAAACCAGCCTCAGCGAGCACGTCTACGAAGAAGACCAGCTGCGCGACAGCAATGTGCTGGAGGTGTACATCAACCGCCTGCGGCAGCGCTTTGGTAAAGACTTTATCGAAACCCGGCGCGGGCAGGGTTATCAGTTAGCGCCGGAGGCCACCGCATGATGTCGATTCAGCAGCAGCTGCGCCGCCATTGGCTGATCAGCCTGCTGGCATTGATGCTGCCGCTGTTGCTGCTGGCCGATTACGGTGTGCGCCAGATGGTGGGACACTATGTGCTCAGCCGGCTGCAGCACGATGCCGACAGCCTGATAGCCGCCTTACAGCGCGACCCGCTAAGCGAAACGTGGCAGCTGCAGGACAACCGGTTGGGTACCGTCTATCAGCGCGTCTATTCCGGCCATTACTACAGCATCCGCAGCGACCAGTTATTGCTGAAAAGCCGCTCGCTGTGGGACAAAGCGCCGCCTGACCTTAACCTGAACAGCGGCGAGCAGCGCGACTGGACGCAACCCGGTATCGATACCGGCAACCACAAGGAAGTGTGGCTGAATCTGGCGCTCGGCATGACGGTGGATAACCAGCCCTTTACCCTGTGGCTGGCCGAAGACATCAGCGCCCAGCAACGGCAGCTGCTGTATTACCGGCTGAGTGCACTGACCCTGCTCGGGCTGACACTGACCGTGCTGCTGCTGATTCAGCGCCGGCAACTAAGCCGTGCCTTTGCCCGCCTGCAACCCCTGCAACAGCAGCTGCGCGAGCTGCGCTTTGGCGAGCGCGACAATCTGGGCGCGGCCAGCGGCCAGTACCCGCAGGAAGTGCAACCGCTGGCGGAAGAAATCGACCGCCTGCTGCAACAGCTGCAACAACGGGTGGGGCGTTCCCGCAATGCGCTGGGCAATCTGGCCCATGAAATGAAACGCCCGCTGCAGCAACTGCAGTTGCTGGCCGAACAACTCAGCCCACAACAGCAACAGCAGCAGCGCGAGGTGCTGGCACGCCTGCAAACACTGATTCAGCGCGAACTGAAACGGGCGCGCATCGTCGGCGTCGCTTCGCCCGGCCGGCACACCAAACTGGCCGATGAACTGCCCACCCTGCTCGACGTGCTGCAACGCCTGTATCCGCAGGTGCAGATTGAGGCCAGCTACGAACCCGACGCCATCCTGCCGCAAGACCGTGACGATACGCTGGAATTACTCGGCAATCTGCTCGACAACGCCTGCCTGTACGGCGGGAACCGGGTGCAGCTGAGCATCCGCAATCAGGCTGACGTGTGGCAGATTCAAGTGTGTGATAACGGCCCCGGCATTACTGAAGAACAACGCCAACACCTGCTGCAACGCGGCACCCGGCTGGATGAAAGTGGCCCGCAGGGCAGCGGGCTGGGGCTGGCGATTGTGCAGGATATTGTCAGCAGCTACAGCGGCACGCTGGCATTAAACGCCAATACCCCGCAGGGATTATGCGTCGCCATACAGCTGCCCGCACTGACCATTACGCCGCTGCAGCCGTTTGACTGAGCGGCGGTTTAGCGACCGGCCAGCGACTATTGGCGGAACCGGTTAACCAGTTCATGCAGATCATCCGATACTTTTTTCGAGCGGCGCAGACTGCCGGCGCTTTCTTCCGTACGCGCCAGACTGTCGCTGGCCAGCCGCGAAATTTCTGCCACCTGACCATTCACATCCTGCGACACCAGCGCCTGCTCCTCGACCGCAGTGGCCATTTGCTCGGCCATTGCCGAAATTTCCACTACCGCCGCGGCAATCCCGCTGAGCATCTGCTCGGCTTCCACCACCTTCTGCAAACCGCTGTCGGCATCGTTGGCACCGGCATGAGCAATATCAACCGACTGCCGCGCCTGTTGAGTGAGGGCCGAAACAATCTGAGCAATCTCCTGCGCCGATTCGCGGGTGCTGGCAGCCAGCATACGCACCTCGTCGGCCACAATCGAAAAGCCGCGGCCATGCTCACCGGCCCGGGCCGCCTCAATCGCCGCATTCAGTGCCAGCAGATTGGTCTTTTCTGAAATCGCCTCAATGCTGCTGGCGGCCCGGTTAATATCCGCTGTTTGCTGCGACAGGTTTTCAACCGCAGCACCGATCTCACCGACGGTATCGCGTAAATGCTCAATCGCCTGACGGGTGGTTCTGGAAACCTCACGGCCTTGCTCCGCCAGCCCGGATGACTGTTCCGCCCGGGCGGCCGTTTCCTGCACGTTGTTGGATATTTCATGAATCGCCCGCGACATTTCACTCATGGCGGTGGCCACCAGATCAGTCTGATGGCGCTGTTCGGCAATCGCACCCCGCGCCTGTTCGGATTGCTCCAGGCCAATGGCCGACTGTTCCGCCACCTTTACTGATGCATCTTCAATACGCGTTAAAACGGCATCCAGATGGGAGCGCAGACTCATCACCCCGACCATCAGCTGACCGTTGATACCATGCTCGTTGGTATAGGATCTGACCGCCAGCGGATGCATAAAAGCGCCATGTAATTCAGCACGGATGAGATGCATATCACGCAGATAATGGCGATATTGCCAACCACCATAAATAAGCAAGGCAATAATCAACCAAATAGTACTGGCCAGTGGCGATACCAGCATACCGAAGGCAATGGCCGGCACAATCATCGCCAGCGCCATCATTAACTGACGCAGGTACAGCGGTACAGAGAACAGCCGGCGTTTGGCATTGACCTGCTGATACAGCTTTTCTGCCCGCGCCACGTCGGCACGCGACGGCCGGCTGCGGACCGACTCGTAGCCCACCACCTTACCGTTTTCGGTTACCGGCGTAACGTATGCACTGACCCAGTAATGGTCACCGTTTTTACAGCGATTTTTAACCATCCCCATCCAGGGCCGGCCGGCTTTAAGGTGATTCCACATCACCTCAAAGGCTTCCGGAGGCATATCCGGATGGCGTACCAGATTATGGTCCGCACCGATCAGCTCTTCGCGGCTAAAACCACTGATTTTCTCGAACGCCAGATTGCAGTGCTGAATAACACCGTTCAGATCGGTTGCCGAAATAAGCTTTTCGTTATCTTCGAAGTGCCGCTCGTTACCCGTTACTGAGCCGTTATTTTTCATAAATACCCCATCCCTGACTGCAAACATCAGTCATTTCAAACTGCTTGAGTACTTCATCGGCAGGTGCCGGTTTTCCTAACAAATAGCCTTGCCCGTAGTCGCACCCCAGCTCCTGCAATAAAACCAACTGATTTTCTGTTTCAATGCCTTCGGCCACCACCCGCAGATGAAATACCCGGGCCACATCCAGAATTGCTTTTATCAAAGTAGCGCCTGCTGGCGTTTCCAGATCATCAATAAAGGATTTATCAATTTTTAATTCATCGGCCGGAAGATTCTTAAGATAAGACAACGACGAATAACCGGTACCGAAGTCATCAATGGCCACCTCTATCCCCAGAGCCCGCAAACGACTGAGGTTATCCGCAACATGGTCACTATCGCTCATCAGTACACCCTCGGTGACTTCCAGGCAAAGAGTGCGCGGGTCGACACGATAACGCTGCAGGTTTTCCTCAATAAAAGCCGTCAGCTGTGGATCATTAAAATGGCTGGCAGTAATATTAATGGCGATATGCAGGCAACCTGCAGACCGATGTTGCCGTAAAGGCAGATGAATGTTGATCAGCTCCATCACTTTCTGGATAACATAGCGATCTAACTGTTGCCCCAGTACGGTTTGCTCGGCCACCGGAATAAATTCGGCGGGGGATACCGTACCCAGCACCGGATCCTGCCAGCGCAGCAGGGCTTCATAGCCAGCCACCCGTTCTGTGCCCAGGTCGTACTTGGGTTGTAAAAAAATGCTCAGCCGAGCATCCGTGACAGCATTGCGCAAACCTTGTTCAATGTCGAGCTTACGACGTAATTCCGCATGATAGGATTCGTCGAAATAACTGCAGGGACGGTGTTGTTGGCGACTGTTCAGCAAGGCAGCTTCCGCCAGCTCCGGTAACCGCTCCGGGCTGCGGGTATCCTGTGGGTATAACGCAACGCCCATCAGAATCTGCAAATTCACCTTGGTTTGATCACCCAATTCATAAGCATTCGCCAGCACCGCCTGTAACTGATTCACCAGGCACTCGGTATGTTGCTCACTGTCGATAGGAACCAGTAGTAAAAAATCATCACCACCAGGCCGGCAGACCACGATCCGCTCATCAGTGACCGACTGGATACGGGCCGCCGCCTGGCGAATTAAAGAGTCGCCGACGGCAAAACCAAAACGATGATTAATCAGATTGAAATTTTCGCAATCAATACAAATTAACGCGTAGCGACCGCTACTGTTGACCAGGGTTTTCAGGTAATCATTCAGACCTTTCTGATTCAGAAAGCCGGTTAATTGATCATGATTCAGCAAAAATTGCGCGCGATCGATGGCGGCATCGCGCTCGGAAACATCAATACCAAAACCCTGTAACTCGAGACCGTATTTATCAGAGTGAGGTAAGCGCCGGAACGTCCAATCGACCAGTACCGGCTGCTCGGCACCTTTCATAGAAATTTTCAGAGTAATCTGTTCAATTTCAGAATGGCTCTGAAACAGCGATATCAGTAACTGCCGGAACGATTCGCCGTCACCCGCCACCAACTCATCAATGGCCAGCCCCACCAGGTCATCGCCAGCCACGCCCAGCACCTGACTGAACGACAAATTAGCAAAGGTGACCCGCAGGTCCTGATCAAGGCGGCACACCAGTTCTGACTGATATTGAATAATTTCACGGTAACGCTGCTCAGCCATCGCCAGGTGCTGCAAGGCATCGCGGTGCGCGGTCAGATCATGGCAGATGCCAACAAAGAAGGATTTGCCGTCAATTTGCGCCTCCCCCACCGACAAACGCATCGGGAACCGCGAACCGTCTTTACGCTGGCCTTCGACATCCCGCCCCTTGCCGATAATGTGCGGCTGACGAACAACCTGATAACGGGCCAGATGCTGGTCATGGTCTTTGGCATAACGGGCCGGCATCAGCACCGTGACATTACGGCCGATGACTTCGTCGGCGGCATAACCGAACAAGCGACTGGCGGCTGGAGAAAAATGGCGGATCAATCCCTGATCATTAATAACGATGATCGCATCAGCAGCGGCATTCATCATCGCTGCTGATAAACGGTCGAGGTAATCATGCAGGAACCTTCACGCCTCAATAATTGACAGTTTTAACAAAAACAATGTGAGCAAGATCACAAAACAGATTATAAATGCTTTACAAAAATTTGATCACTAATTTTGTGTATTAACTGATCAGGATTTTCAAAAAAAATGGCCCAGAACAAGGTGATAACGGGAATAACGGGAAGATAACTTCAGGGATAAAAAAGAAATAAAAATATCAATAAAGCGCCAAATCCGGGGGCGCCCGGCCAGCAGTCAGGAAGAATTGATGACAATAAAAGGGCAGGGTGGTCAGCAGCCGCGGGTAACCACCAGCTCGTCCTTGCTGATGTTGCGTTGCTCGAAGGTCAGGTTGTACTGCACCTGATGCAGAATGTCTTTTTCCGTACGGCGCTGCGCTAGCCGCGCCAGCAGCTCAGTAAATAACAAATCTTCCAGATACGCCTTGTTCAGCATTTTTTCCTGCGCCGCCGCATCGTCCAGTTGCTGCAATAACGTATTGATCAGGCGTTGCTCACCACTCATGGGCATATCCTCTGTCATGACCGAAGCAGTGTGGCAGGCCGCGGCCGCTGTTGGCTTGACCCGCATCAAGGCGGGCTAAGCGCCCGGCCTTCACCGGCTTCTTCATGAGTAACCCCATCACGGATATGGTAAATACGCTGGAAGGTGGGAATGATTTTTTCATCGTGCGTCACCACGATAACGGCGGTTTCAAAGCGTTTGGCCATTTCGTTAAGAATACGGATAACGGCCATGGCGCGTACCGAATCCAGCGGTGCGGTGGGTTCATCGGCCAGAATCACCGGCGGCCGGTTGACCAGCCCGCGGGCAATGGCAACCCGCTGTTGTTCGCCACCGGATAATTGCGATGGCATGGCTTTGGCGCGGTGCTGCACATCCAGCGCGGTCAGTAATTCCAGCGCCCTGGCCCGTGCCTGAGCATCCGGCATACCGGCCAGCATCGGCAGCAGGGCGACGTTATCGGTAACATCCAGAAACGGAATCAGGTAGGGGGCCTGAAACACAAAGCCAATTTTGTCGCGCCGCAGCGCCCGCAGATCGCGGACTTTCCAGCCGTTATCAAAGATAACGTCATCACCCAGCGTCATGCGTCCGGCGGTGGGGTCGATCACTGCCCCCAGGCATTTCAGCAGGGTGCTTTTACCGGAACCGGATGGCCCGATCAGGCCCACAACTTCGCCCGGCTCCACCCGCATATTCACGTCTTTCAGCGCCAGAAAGGCGGTGTCACCGCTGCCATAACGCTTGGATAAGCCCTCAATATGAATACCTTTGGCCATGCTCAGCCTCCTATGGCTTCAGCCGGGTCAACGTTCAGCGCCATCCGGATTGCCACCACACTGGCCAGCACACAGATAACCATAACGGCGAGAAAACCCAGCATCGAATCGATGGGCAGCAACAACACGTATTTGGGAAACATGGGGGCCGCAAAGGTTGCGCTGATTTTACCCACCACAAAACCGATCAGCCCCAGAACCATTGCCTGCTGCAGAATCATGCCGGCAATAGTGCGGTTACGGGTGCCGATCAGCTTCAGCACGGCAATTTCACGGATTTTATCCATGGTTAAGGTGTAAATAATAAAAGCAACAATGGCCGCGCTGACCAGCGCCAGAATGACCAGAAACATGCCGATCTGCCGCGACGACGTGGCAATTAATTTACCGATCAGAATGGCTTCCATTTGCGGCCGGTCATACACCGTCAGGTGCTTCCAGCGGCGGATCGGTTCAGCCACGTCATGGGCGCTGACACCCGGCAGAAGCCGTACCAGCACCGCATTAACAGAGGGGTTATGGGTTTGTGACGCGGTTACCGCTTCCAGCAACCCCGGTACCGCCGGGCGGTTAAACTGCGGATTGGCGGCGGTACTGCGGCGTTGCCTTAAAATAGCGTCGTTGTCTTTCAGAAACTGCGCTTCCTGCGCATCCTTGAGCGGAATAAACACCATCGGGTCGCCACCGGAAGATACCATCCGCCGGGTTAACCCCACCACCTGATAACGGTGGCGGCGAATGGTGATTTCATCCCCCAGCGTAAAGCCGGTGGCGATATCGGCCACGGCCTCGTAATGGCCGCGGGTAATCTGCCGGCCCGCCAGCAAATAGGGTGGCCAGCCCGGTATTCCCGGACCACCGGCATGAACACCCACCACCATGGCCCGCACATCCCGCTCAGCCTGACGCACCTGCATGGTGAGGTAAGTGACATTCACCGCGTCAGCCACACCGGGCATAATGCGGACACTGCGCCACAGGGTATCGGGAATACCGGATGATTCGGCGTAAGGCCCCAGAGTGTCCTGTTGCACCACCCATAAATCGGCCCCGCTGTTATCCAGCAGTACCTTGCCATCATCCACCATGCCCCGGTAAACACCGGCCATGGTCAGGGTAACGCCAATCAACAGGCCCAGCCCGATGCCGGTAAAAATAAATTTGCCCCAGGAATGCAGAATATCGCGGCCGGCTAAGCTGATCATGGCTGCTGGCCTGTCAGCTGATCGGTAATATCGATACGGGTGCCGGCACTCAGCACTTTCTCGCTGTACAGTACCACCTGATCACCCGCCGCCAGCCCCTGCAAAACCTGGACATGGCCCTGCAGATCGCTGCGGCCCAGCTGCAACGACACAAACTCCAGCCCGCCGGCCTGATATTTCCAGACTCCGCGCTGGCCTTTATAACTGCGCACAGCTGCATTGCTGATAACCGGGGTGGCCGGCAGGGCCGCCAACTGCACCGTTACTTCGGCCAGTTCCCCCACCGGTGGTAACGCCGGCGGCAAGGTTGTGAACGCAACCTTGGCCAGCAGCTCTTCTGTGATTTCGTCGGCCAGCGGCTCAATGCGTAATACCCGGCCGTTTAACAAGCTACCCGGGGCAGAGCGCAGCACAATCTCTGCCGGTAAACCGGCTGCCAGGCCTTCGGCACTGACCTGATCGAAACGGGTATGCACCCACAGACTGGCCGGATCAATAATTTCAACCACCGCCTGACCGGCCAGCACCGTGGTCCCCGGATCAAAATGACGCGCCACCACCAGCCCGGCCGCCGGTGCCAGCAAACGTAAGTGATTACGCTGTGCCTGCAAGGCTTCCCGTTCAGCCTGCAACCGCAGGGTGTCTTCTTTGGCCGCGACCAGTACGGCCTCGGCCACCGCCAGTTCCTGACGTTTCAGTGCCGCCACTTCTTCGCTGGTACTTTGTATCTGCAACAGTGCGTCGTAGCGCCTGACCTGAGCACGGGCAAAATCACGACTGGTCTCCGCTTTGCGCAGATTGGCTTGTGAGCTTTTGACACCGGCCTGCAACGCTGCCAGACGTTCATCCAGGTCGACGCCATCCAGCTCGCCCAGCAACTGGCCTGCGCTCACCCGGTCGCCGACATCGGCATTCAGCGTGGCAATACGACCGGGCACCGTGGCACCAATCCGGTAGGTATAACGGGCCTGCACGGTGCCAATGCCAAACACGGCCGGCGTAATTGAACGGGATTCCACCGTACTGACCGTTACCTTAACCGGTGCCAGCGGGCCAGAACGTGCACCAACATAAACAAACAACGCCAGCAACGGCAGTACCACCACCAGCACCGCCAGAGTGCGGGCCTGAAGACGCGGAAATGTCATATCGACCTCGCAATACCACGACGATATAGGGCAAAAACCCCGGGAGCGGCGCTGCGGATACGGGCCGGATCGCCGGCGATTAACGCCTGCATTACCAGCCCTTGCAGCGCACCAATAAATGCAACCGAGGCAGCGGCAATATCCAGCCCGGCATCCAGCTCACCCTGTTCGATACCCGCCTGTAACCGTTGCCGCAGCCGCTGCGAATAGTGACTGAGCAGTTTTTGGGCAATTTTTTTCGGCAAGGTCATACCCGGGCGCTGCAACTCGCCGAACAGCATACGCGGCACGCCAGGGTGCTCGGTTACAAACCCAACATGGGCCATAAATATGGCTTCCAGTGCCGCCAGAGGTGAATCACAACCAGCGGCGGCGTTATCAACCCGGGCCAGTAAATGCTCGGCCACCCAATCCATAACCGCTTCCAGAATGGCATCTTTACTGGGGAAATGACGAAACAACGCGCCCTGGGTTACGCCCATCTGCCGGGCAATGGCGGTGGTACTGATATCGCCAGGGTTCTGTTCTGCGGCCAGTTGCACAACCGCCTGAACCGTTTCGGCCCGCCGTTGTTCAGCAGAGAAGTGCCGGGATGGAGTGTCCATAGGGGAATCCAAAAGATAGTAAGTTATTACTATCTTAGTGATATTCTGAAAAAGCGCAATCTGCGGAGAGCAGCGCCGCTGCATATTCCACAGAGCAACGTCGATGCCCCAGGAAGTAGCAAGCCCCCTGCGTTCCGGCAGGCGCTGGAGCAACTGATTCGCTTGGCACAGGCTGAATACGGTACCGATCCGGTGGTGACTTACAGCCTGTTCATGCTGGGTTGGAAGAAAACAATTTGCCCGCTGGGCTGGCCACGCAACTGCGCACAACGCTCAGCGTATTAAGTCGCACGCTGCTTGTTGGCCCGGTACAGCACGCCGCACAGGGCGACATGTTTTGCTACGACAAGACGCGAAAGCTTGTGTTGCTGGAGGTCGATTTGTGGCGGGAGTTTTGTTTATCCGGCTCCTCATTGGTGATCACAGTTTCTATAGTTTGACGTGAGCGTAGCGCGCCATTTGAAGAGCGCGCGGAGGGGATGCTGAAGAAGGCGATATGATCGTGATGCCAGGCGTACAAAATGATTTCAGACCAACCGATCAGTAAGCCGGTCTAACCATTGAGTACCATGGGTGAGACTCATATCTAGGGCAAAAGCTGCCCTGTTGGATTGGTTTACCACCAGGTGTTTAATGATGTATTGACGGGTTGGCTCTGCTGATACGTCAGCTATTTCAATCCCCAGAAGTTCAGCGGAAGCCATGTCCTCATCCCAGTCGCAACGTTCCATGTGCCCATCTTCGTAAAGACGGCTCAGGATAGAAGGTATTTTGGCGTAGTTCTGCAGGATGTAGCAGATGTCTGCAGCGTCCTTCTTTCTTAGCTCAAGGTCCCGTTCGGTCCATGCGACCATCTTAAGAATGATCATGGCGACAGGATTTGCGACCTTAACCAAGCACTCAGGAGCCTGCGTGATCTTTACTTGCCATGCCTGATGCAGTGCTTCCACAAAGCCCAGTGTCGACATTTTAAAGTCACCATCAGGTGGCCAGCTGATGTCGTGATGCTCATCAACCACGTTACCGAAAGGCAGAATGTCCAACTCCCAGGGCAAGTTGTCTGAATCGACGAAGCCCAGCCGGTAACCGCTGAGATCCGCCGCCAGCATGGCTTTCAGGCGCACCACTTCCGGCGCCGGCGCAGGCCGTTCGATCTCGCCGGAAAAGGTGCCCAGCCGGTCGGTATCCCAATGTTCAATGCTGACCACGCCAATGCCTTGCCCACGCAGCGCCGCCGCCAGCAGCGGGCCCTTGCCATGACGGGTCAGCAATGCGGCGACCATCATCAGAAATAGCCCTCACGCTTTTTCTTTTCCATCGAACCGGCCTGATCGGCATCCAGCAGCCGCCCCTGGCGTTCACTGGTGCGGGTAGTGAGCATTTCTGCGACGATGCCTTCTACTGTGGTGGCGTGGCTTTCGACCGCACCGGTCTGTGGATAACAGCCCAGCGTGCGGAAGCGTATCCAGCGCGGTTGCAGAGTCTGCAGCTCACGCTCTGACAGGTAGGGACGCATACGCTCATCGTCGAGGGCGAGAATCTGACCGCTGGCGTCATCCACCCAGCTCAGCCGTTCGGCGGCAAAGTAGAGCGGTACGATGTCGATGTTTTCTTTCAGGATATAGAGCCAGATATCCAGCTCGGTCCAGTTCGACAGCGGAAACACCCGCACCGATTCGCCTTTGCGGATCTGGGTGTTGTAGATCGACCACAGCTCCGGCCGCTGGGCTTTGGGATCCCAGCCATGGCTTTCGCTGCGCACCGAGAACACCCGCTCTTTGGCACGCGATTTTTCTTCATCGCGGCGGGCGCCACCCAACGCGGCGTCAAAGCGGTAATAGTCCAGTGCCTGTTTCAGCGCTACGGTTTTCATCTGGTCGTTGTATTTTACCGAGCCGGATTCCACCGGATGCACACCCGCAGCCAGCGCCTCTTCGTTAGTGCGCACCAGAATCTGCAGCTGATGTTCGGCGGCCAGCCGGTCACGGAACTGGGCCATTTCGGCAAACTCCCAGGTAGTATCCACGTGCAGCAGCGGCAACGGCACCCGGCCGGGGTAAAACGCCTTGCGCGCCAGATGCAGCATGACAGTGGAGTCTTTGCCGATGGAGTAGAACATGCAGGGGTTATCAAACACCGCGACGACCTCACGGATAATGTGAATCGCCTCGGCTTCCAGCCGCTGCAGATGGCCCATACGCCCGGCGAGGAGATCAGTCATGGCCTGACTCTCCTTCTGGCTCTGCCTTTGTATCCTGCCATGCCCCCTGATACAGACGTGCGGCCACGCCGTTATCATCCAGCCGGAACAGGTACAGCCAGTCGTTATCCACCAGCTGGCGCACGCTTTCATGGCGGGCAACGATAGCGGCGATGGCCTCAGCCGGCGCCTGAATGTAGACGCTCAACCGCAGTGGCTGATGCATCCATTGCTGGCCATCGTGTACTGATTGCAGCGGCAGCCCTATGCGCAGATCACCGCCGTTGCCTTCAAATACGCCGAGATTTCCCCCCACCACGTTGTGCAGCACTTTGTTGCCACTGCCGTACTTCAGCGAGTCGGTGACCGAGGCGTTGTACTGCATATTGATCCAGTGGGTCACCACCATCGGTGCGGTGATGATCTGCTCGAGGACACGGAAACCTTCGTCGTCCTGCCAGCGGTAGTCGTGCAGGAAGGTGCGGCCACCGAAGTTCAGGCCACGGGTACGGCTGCGCGGCGCGACTATAAAGGCACTGTTGCCCGCCAGCCCCCATTCAGGGCGAACTTCCGACCAGTCGTAAGCGCGTTGCTGCAATGCCTGATCCAGCTGTTGTGGCTGATTCAGCACAGCGTTATCGCTCAGCCCCAGCCGTGGCGCGCGTTCGCGCTGGGCCAGCAGAGTCGCGTCACTGAGCCAGCCAGCGATATTCTGCTCAACGGCGTCAAAGCAGTGGATATGATCTGTGGTGGTATTGTGCAATGCGGCGACAAAGCGGGTGCTATGCGGGATCAGCTGGCCACGCTCAGCCAGAGCCTTACGCACCCCCTCATCGTTCAGCAGCTGGGCCAGTACCTGCACGTTAAGCGCACCGGTCTGCCCACCACAGGCACCGCAGTCCAGTCCTGCAGCATGCGGATTATTCGTAGTATGGCTGCCATGGCCGACCAACAGCACCAGCGGAGCCAGACGTTTCAGCCCCATGCTGTGCAACACGCCGGCCACCAGATCTGTTTTTTCCGCCAGCGTCAGCGGCCGCTCACCCTGCCACAGGGTCCACTGGCCGCTGTGGGGTAAATCGTTCAGCGGATGTTTATCGCGCGTCAGACCAAAGGTGCGACGCAGCAAACGTGCGGCATAACTCAGTCCGCTGGCTTCTACCATAGTGAACGATGACGTGGCACCGCGGCTGAAGTCATACCAGGCCGACTCTTTAAGCTGTTGCGCGCGACGACTCTGATCCAGTGCCTGGGCGCTGTGGCCGCCTTCACTGACACAAATAGTCGGTGCCAGTAATCCCGGCAACTGCGGCCGACTGATATCCGTGCCCACCGGCGTATATGCCAGTGGCAGGCCAAAGAATCCGGCGAAGCCCAGTGTCTGGATGTCAGGACTGCAAGCCTCCAGTGCACGGCGCATTACCTCGGAACGCACATCGATGCAGAACACTGCCTGCAGCCGCGGTTGGGTGCGACTAAGCGGGCGTGGCTTCGTCAGCAGCAGCTGCTCCTGTTGCTGGCGCGCCAGCTCGGCGGCACGCTGCCAGACCCACAGCGGTTTCTGTGTCCGGGCATGCTGTTGCAACAGCTGTGCTAACTGCGGCAGCTGACCGTACCACTGCTCGCGCAGGCCCTGTGCTGCTTTGCCATGACGCATCTGCCAGTGACGCCACAAAGCCAGTTCCCAGCCCAGTCGAATGGCCAGCAGTTGTGGCAGTAAATCCTCACTGCCGCCTGCCAGTGCCGCTTGCCAGCGCTGATATGCAAACCAGGATGCCCAACCATTAATATCGAGCAGCAGCGCATGACTGTAGGCTTCGATCTGCTCAGCAGAGTTCAGCCCCAGTTCATCCAGTGCGATCAGAATCAGCGCCTGCGGATCGTCCGGCAGCTCACGGAAGGCGCGGTTAAGGCCCGGTTCACCCATCAGAATGGCGATACCACGGTCACTGCGTATCTGCTTTACCCAGCTCAGATACAGCGCGGCAGAGGGCTCTTGCACCTGACAAAAATCCGCACAGAACTGACTGATCTGATGAGTAATTTCGTCACGCCAGGCCATCTGATGCTGACGGTCTCGAGCACTGTCCAGCCAGTCTGAGACATTGTGCCAGTGGCCATCCGCCGGGCGTTGCTTTAACGCTTGCAGCAAAGCATCGCAGTCTGCGCGCTCACCCAGTAACTCAGCCGCCTGAAGCAGATGCTCCGAGCTGATCACACTGCGGCGCCACAACCCGGCATAGTAAGCAGCAGGCATCAGGCAGTGCACCCGCCCCAGTGCTTCGAGTCGCGCCGCGACCTCTGCGAATGGCTGGTTGCGCATTTCCCAGAACGGGTTAACGGCAATCTGTTGATCCAGCGGCCAGCTCGGGGCAATGCGCTGACCGGCGGCTGTCACCGCAGCCAGCCGCGCAGAACATTGTGCGGATACTATCTGAACGCTCATAAACATTGCTCCTTGCGACCTTCAGCCGCTATTAACGTATTTGATGATGCTGTGGATAGCTGTTTGGGATTAGCCCGCAGCGGCAACCTGGCCGGCCACAGGCGCAGGGTCATGCGGGTAAACCACTCGTCCAGATACAACCCGGCAAACAGTGTTTGTGCTAAGCGCTGCACAAGCGGCCAGTGGCGGCGCCAGCGCAGCAGCCAGGCGAGCGCAAACAGCAGCGCAAACAGGGAGGTCAGCCACAGATCGATGGTGCCCAGCAACGGCGGACGCAACTCTGCTGCCAGGCCGCCACTCAACGGCTGCATCAGGGTTTTCAACAGGCTGTAGGCCAATACCAGTGAGGTGCTCAGCAGCAGGGTAGAAATCAGCCCTGCGCGACTCTGCGCCAACAGTGCTGTCAGTGCCAGTAGCACCAGCAACCAGCCACTGAGCATCTGCCCGGCAGGATGCAGCAGCACAGAGGCCATGGCGGCCAGAGTGACGATCAGTGCGGCTGGCAGCAATGCCAGCCACCAGTCGCGCAGCCCCGGTGCCGGACTAACCAGCAGCGATTGCTGAATGTGCTGCTGCACCGCAGCCCCCGAGCTGAGAAAAGCCCAGGCCTTATACGCCGAGTGAGCAAGCAAATGCAGCAATGCCAGCTCGACCATGCCGGCGGCACACTCAATCAGCATCAGCCCCATCTGCGCACTGGTCGACCAGGCCAGGCGTACCTTCACACTGATTCGGGTGGTCATAATCAGGGCTGCCAGCAAGGTAGTAAGACCCGCCACAACCAGCACCAGCCACTGCGCTGCCGGCACCTGTAAAAACAGCGGAGCAAACAGGATCAGCAGAAAACCGCCGAGGTTGATCACCCCGGCATGCAGCAGTGCGGATACCGGCGTCGGCGCTTCCACCACCTGAATCAGCCAGCCATGAACCGGCAGCTGAGCGCACTTAATCAGCGCGGTCAGGGCCAGCAGCACGGCGGCAAGCTGCTCATTCAGGCTGAGCGCTGCTGGCGCCTGATAAGCGCTGATAATGGTGTCGATGTTGGCCGTGCCGTGCTGTTGCCAGAGCAGGTAAAAGGCAACCAGCAGAGAAGTTTCCGCGAGCCGTGCCAGCAGGAACTTTTTATGCGCTGCCAGTGCCGCACGTGGACGTTCAGGGTAGAACATCAGCAACTGATGCAGCGCCAGACTGATGGCAATCCAACCCAGGGCAAACAGCAGCAAATGATTGCTGATAAACACCAGCGCCACCGCCGCCAGGGTCAGCAACAGCCAGCGCAGATAACGACCAAAGCCGGGGTCCGACGCCAGGTAGCGGCGCGAAAAACGCACAATCACCAGTGCCATCACACTCAGTAGCACCAGCAAAGTCAGTCGCAGAGGCTGATGGCTAAGCCAGGCGGATGGTTGCTCAGGTAACCACAGTGACAGAGCAATAGCCGTACCTGTCAGCACGGCCACGATGCTGGCAGCCAGCCAGGCAAAGCGCCAGCGCTGCTGTTCCGTGAGAGAGACACGCCGGCTACGCCAGCCCGCAGGAATTGCCGCAAGGATCAGCGTCAGCGGGATCGCCGCCAGAACACTGGCCAACAGCAGAGATGAAATACTCATGGTACACAACCTCAGGGGATTCAGTTCAGGTGTGCAGCCAGTATCTCTGCGTTGATAGCCGCCAGTAAAATAGATATAAATTCAGGAATCATTCACTTTTAGAGAACGATAGTGAGCCGCCTCAACTACCACCACCTCTACTATTTCTGGCGCGTGGCATCTCTCGGCAACCTGACCGAAGCCGCGCGCCAGCTGCATGTTTCGCAGTCGGCGCTGTCGGCGCAGATCCGTACACTGGAAGAAAGCATGGATACTCAGCTGTTTGAGCGCAGTGGCCGCCGTCTGTTGCTGACCGCTACCGGCCAGCGCGTACTGGGCTATGCCAACGACATATTCAGCCGCGGCGAAGAACTGGAGTCATTGCTGCGCCACGGTATCGAACCGGAATATCAGCAGCTGCGTATAGGCGTGCTGTCGACCATGTCGCGTAACTTTATTGAGGGCTTTATCGCGCCGCTGATCAGTCAGCCGAAAGTGCGCTTCAGCCTTCATGCGCGCGGTATGGCAAACCTGCTGGACGGCCTCAGTAACCATCAGTTCGATCTGATTCTGACCAACAGCAATGTCGCTGCCGATGGTCTCGATGGCCTGTGGCAAAGCCAGCTGCTGGCGCGCCAGCCGCTGGCCGTGGTCGGTCCACCGCAGCACAAACCAACCACTGATTTTCCCGAAGGCTACGCGGATAAACGCTGGGTACTGCCGGCCGCGCAGACAGAATTGCGCATGGCATTCGATGGCTTCTGCAGTCGCTGGCAGTTTGAACCGCAGCTGCAGGCAGAGGCCGACGACATGGCCATGCTTCGTCTGCTGGCACGAGATACCGGTGCTCTGACGGTGCTGCCAACGGTAGTAGTGAAAGACGAAATTGCTCAGGGCAGCCTGCAGGAGTACATGCAGTTGCCTAACGTCTACGAGAGTTTTTACGCCGTAACGGTAAAACGCCGTATAGTCTCGCCGGCGCTGACGACGTTACTGGCAGGAGCCAGCCAGGCCTGAGCCCCTAATCTTCATTCAGGTACTGACTGATCAACTGCTGCAGTTCACCAGACTTCAGCATCAACTCCAGCTGCTGATCAAAGGCCACTATCAGTTCGTTGCTGACGCTGCGACGACTGAACAGGACGTGGATATCCGAACGGTAGACGGTCAGCAGCGGTGTTACACGCAAATTGAGGCCATGAGTTCTGATCGCAGCAGCTGCGGAGTAGGGGTCGGTCAGAAAACCATCCATGCGCTGATGCTCCAGCTTGTGCAGATTTGCCAGATCGTCCCCTCCGGGCTGGACCAGGTGATAAAACTCCGGCAGCCGTGAAACCTGCTCAAACTCATCGCCATAAAAATAATCGCGGGTATGCCCCAGTGAAAACCCCTTATCGAGAAAAGCATGCAGCGAATCGACTTTGCCGAAGTGATCCCGTGTGCCTTTACGGACCAGAAGCTCTACCCGCTCGTCGCGATAGGGCACGCTGAAAGCTCCCCAGATATTGCGCTCTGCGGTGAGCGACGCTCCTCCGGTCAGATGCAGATCACCAGTCTCCAGTTCCAGCAGCAAGCGTTTCCACGGGCGTTCAACATAGTCGTACTGACAACCCAGACGCTCCAGCACACGGCTGATAACGTCCAGATCAAGACCAGTATAAGAACCATCGTCAGCCTGGTAGGTGTAGGGCAACCAGGGTTCATAACCAATACGAACTGGCTGCCGCGGACAGACATCGGCACGGCAGAGTGGCGACAGCAGCAGCGCAATGCTGGCCAGCACTATGGTTGAAAGACAGGCAGAGTGACGCAGCATCGGGTACCCCTCAGTCCCAGTTACTCCTAGCCTAGTCAAGAGCTGGAAAATCAGCACCCCCGCGTAACAACAAACTCATCCTTACTGAGGTTTCTCTGCTCGAATGTCAGGTGGTATTGCACCTGGTGCAGAATATCTTTTTCTGTGCGACGGGCGGCCAGGCGCGACAACAACTGCGTAAACAGAATGTCTTCAAGATAGGCCGCGTTCATTTTCGGATCTGCTGCCGCAGCAGCATCAAGCTCTGCCAGCAAGGTATTAATTATCTGTTGCTCACCGCTCATCTCATCATTCTCCAGCCTGTTTGTTATCAGTCTGGCAGCCTGTGGGCAAAGCAGCTTGATTCTCATCAACCCTGAAAGGTGTTATTTGTGCCGGTTTTGATAGATACGGGTCAGGCCCAGCCGTAAGCCAAACAATTTAAGTACCTGATTCACTGTCTGCAGCGTTGGGTTACCTTCATCGGCTTCAAGTGCTGCCAGTGTACGGCGCGAAATGCCGCAAAGCTGCGCAAATTCAGCCTGATTCAGCCCGGTTATGTGTTTGCGCAGAATCTTCAACGCAGCCCCCAGGGATAACTCCCCTGCTGCTGTTTCTGACTCCACCAGTGCCAGCAACTCGGTCCGGTTCAGGTCCTTTAACATCGGCTCTGCAGGCAAAGTCATGGTAACAATCCCCAGTTCTTCAGACGCTGTGCCGTATTCTGTAAGTCCAGCTTACCCGAGTGCAATGCCAGAACCTGTGCTGGTACCGCATAGTCCTGCGCCAGGCGTGGCAGCTGCTCAAGTTCAGCAGCCAGCGAGATTAATGATTGCCAGAGATCATCGGCATCCAGCTCCGCATGCACTTCAGCCGCTTCAGCACAAATGCCACGCCAGTTAAAGTCTCCACCCAGTTCATTCGCCGGCGACCAGCGGCTGGTACGGGTAATCCCAGCCTCATCCAACGCCATGGGGGCCAGGTCATAAACAGGTGCCAGCTCAATCCGATCTGCGTACCGCAACACCGAAGTATTACGGCCATGGTTATCGGTATTGCCCAGCAACACGTTCAGCAGATCGCGGCGCACATAGTCGGCCACCAATTCGGGAATGTCAGCCTGCTGACCATGATCAGTCCAGGCGGCAACCAGGGCCTGCAGGTATTCCCTGTGCGTGACACTCGCCCCGGGTTCGACAGAGCCCACCAGCGAATACAAAGACTCAACGCCCGGGCGCTCAATACCCGAAGAAACAGCACCCCGGTCAAAACGCGGTAGCCAGAGGCTCGGTTGGCTAATATCGTCGTCAGCCGAAACGCCAAAGTAGGCCATCTCTCCCCGGGTTCCTGCCCAATGCCATCGCGAACGACAAATGGTGTTAAACCCTAACCGTTGAGCGATGCGGTAATACGCCGCCTCGGTTTCCAGAATCAACAAATCGCTTGCTAACGGCCGCCCGGCGCTGGAACTCTGACGCGCAAACTTCACCAGAAAGAACTCCGCTGCCTGCTCATCCGGCAGACTGGCTTCCGGGTAATACAAGCCATCCTTACCCAATGTCAGCTGAAATTTGGGCGCTTCACCACCGGCACCGCTGGCACCCCCCACAGCAGCGCCGCATTCGCGGGCGTAATCCAGAAAGCCGGTATCGCGGCTAAGCACATCCGCCATGGCAAAACCTTTCGCTGGCGGCAGCTCTGCCGGGCAGGCTTCGCGCACACGCATATTGCCCACCGGTGCGCGGGTACCCTGTTTCAGCAAAGTGAAATCGTGTTTTGGATGTTCGGCACCGACCAGATTCAGCCGCTGCCCCCAGTAACGGCGGGCGGCGCCCATAGGCATGATATCCAGCAGAAACGCCGGCCAGTGCTCACATTCGTGGGGAAAGTAATCCAGCGGATAACGCAGGCTGACCAGCGCCGCCGGATTATGCTGAAAGCGCGCGATATAGGCCGCGTGATACTCCAGCGACACCGGGCCAGTCCGCCCGGCATCAGGATCATAAAAGGTCAGGCTACAGGCCGGATGCCACCGACCAGCAAGAAATACTTCCAGCGTTAATGTCTCTGCCATGCCCTGAAGCCCCGATGCGCAATTTACTGCACATTTTTTACGCCACGAAGAATAAAAATGCAATATTCTGCACAAAAATCCGGTTGCAGACATATTAAGTGCAATGTATTGCACAAATGATAGTTAGAGAGACTGACAATATGCTGCCAATAGCAGTATGCGATCTTCATAAAACAGAAAACCGCATAACACAGCTGGGTTATCCACAGGGCGTTATGCGGTTCGGGAGAGCTTAAGAATTAATCGTCAGGCCGTCATGCGGCTGACCATGTTCTTTTTCTTCAGGTGAATCAGAATCTGGCTGATCGCCGCCGGTGTAATACCGGAAATACGTGACGCCACACCCAGGGTTTCCGGACGCAGAGTGTTCAGCTTCTGCTTCACTTCGTTCGACAAACCGCCGATCACGTCGTAATCCAGGTCGTCTGGCAGCTTGGTGTTTTCATAGCGGCGCAGTTGCTCGATTTCCTCCAGCTGACGAGCAATGTAACCATCATACTTGGCCTGAATCTCGACCTGTTCGGCCACTTGCTGATTCTCTGCCGGCTCCCCTTTCAGACCAGCCACATCGGCATATTCCAGACCCGGACGCTTAAGCAGATCGTGCAGACTGTATTCGCGCGCAAACTTCGCCTCGCCTTTTGCTTCCAGCGTTGCGGCTTCGGCGCTGCCCGGCTGAATCCAGGTGGTTTTCAGACGCTGCGCTTCCACTTCAATCTGTTCTTTCTTGGCCGAGAACGCTGCCCAGCGCTCGTCGTCCACCAGGCCCAGCTCACGACCCACTTCAGTCAAACGCAGGTCGGCGTTGTCTTCACGCAGCACCAGACGGTATTCCGCACGGCTGGTGAACATGCGGTATGGCTCTTTGGTGCCCATGGTAATCAGGTCGTCGACCAGAACACCAATGTACGACTGATCGCGGCGCGGCACCCAGGCGTCTTTTTCCAGCGCACGCAGAGCGGCGTTGGTTCCGGCCAGCAGGCCCTGAGCGCCAGCTTCTTCATAACCTGTGGTGCCGTTAATCTGACCGGCGAAGAACAGGTTATTCACAAACCGGGTTTCGAGGCTGTGCTTCAGATCCTGCGGATTGAAGTAATCGTACTCAATGGCGTAACCCGGACGAGTGATGTGCGCATTCTCAAAGCCACGGATGCTGTGGATATATTCCAGCTGCACATCAAACGGCAGCGAGGTGGAAATACCGTTCGGGTACAGCTCGTTGCTGGTCAGACCTTCCGGCTCAACGAACACCTGGTGGCTGTCTTTATCGGCAAAGCGGGTGATCTTGTCTTCGATCGACGGGCAGTAGCGCGGACCGATACCTTCGATCACACCGGCATACATCGGCGAACGGTCGAGGTTATTGCGGATAATCTCGTGGGTGCGTTCGTTGGTATGAGTGATGTAGCAGTTAACCTGCTGCGGATGTTCTTCAACCGAGCCCATGAACGACATCACTGGCAGCGGGGTATCGCCTGGCTGCACCTGCATGACTGAGAAATCCACGCTGCGCGCGTCGATACGCGCCGGGGTACCGGTTTTCAGGCGGCCGACATTGAATGGCATTTCGCGCAGACGTTTGGACAGCGCAATCGACGGTGGATCACCGGCACGACCACCGGAGTGGTTTTCCATACCAATGTGGATAAGTCCGCCGAGGAAAGTACCGGCGGTCAGCACCACGGTGGTGGCGTGAATGCGCATATTGGTGTTGGTCACCACACCGCAAACCGTCGAGCCGATACCATCGCCCTGTACGATCAGGTCGTCACAGGCGGCCTGGAAAATATCCAGGTTTGGCTGGTTTTCCACGATGTTGCGGATCGCAGCACGGTAAAGCTGGCGGTCAGCCTGGGCGCGGGTCGCACGTACCGCCGGACCTTTGCGGCTGTTAAGAATACGGAACTGAATACCGGCTTTGTCGGTAGCACGCGCCATGGCGCCGCCCAAGGCATCAATCTCTTTCACCAGGTGGCTTTTACCGATACCACCGATGGCCGGGTTGCACGACATCACACCTACGGTGTCGGTGTTATGCGTCAGCAGCAGGGTCTTACAGCCAGTACGTGCCGCAGCCAGCGCAGCCTCCGTACCAGCATGGCCACCACCCACGACAATGACGTCATAACGAACCGGATAATCCACAACTCACCTCAGAATGCTGTTTATGCCAGCGGGGAATGCCGCCGGATAGAAAAGGGCGCGAAGTATATCAGTCTTGTAACCCAGGTGTCAGCCTGATGGACAAATTTTAACCAACATAGTTATACAGTTTATCCACAAGCCTTTTTTATTTGTTAAGAGATTTTATGAACATCTGTGGTTTTTATTAAAAAAGCCTTTAAAAACATGAAGATGAAAAGTGTATAAGTCTGTTTATAATTGTGCGTAAGTTAATCCAAAAGAATTAGGCGGGAAACTATTCAGGCACTTATCGCAGCTTCCGGGCAGGAATATCAAAGGTTAATCACAGACTTATACACAAAGCGAATACAAAAAAGGCGCCTCTCGGGCGCCTGTTTTCAGCAGTGACTCTTACACCGCAGTGTCGTCGGTCGTCGTGTCATCTGTCGTATCATCGGTAGTGGTGTCATCCGTAGTCGTGTCGGATACCGGAGCGGTGAATATCATAAACAACAGATCGTTGTTCTTACGCAGATACACCTCCAGATTGCCGTCTGCATTCACAGCCGCGTAACCGCTGGCATCTGTTTCGTTAAAGCCTGCGCAGTTTTTCCGTTCGATCAGGCTGACGGCATACAGTGCCTCAGTTTCATCCAGCAAAGTAATCTCACCTTCAAAGGTACAGCCGCTGCCATCGGTGCTGATACCTTTATACGATGCCTTGCCAGTTAATGGTTGCACATAGAATTCGTAGCCGGTCGCTGTCCACTTGCCGGCCAGATTGTCGAGATCAGAATTATTCGACCAGGTGCCATCATCTTCCAGCAGGAAGCTGCCGGTGAGGGTGTCATTTTCATAGTCACCGACCAGCGTGTCATCGTCTGCAGTACTGCTGAACAACAGACCGCTCAGGTTGTAGTCTTCACTGGGGCCATCAGCCACGTACTGGTTGCCCGTGGTATCCGCTTCGGTCAGGGTGTAGGCGGTTAACGCAAAGGTAGCGCGACTGGTATCGTCATTGAGCAGCACTGTACCGTAGTAGCCGTTGGTTTCGTCCAGCGCGTACACGTTACCGTTGTACACCAGCACGCGCAGGTCTCCGGCCTGGTCAAACTGACCATCCCAGAAGCCATTCAGAGCCACAGTGGGGTCATTAACCTTGTCACCCTGTTCATTGGTAACGTCGTTTTTATCTTCTTCTGCAATGCAGCCCGCCAGCACAGCAGCACCGGCGATAATCAGTATGGGAAATAGGCGCACGGCCGACTCCTGCTATAAGTCTTCTATAAGCATAGCAATCGGCCAGTAAAGCGGAGTCTTGAGCGTTTTTTTCCTGCTATTGCCGAAGCAGAGCTCGCCAACAGCAGATTCGCGGCATCGGCCTGGAAGAACAGATTGTTGCGTTTTTCCGCACCTGTTATCAGCGATAAGACATTGTCATCTAACGGCCGTTAGATTAGTGTTTGCAGCAGTCATAAACGAGCACCCCATCATGAGTGATACCCGTCAGCAGCTGAAACAGATTGCTACCGAACAGATTCGTCGCCACACCCTGCACGCCGCCAGCTTCCGTGAAATGGGTAAGGTACTGGGGATAAAAAGCAGCTCGGTGCATTACCACTTCGACAACCGTGACGCCCTGCTGCAGGAGCTGGTTAGCGACTACGAACAGGATTTCTTTGCCCGCCTTGAGGAATGCTGTGCCGATATCAGCAGCCCTCGCCAGCGTCTGCAGCAACTGGCCGGGCTGTTTATCGACAGTCATCAACAACAGCAGCAGTGTCTGTGCCTGGCCTTTGCAGCTGCCGGCGATGAAGCCAGTGCAGAACAACGCCTGGCGGTGCAGCAGTTCCTGCGCCGACTGGAAGAGTGGGTGGAAGACACTCTGTTACGTGCGCACCTGCTGCCACTGGCCCGCCCGGAGCTGGCGCGGGTTATCGTCAGCGCGCTGGAAGGAGCGCTGCTGCTGGATCGCGATCAGCCACAACCGCTGCGTCTGCAGGCGACCAGCCAGTGGCTGTCGACCCTGACCCGTCTGTAGGAGAAACTATGAGCCGTAATCCGACGTTTCAGCCCATCAACATGGATCGCAGCAAAGTGGTGGTTATCCGCCCGGGTGATCAGCCCTGGCTGCGCGCGCCACAGGCGCCGGTTGAGCGCCGGCCACTGGAGCGAGAAGCACCGGAGCACGGTCAGACCACCAGTTTTGTGCGCTATCTTGCCGGTGCCCGCTTTCCACAGCACAACCATCCGCTGGGCGAAGAAATTCTGGTGCTTGAGGGTGTCTTCAGTGATGAAAGCGGTGATTACCCGGCCGGCAGCTATCTGCGCAATCCCCCGGGTTCTGCACACGCGCCATTTTCAGAGCAGGGCTGTCTTATTTTCGTCAAACTCAACCAGTTTGCCGAAGATGACCTTACGCCGGTACGCATCCGCCCCGAACAGCAGCAATGGCGACCAGGCATTGGCAATCTGAGCGTGTGTCCGCTGCATGAGCATCAGGGTGCCAGTACCGCACTGGTACACTGGCCAGCCGGAGAAGTGTTTCAACCGCACCGCCACTGGGGTGGCGAAGAGATTGTGGTGATCAGAGGCTGCTTCCGCGATGAGCACGGTGATTATCCTCAACACACCTGGCTGCGCAGCCCGCATATGAGTGAGCACTATCCGTTTGTCGACGAAGAAACGCTTATTCTGGTGAAAGTCGGGCATCTGTAACGCCCGCGCGGCAACGATCAGGCGCGAACGCAGTTGCGCCCTTCTTCCTTAGCCTGATACAGCAGTTTATCGGCGCGACGCAGAGCATCAGTGGCATCGCTGTCACCTTCCTGAACCTGAGACACACCTATGCTGATGGTGATTGTGAGGTTTGCAGATACCGGCGTAACTTCAACCTGGCGGCGAATCCCCTCCGCCAGTTGCAGCGCTTCCTGTTCCCCGGTGTGCACCAGCAGCAGGAACTCTTCGCCGCCGTAACGTGCGACGACGTCCGTTTCGCGCAATGACGATTGCAGCAATTGTGCGATATGGATCAGCGCCCGATCGCCAATGGCGTGACCAAAGGTATCGTTTACCTGTTTGAAATGATCAACGTCGACCAGCATAACCGTGTAAGGCTGCAGCTGACGGCCAAAACGAGCGTACTCCTGCAGCAATTGCTCGTCCGCTGCCAGGCGATTCGCTAACCCGGTCAGGGCATCGCGCCGGGCCAGCGACTGCAGTTCAAGATTCAGCTGCACCAGCTCAGACGTGCGCTCTTCTACCAGATTTTCCAGCTGGTTGTTGGTTTGCTCAAGTTTCTGTCGGGCTTCTTCCAGACTCGCTTCTGCACGCTTGCGCTGAGTGATATCACGGATGCTGCCAATAAGGCGCACCGGCACGCCATCTTCATCAAACTCAGCGACGCTGCCACGACTGCGGACCCAGATAACCTTACCGTCTTCACGCAGAATACGGTGTTGCGACTCGTAGTCGCCCCCATGCGCTATAAACTGCCCCATACTCTGTTCGACGCGCTCACGGTCTTCCGGGTGAATACGGTCCAGAATAAAAGAATCTGATACCTCGAAGTACTCGGGTTCAAAGCCAAAAATTTCCGGCAGATGACTGTTATGCGAAATCAGGTTGTTGCGCAGATCCATCTCCCAGATACCTTCGCCAGAAGCAGCCATCGCCTCCAGGTAGCGGCGTTCGCGAGCGGCAATTTCATTGTTGGCCCGCTTAAGATCAGTGACGTCATTGGCGATAATCAGCACCGATGGGATCTTCTTCGGGCCAAACAGCATCGGCTTCTTAAGCGCCATATAATGGCGGACGTCGCCATCAGGCATAGTCAGGCTGACTTCCTCGCGCAGGGTTTCGCCACCGGCTTCCCAAACCCCCTCGGTGCTGGCCTGATAAAAGCGTAATAGCTGGGGGTCGCTGACGAAATCAGCATCGCAGGCCCCGACCATGCGCCCCGGCGTTGTGCCCATCAGCCTGGCGATGGCTTCGTTGGCCAGCAGAAAGCGGCCGTCCATATCCTTAACGGCCACAAACGCTGCCGAGGAATCGAGTATCTCGCGCATCAGTTTGCGGTAACTGGCAGGACCACCCCAGGCTTCGGAAGCGCTACCCGCATCGGGTTTGCGCGGCCCCTGTGCGCCACAGCCCTCGCAACAGGCACACCAGAGGTTTTCTGCAGGCACGACAACGACCCGTTCGCTTGCGCAGAACGGGCAGGCGCTCAATCCCCTGCTGACGACCTCAGTTGCCACCACATTCACCATCGATAGTACGGAATATCTGTAGTTTAGCTTGTGCACAGATACTAAAGCCAAATATCGGGTTAAATCGTGACCTGAGGTCACTCAACGTCAGAATGGCCTGAATTCACCCCATAAAGTTGTCATTCGATCACCTGTCGATTCCGGGACCATCGTCCTATCCTGTTATGCAGAATGACAATAACCAGCGGCCACGATTCTGCCGCCATAAGAATTCATGAGGTGCGCGATGTCAGCACAACTACAGAATGCCAAAGCAATCAGCTCCAGCATTGAAATACCCGGTCGTAAAATGGAGTTCGACTTCGACGTCGACGATATCCCCAAGTACTGGTATGGCAATGATGCATTCCGCTCGACCTTCATGAATGCTCTGTCATGCCTGTTCCCGGAAGGTGAGCGCATGTTCATGGATGCGGTGCGCGACAACCAGCATAAGATCAATGACCCACAGCTGCAGAAGCAGATCAAAGGCTTTATTAAACAGGAAGCTATCCATGGTCATGAGCATGCACAGTACAACGACTGCATGAAGAAGTGGGGCTACCCGATCGACAGCATCATGCGCTTCGAAAAGAAAGAAAAGATCTGGATGAAAAAATGGTTGCCGGCTTCACGTCGCCTGGCCATTACCTGTGCGCTGGAACATTTCACTGCCATTATGGCGCATCAGATTCTGACCAATCCGGAATCCACTGAAGGTATGCATCCGCAGTTCAAGGAGATGTGGCGCTGGCATGCCATTGAAGAAACCGAGCATAAAGCGGTGGCCTTCGATGTTTATCAGGAAGCGATTGGCAGCTACTGGCTGCGCATCTTTACCATGCTGACAATTACCGTGCTGTTCTGTCTTCGTACCTCTGTGGTTCAGGCCATTTTCCTGTGGAAAGATGGCCAGCTGTTTAACCCTAAGGTGTGGTGGAACGGCTTCAAATTTTATTTCTTCAAGCCGGGCCTGGTGCCAACCATCTGGCGTGATTATCTCGATTACTTCCGCCGTGACTTCCATCCGTGGATGCACGACAACCGCGAGCTGCTGGCCAAATGGGAAGCAGAAGAGCAGAAGTATAAAACCGTGTAACACTCCCCCTTCAAGCCCCACTCTGTGGGGCTTTTTTCTGATCTGCCATTTGTCCGCAATTTCAATTCCGCACCCAGATCAGTGAGCCTTTCCACAATCAGATACTCATGTCAGACCTATTACACTGATAACCGAAACTTTAAGTTCGGGTAAAGCGTTATAGATCAACTAGTCTGCCCCCCATAAAATTCCCCCTGCAAAGTTGAATTAAACACAGATTTTTATGGGCATCGTCGAGTTTTCATCCGCACAGGGGCAAAAGATCCAGACCTTTATCCGCACCAATCAGCAACGCGAACGTAGTGCAGTGCTGCAGGCGGGTAAGTTAATTCTTGATCATAAGCCATCGACAGTAACCTACTGCAAAGATGGAAAAACCATCATTAAAGTTATTAAGCCACGTAACTGGAAAGAACGAGCGAAGCTTTTCTGGGGACATAGCCGGGTACATAAAGAAACCCGTGGAGCCCGAATTTTTAACCAGCTGGGGCTGAAAACTCCGGACATATACGAAATGGGTATCGCCATTCCGTTCTTCTTTAAATCTGAGTATATCGGCTATTACGTAATGAGCGACCTCACTCAGAGGGGATTGGTGCCTGTACTCGATCTGTTCTGCCGTTCAGATACAAGCAATGAGATGCGTATGACTCTTCTGGCTAATATATGTGATGGTCTTAAGCGTCTGAGAAGTCGCAATATCGTTTTCACTGACTTTCATTTGTCCAATGTCTTCAGTGATCCGGAAGGTAATATTACCTGGATTGATACCGGCGTTAGCTACTACTTCAGTCATCGAAAGATGTACTCAAAACTGAAAAGCTCGGTAGTGCGTCTTATGCAGTACCACAAAGACTTCTGTTTTCACCCGCATGAAATGAGTTACATAAAAAAGGAGCTGCTGGGTACTGCTGTCCCACAGTTTTAAAGATATCGGTTTTCTATAAACGACTTTTAAATCCGCAATGCCTGCTGCCTCCCAGGGGAACTT
>NZ_JAEDAH010000076.1 GCF_020320395.1 Thalassolituus marinus | reverse complement strand
AACTAATAGGACATATATAGACGCTCCCTCGGTGTCAAGGCACAACTAGCCTGTGGCACCTTTGATGCCCATCCATTTCCTGTTTTCCATCAGTATTCTCGTTGATAAATCGGTGGTTGTTCTGACATATATCCGGCTTCTGATCGGGATCTGTATTCCCGCAGCCCTGATGAGATCCGAACCCCGCCACCTTTAACACCCACTCGATCTGACTCATGTCGATCGTGTCCAAGCCAGGTTCTGGCAGGGCCGGAGCACCCCGTTTATTTCATCAACTTAAGAACACCTGATGAGATAATTACCTACTATACTGGTTTGAATCCTTCTTCCCTGGTGAGCACGCACCAGATAATTCTCGCCAGTTTGTGCGCAACAGCAACAACACCTTTTTGAAGGCCGCGTCGCACGATGATTTCATTTATCCATTTTGCAAGCTTTGAGTCACTTTCTTTAACAGCCCATCTCACAGTATGTCGTGCTGCCTGGACCAGTAGCTTCCGCAAGTACTGATCGCCACGCTTGGTTATTCCGCCCATCACTGACTTATTACCACTTGCTGATTGACGTGGCGTAAGTCCTGTCCATGCAGCAAAATCCCGAGCATTTTTGAATACTTCTGCTTTTCCTACAGTACTGGTAATAGCTGTAGCTATGTGAGCACCAATGCCAGGGATCTGCATGAGGCGCTGACTATGAGGGTTTTTGTCACTATGACTTTTCAAAACCTTATTAATCTTATCAATGCGCTTTGTCTGATAATCATACTCAACGATGGATGACTCTAGCTCAGATAGAAGACTACCTGACAGAGACGAATCTCTGATGATCTCTCGCACACCTTTAATGATGGCATTGATTCCAACCGGGAAAATATGGCCATAATCAGCAAGCAGCCCCCGAAGTTGATTGCATAAAGAGGTCCTGTTTGCGACAAGCCTTTCACGCATTCTGTGGAGACACTGAATATCCTGTTGATATTCAGCCTTTACTGGAACAAACCGGATATTAGGTCGAAGTGATGCTTCATAAATTGCCAATGCATCATTCTTATCATTTTTGTTTCCACGAACGAAAGGTGTTACATGCTGCGCCGGGATTAACAGAACTTCGTGACCGGCCTTCTCGAAATATCGGCCCCAATA
>NZ_JAEDAH010000009.1 GCF_020320395.1 Thalassolituus marinus | reverse complement strand
ATCCCACAAAAGTTCAAATGAAAATTTGTGGGACACTAGTGCGCTGATGCGGCTTTTTTTATTTCTGCAGGTCGGTATCGGAGCTCTTCTATTTGTTGAGCATCTGTACCAGCTCGCCCAGATCGTCGACGCGCTCCAGCAGGCGCTGGGTGACTTCTTCAACCGCGTCGGCCTGCAGACTGAGTGAGTCGAACAGATAGTCTTGCGGCTTTTCAAACGGACCATCACCGAAGCCATGACGACGCAGGCTGCGGGTAGCGATGTGCAGCAGACGTACGTATTCCGAGTGCTCACCTTCATAGAAAGGGTTGTGCTGCTGGCGTACCGCCATGACCAGCTCTTCCGGCATACGCCATTGTTGCAGCAGGCTGGCGGCGATCTGTTCGCGGGTCAGACCCAGCAGATGGCGTTCCACATAGAAGCGGTTGATGTGCGGGTTGGCTTCAATATGGCGGTTCACCAGCGAGAACTGCGGCGGAAACACATGCCCC
Organism: Thalassolituus marinus; assembly: GCF_020320395.1. Classification (GTDB taxonomy): domain Bacteria; phylum Pseudomonadota; class Gammaproteobacteria; order Pseudomonadales; family Oceanobacteraceae; genus Venatoribacter; species Venatoribacter marinus. Next base: position 60,636 of record NZ_JAEDAH010000009.1, on the reverse strand, counting down.
AGCACCAGAAAACCGAAGTTGTGCAGCAACCCGCACAGGTATGCCAGCCCCTGACTCGGGCGATGGCGTGCCGGAATCAGACGTACCAGTTCGCCACACAGGGCGGCAGTGACCACCGCCTGTTGCCAGAACGGGGCATAACCATGCGGACCTTCTTTCGGTACCGAGAGAGTGCGGCCGAGGGACAGACCCAGCGCCAGGTTGATCACCAGGTCAAAGCCCAGCACCCGGATTACGGCATCTTCAACCGTTTTTACTTCGCCACGCACACCGTAATAAGGCGAACGGGCCCAGCTGACCACTTGCGCGGACATGCCTGGGTCCAGCTCTACAGTCTGAGCCAGCGAGGTGGTGTCAGCATTCGGATCTACACGTAATTCGATAATACGTCGTGCAGTTTCTGGCAGCGGCGGCAGGTCGAGTGTTTCCGATAGACGTTGTTTGATCCGCAGTGGCGTGAACTGACGGATGGCTGCATGAATGTCTTCCAGATCCTGATCGGCATCGTTGTAGTGGATGTCGGTCAAAAGCGGCGCGGTATAGGTTCCCAGATGAGAGCTGGTGGTCAGAGAACGAAAATGTTCAGCCGGAATTTTCAGCCATTCGTGGCTGTCACCAGAGACAATAAAGACTTCATCTTCACTCAGCAGATGATCATCAACCAGACTCTCCAGCTGCGTTACCTGTGGCAAGGCAGGGAATTCATTGAGGCCGTGCTTAGCCTTCAGCTTGGTCAGCTCTTCCGCCGACAGCGCGGTGAACTGTCGCCCCAACTGATGCGCGAGCTGGTTCAGGTCCAGCATGCGGTTACCGGGAATCACAACCTGGACTTTGCCGTGTTCATCCTTGAGGAAAATCACGTTCGCCACCTTGGCGGAATAAGAAGCCGGTGGGTTACTTTGCATAAGCCGGTACAGCTCCTCGTCGTTGGTCAGTGAATAGTCGATGTGCCAGTCATCCAGGACTTTCTGTACAGTGGCAGGGATAGCCATAGTTCATCCAAACAGGGTTATTCGTACGTAGGAGTAACTATAGTCCAGCCTTAGCTGGCTGCTTTGAAAAAGCACGCAAAGTGAAGAATTTGGTGACTGAGGTCACACTGAGGCAAAACGCTCAGCGTCTCCCAGCCAGCGCAGGATAAGGGGCTCGATAGCCTGTGGGTGCTGATGCCAGATCTGTTCGGCCATCTCGCGCACCTGCGGCAGTAACTCGCCATCACGCTGCAGATCGGCAACCCGCAGCATCTGCAGACCCGTCTGGCGGGTGCCGAGCAGCTCTCCGGGGCCTCGAATGGCCAGATCCTGTTCTGCAATGTAGAAGCCGTCCTGACTATCACGCATCACTTGCAGGCGTTGCTTGCTGGTGAAGGACAGCGGCGATTTGTACAGCAGTACGCAGTGACTTTTGGCGGCACCACGGCCTACCCGGCCACGCAGCTGATGCAGTTGGGCAAGACCCAATCGTTCAGGGTTTTCGATAATCATCAGGCTTGAGTTGGGCACATCGACACCAACCTCAATAACCGTGGTGGCAACCAGAAGGTCGAGTTCGTGGGCTTTAAACTGTGCCATCACATCCGCTTTTTCGGCGGCTTTCATACGGCCGTGCACCAGCCCAATGCTCAGGTGTGGCAGGGCTTCGCGCAGTTCCTGTGCGGTATTTTCTGCAGCCTGACACTGCAGTGCTTCGCTTTCTTCAATCAGGGTACAGACCCAGTAAGCCTGAGCGCCCTCTCCACCCTGCTCAACCGGAGCGCAGGCGCTGTTGACGCGCTCAATCACTTCGCCGCGGCGCTGATCGGAAATGGCTACCGTGGTAATCGGACTGCGACCCGGCGGTAGTTCGTCGATGACTGAGGTATCCAGATCGGCGTAGGCACTCATCGCCAGTGTTCGTGGAATCGGCGTGGCGGTCATGATCAGCTGGTGGGGTTGCAGTCCCTGCTGTTCACCTTTTTCACGCAGCGATAAACGCTGATGCACACCAAAGCGGTGCTGTTCGTCGATGATGATCAGCCCCAACCGGGAGAAGCGCACATCGTCCTGAAACAGCGCGTGGGTGCCAACAACCAGCTGCGCTTCGCCGCTGTGGATATCTTCCAGCGCTTTTTCACGTGCTTTGCCTTTTACCTTGCCAGCCAGCCAGCCGGTGCTGATACCCAGTGGGTTAAACCAGCCGCTGAGGTTGTTCAGGTGTTGCTCGGCGAGAATCTCGGTGGGTGCCATCAGTGCTACCTGATAACCCGCTTCCAGTACATCGCAGGCGGCCAACGCGGCGACCAGCGTTTTCCCTGAGCCAACATCCCCCTGCACCAGACGCAGCATGGGATAGGGTTGTTGCAGATCCTGTTCAATCTCAGCAGTGACCCGCTGCTGGGCGTTGGTCGGTTTGAACGGCAGCTGGGCCAGCAACGCTTGCTGCAGTTGCTTGCTTGCCACAATGGCAGGGGCGGCATCGGCCTGAACCTGAGCACGCAGCTTATGCAGGGACAACTGGTGAGCCAGCAGCTCTTCCAGAATCAGGCGCTTCTGCGCCGGGTGCTGGCTGCTTTCCAGTAGCTGCAGGTTGGTATCACTGGGTGGATTGTGCAGAAACAACAGGGCGTCTTTCAGTGTTGGTAAGCGCCACTGCTGAAGCCATGACGTCGGCAGAAGATCAATCAGATCGACCTGATCCTTATGCAGGAATTCCAGTGCCTGTTCATGCAGCAGTCGTAAGCGTTGCTGGCTGATGCCGTCAGTGGCCGGGTACACAGGCGTCAGACAAGGCTCCAGCTGTGCATCGAGGCCGTTTTCCACCAGTTGATATTCAGGGTGATAAAACTCCAGCCCACTGGCACCACGGCGCGGTTCGCCATAACAACGCACGAGGGCGCCGGTACGGAACTGATTCTTCTGGGCGGCATTGAAATGGTAGAAACGCAGACTGGCGGTGCCGGTATGGTCCTGAACTTTAACCAGCAGGCTGCGGCGTTTGCCGAACAGCACGCTGGCGCCACGTACCTCGCCCTGAATCACCGCCGGGCGCATGGGCTGCACACTGCCAATGGCGGTAATCCGGCTGCGATCTTCGTAGCGGAACGGCAGATGGAAGAACAGATCCGCCAGATTACGGATCTGCAGCTTCTCCAGCTGGTCGGCCAGTTTCGGGCCAACCCCTTTCAGTTCTGTCAGCTGGCTCAGACGTGCCATCGGCCTGCCTTAGTGCCTGGTATCCAGTCGACACTGACGGGCAGTATCCAGTAACAGGTCAATGGCCTGACCGCGTGGAAAACTGGCACGCCATGCCAGAGCCACGGTGCGATGCGGAGGCTGGCCGCTGAATGGACGGGTGGTGACCAGGTTCTGATCAAGGTTGCTGACCGCCGATTCCGGTAACACTGTGATGCCCAGCCCTGAGGCCACCATGTGCTTCAGGGTTTCCAGCGAGCTGCCTTCCAGCACACTGCCGAGACGGGTGTGGTGTTTGCGACCCAGAGCCGGGCAGTACTCAAACACCTGGTCACGGAAGCAGTGACCCTCGCCCAGCATCAGCAGATCTTCATCTGCCAGTTGCTCGCCATTCACAGACTTTTGCTTGGTCCATGGGTGGTTCTTCGGCATCACCACAACGAAGTTCTCGTCGTACAGCGGGCGGGTCACAACATCTGGTTCGGTAAACGGCAGGGCCACGATGATCGCATCCAGTTCGCCATCGCGCAGCTGACGACGCAGAACACCAGTGTAATTCTCTTCCAGATACAGCGGCATGGTGGTCGCCTGTTTGTGAATCTGCGGCACCAGATGCGGGAACAGATAAGGACCAATGGTAAAAATGGCACCAATCTTCAGTGGTGTGCTGAGCTGATCCTTACCTTCGCTGGCCAGTTCCTTAATGGTGCGGGATTCTTCCAGCACACGCTGCGCTTGCGCCACGATGCGCTCGCCCAGCGGAGTAATGGTAACGGAGCTTTTGCTACGCTCGAAAATCGCCACATCCAGTTCGCTTTCCAGTTTCTTGATGGCCACACTCAGCGTCGGCTGGCTGACAAAGCACTTTTCTGCCGCACGGCCAAAGTGCCGCTCCTGTGCGAGAGTGACAATGTATTTCAGTTCGGTCAGCGTCATGGTGGCACCTCATAATGAACACGTATAAGAAAACTACTATTGATGGATCTTACCTATTACCGTGCTGTTAATAAACCCGCTAATCCGTTTTTCGGGGTTTATTCTGCGCCAGAGCAACGTAATATGCTTTCAGACTGACGTGGTCGGCTAGGATTAAGACAGAAGCAGTACAACTGCATCAGGCGAATGCAGAGGAGAAATTACATGGCTCGTATTCTGATTGTGGGCGCAGGTGATATTGGTGGCCATCTGGCCGAGGCAATGGTGGCGGCTGGACATGATGTCTGGGGATTGCGTCGTTCGGATAAACCGCTCGGTGATGGTGTGCAGTTACTGCAGGCTGATGTGGCTGATCCGGAAACCCTGCTCGATCTGCCAGGCGATCTTGATATTGTGGTGTACAGCGTGGCCTCACCGGTGTTCTCGAAAGAGGGTTATCACGATTACTACTACCGTGGCCTGAAGAACATTCTGCGTGCGGTAAAAGGCCAGGACGTAAAGCGCGTGTTCTTTGTCTCCAGCTCCAGTGTCTATCATCAGATGGACGGCGAGTGGGTAGACGAAACCACGGAAACCCTGCCAACCAGTTTTGCCGGTAAGGAGATGCTGGCTGCGGAAGAAGCACTGTTGAAACACAAGTTGCCCGGAACCGTGGTGCGCTTCACCGGGATCTATGGCCCGGGTCGTACGCGTATGATCAAACAGGCACAGAGTGGCAGCCACTGTGACCCGGAACCGGCGGTATGGACCAACCGCATTCACCGCGACGACTGTGTCGGTGTTCTGACCATGCTGGTGAATCGAGCCTTAAATGACGAGTCGCTGGATGAAGTGTATCTGGCCACTGATGACGAGCCGGCAACGCTGTTTGATGTGCTTGAGTGGATGAAGGACCGTATCGGCGATGTGGAACCGGATCATGATGTGCCGGAGGCGACTCGCCGCGCGAATCGTCGTTGCTCGAATAAGCGTCTGCGTGCGCTGGGTTACGAGTTTATCTATCCCAATTACCGTGAAGGCTACGATAAGCTGTTGATTGAAATGGGGCTGGTGTAGCCAGGCGGCTATTCAGCAGTCACAAAAAAGGGACCACAAGGTCCCTTTTTTGTTCGCGCCGGACGGATTAATCCAGTTCCAGTACGCCGTCCATTTCAACGCCGGCATCGCGTGGCAGTTGAGCAACACCTACTGCGGCACGGGCCGGGTATGGCTGTTCAAAATACTGCGCCATCACCTCGTTCACCTTGGCGAAGTTGCCCAGGTCGGTGAGGAAAATGTTCAGCTTGGCAATCTGCTGCAGAGAACCGCCAGCGGCTTCACACACAGCGCTCAGGTTTTTGAACACCTGATGAATGCGTGCTTCGATATCGCCTTCCACCATTTCCATTGTTTCCGGCACCAGAGGAATCTGGCCAGACAGGTAAACGGTTTTACCCACTTTAACGGCTTGTGAATAAGTACCAATAGCGGCCGGAGCTTTATCGGTGGAAATGATTTCGCGGCTCATACAAGTCTTCCTTAGTGCGACTGATTACGGGTTCGTACGATTTTGTTTACGCCGCGGATGTTACGCAGGCGGCGGATAGCTCGAGCCAGATGCTTACGACCATTCACGCTGACACTCAGGTGCGTCACGCTGAGGCGGGCATCGCGGTCTTCGACGCTGATTTTCTCGATGGTGGCTTCGGCCTGAGTGATAGCACTGGCAAGTTCGGCGACGATGCTGCGGCGATTTTCCAGATAGACTTTGAGGTCGACGGTAAATTCGCTGTCGATGTCTTTATCCCAGCTGAGAATCACGCATTTTTCCGGATTGTCGCGGAATTCCTCGACGTTTTTACAGTTCTCAGTGTGAATAACCAGGCCGCGACCTGAGCTGGCGTGACCGATAATCGGGTCACCTGGAATCGGGCTGCAGCACTTGGCAAAGCTCACTACCAGACCTTCAGTGCCCTTAATCGCCAGAGGCGACTGATCCATGGCGTGCAGGTCGACATCGGATTCCTTGTTAGCTACCAGCAGTCGGCGCGCCAGCAGTGGGGCCATACGGTTACCGGCACCGATTTCTTCCAGCAGGTCGTCGAAGGTTTCCATGCCGGTTTCTTTCAGCACCAGCTGCATATGCTGATCGTCGATATCACTGACCGACTTGCCCAGTGCATCCAGAGCTTTATTCAGCAGACGCTCGCCCAGCGACACCGATTCCGAGCGGCGCTGGCTCTTCAGATAATTACGGATGTTAGAGCGTGCCTTACCGGTGACGACAAAGTTCAGCCAGGCCGGGTTGGGTTGTGCCCCCGGTGCGGTGACAATCTGCACGGTCTGTCCGTTCTGCAGTTTGGCACTCAGCGGTGCCAGCTGGCGGTTAATGCGACAGGCAATGCAGTGGTTGCCTACATCAGTGTGTACGGCATAGGCAAAGTCGATGGCGGTGGAACCGGCAGGCAGTTCCATAATTTTGCCTTTGGGTGTGAACACATAGATCTCATCCGGGAACAGGTCGACCTTCACATGCTCAACAAATTCAATCGGACTGCCGGCGCTCTTCTGCAGTTCCAGCAGATTCTGCACCCACTGGCGGGCACGCTGGGTACCGCTGGCCTGGTCGCTTTCCGACTTGTATAGCCAGTGCGCGGCAATACCATGGTTGGCCATGGCTTCCATTTCTTCGGTGCGGATCTGAATTTCGATCGGCACGCCACCAATACCAATCAGCGTGGTGTGCAGTGACTGGTAACCGTTGGTTTTCGGAATGGCGATGTAATCTTTAAAGCGGCCAGGCACGGGCTTGTACAAACTGTGCATGGCGCCGAGGATGCGGTAACAGCTGTCGACGGAGTCGCAGATGATACGGAAACCGTACACATCCATAATATCTGCGAGCGATTTACGCTGATCTCGCATCTTGCTGTAAATGCTGAACAGATGCTTCTCACGGCCCACTACGCGGCCACTGATACCGACTTCGTTCAGGCGGTTACGAATGGCCGAAGCAATATTGTTAACCACTTCAGAGCGGTTGCCGCGCGCGGTCTTAACCGCTTTTCTGATCATCTCCGAGCGCATCGGATACATAGCCTCGAAGCACAGATCTTCCATCTCAACGCGCAGACTGTTCAGGCCCAGACGGTTGGCGATAGGCGCGTAAATATCGAGGGTTTCTCTGGCGATACGGCGGCGCTTGTCCGGACGCATCACGCCCAGTGTTCGCAGGTTATGCAGACGGTCAGCCAGCTTTACCAGAATTACACGGATATCCCGTGCCATGGCCATCGCCATTTTCTGGAAGTTTTCGGCTTGCTGTTCTTCTTTGCTTTCGAAGTGAATGTGGGTCAGCTTGGACACGCCATCCACCAGTTCGGTGACGATATCGCCGAACTGCACTGCCAGAGCCGTCTTAGGCACGCCGGTATCTTCAATCACGTCATGCAGCATGGCAGCCATCAGACTCTGATGGTCGAGGTGCATGTCAGCGAGGATATTGGCGACGGCCAGGGGATGAATAATGTAAGGCTCACCGCTGCGGCGGCGCTGGCCTTCATGGGCCTGCTCGGCGTAGTAATACGCGCGGCAGACCTGCTGGATCTGAGGGCTGGTCAGATACTGGGATAGACGCTCGGATAAGGCATCAATGGTTGGCACTTAGCAGCCCTCAGTTGGTTCTGCTCAGTACTGCTGTTCAGCGCGGGCAGCTTCTTCCTGTGCAGCCATGGTTTGCGGAGTCACCAGGTTTTCAGCAATTTCGCGCAGAGCCAGTACGGTTGGCTTGTCGTTGTCTTCGGCTACCAGAGGTTCAGCACCCTGTACCGCGATCTGACGGGCGCGTTTAGTGGCCAGCATGACCAGTTCGAAACGGTTATCTACGTTGGTTAAGCAATCTTCTACGGTAACGCGTGCCATGGGATGTCCTGTGGATACGGTTGAAATCTTGGGAACCCGATATTCTAGCGGAAATCCAGCCGAAAGAAAGAGCAGAAATTCACCACTGCCAATGTCAGGACCGGGTAAAGAGAGTGGATCTTTACATTACGCCGGGAGATTTCGCCGCAGGCTGGCGCCAAAGTAGCCGCGCACACTCTGATCGGGTCGGCAGGATGCTGACCCTTTCTTTACCCACTGGGAGATCACCATGCATAACAACAAACTGAATATCTCACGCAGACAATTGCTGGTTTCCGGCAGCCAGTGCCTGCTGGCGGCGCCTTTTCTCGGACTGGCAGGCTGTGGTGGCGGCGCGGGTTCAACCACCACCGCGGGGACCACTTCTTCGTCTTCTGCCACAACGACCACCACAACGACTGAGGCGAGCAGTGGCTGGGCAGCGGGCGGTACTGATCTTATTACGGTGGATTATCCGGCTGACACTATTTTTGCCGACTCCGGTAGCTGTTCGATTTCTCTGACCGAATCCACCACCGAAGGTCCGTGTTATATGGGGGTAAATGAGCGTGAGGATATTGCCGAAGGTGAAACCGGTCTGCCGATGCAGTTGTGCCTGCAGCTGGTGGATGAAGACTGTAATCCGCTGTCGGGCTATCTGATTGAAGTCTGGCACTGTAATACCGATGGTCTCTACTCCGGCAATACCAGTGACAGTGATGTGGACGATACATCGAGCTGGGCTGGAAGCTTCTGTACCGATAATGACAGTCAGGCGCTGGCCAGCACCTGGTTCCGTGGCGAGCAAACCACAGACAGCAGTGGTCGGGTGAACTTCAAAACCTGCTTCCCGGGCTGGTATTCAGGGCGCACTATTCATATTCATTTCCGCGTGCGTAATGGCGGCGGCGATTATGTGGTGTCACAGTTCTGTTTCAGTGACAGCTTCTGTGAAACGATCTGCACCACGCATGAGTTGTACTCGGATCGGGGCGAACAGGACACGCCGCTGTCTGGTGGACGTGATACCGTGTTTCCGTCATCGGGTTATGAAGACTTTATGCTGAATACCGAACAGAACAGCGACGGCACCCTGCTGGGTTACCGCCGCATTATGATCAGCGCCTGATTGCGACGCTGATTTTATTCGCCGAGGAGGTTCTTCAGTGTGTCTTTATGACGCTCCTGCTGAGCTTCCAGGCGGTGGCGACGAGCAATGATGATCGAGCGCAGCTCTTCAACTGTGTTGTCGAAGTTGTCGTTGATGATCAGATAATCGTATTCACCGTAGTGGCTCATCTCGTTACGTGCATCGCGCATACGACGTTCGATGATTTCTTCGCCGTCCTGACCTCGCTTCTGCAGACGCTCGCGTAAGGCCTCGATGGAAGGTGGCGCGATAAATACGCTGACGGTATCCGGCATCAGACGACGCACCTGCTCCGCACCCTGCCAGTCAATTTCCAGAATAACATCGCGCCCGTCCGACAGTTCGGACTCAACCCAGCCCTGAGACGTGCCGTAGTAGTTGTCGAATACCTGAGCGTGTTCAAGGAAGGCACCTTCGCTGACCATGCGCTGGAAATCCTCTACTGCAGTGAAGTGATAGTCCTTGCCATCCTCTTCGCCCGGGCGTGGTGCGCGAGTGGTGTTGGACACCGAAACACCGATGTAACCGGTGGTTTCCAGCAACGCCTTCACCAGACTGGTCTTACCCGCACCGGAAGGTGCCGAGAAGATAAACAGGGTGCCGATCATGGTCTTTTTAGAATCTGTCATGTGTTGTCGCCGGTGGTTATTCGATGTTCTGTACCTGCTCACGCATCTGTTCGATCAGCACTTTGAGATCGACCGCTGCCTGAGTGATACCAGTAGTCAGTGATTTAGATGATAGCGTATTCGCTTCACGATTGAGTTCCTGCATCATGAAATCGAGGCGGCGGCCAATGGCATCGCCCTGTTCAAGAATCCGGCCCACTTCTTTGATATGGGTGTGCAGGCGGTCAAGCTCTTCCGCGACGTCCGCTTTCTGTGCCAGCAGAACGATTTCTGCCTCCAGGCGTGCGGGGTCGACGCTCAGCTGCAGGTCGGCAAAGCGATCCTGCAGTTGTTGTTTCTGCGCAGCCAGCGCCTGTGGCATCTCAGCTTCGACCTGACGGACCAGTTGCGTCATGGCGTCCAGCCGCTGGCGAATCAGTTGTGCCAGCTCGTTGCCCTCACCGCCACGTACCTCACTGAGCTTGCTCAGCGCGTCACTGAAGGCCTCCAGTGCGGCGGTTTTTACTGCTTTGTTATCGACTTCCTTGCTTAACAGAACGCCGGGCCACTGCAGTACTTCGAGCACATTCATGGCATTGCCGGGACCAATGATGGCGTGTACTTCATCGGCGGCACGGTTCAGTTCATGCACCAGGGTGTGATTGACGCTCAGGGTCGTGTCGCGCTCAGCACTCTGGTAGCGCAGGCTGCACTCGACCTTGCCGCGGCTGAGGTGTTTTTTCATCAGCTCGCGCAGCTGTGGCTCGAGCTCGCGGAATGCATCGGGAATGCGGAAATGCGGCTCCAGATAGCGGCTGTTAACCGAGCGGATTTCCCAGGTGAATACACCACTGTCACACTCGCTGCTGGCGCGTGCAAAGGCCGTCATACTGCGGACCATGGTTGGTTCTCCCTCAATAAAATTGCGGGCATTGTAAGGGTTGGCGGATTTTGCCGCTATAATGGCGCCTTTTCATTCCCGCAAGAACCCAAGGAATTTGCTTATGAGACCGAGTGGCCGCTCCACTGATCAGCTGCGCGACGTGCGCATCACCCGTAACTTCACTAAACATGCAGAAGGCTCTGTGCTGGTGGAATTCGGTGATACCAAAGTGATCTGTACCGCATCGGTTGAAACCAATGTGCCGCCATTCCTGCGTGGCAAGGGCCAGGGTTGGGTGACGGCGGAATACGGCATGCTGCCACGCTCTACCGGATCGCGCATGATCCGTGAAGCCGCCAAAGGCAAACAGCAGGGCCGCACGGTGGAAATCTCGCGTCTGATTGGTCGTAGTCTGCGTGCAGCCATCGACCTGAAAGCGCTGGGTGAAAACACCATCACCATCGACTGTGATGTGATTCAGGCCGACGGCGGTACCCGCACTGCTTCTATTACCGGTGCCTGTGTGGCGCTGGTAGACGCCATCAACTGGCTGAAAGCCAATGGTAAGGTCAAAGGCGAGCCGCTGAAGCATATGATTGCCGCAGTCTCCGTGGGTATTTATGAAGGTCAGGCGGTACTGGATCTGGACTACGCCGAAGACTCGACCGCCGAAACCGACCTGAATGTGATCATGACCGCCTCCGGTGGTTTCGTTGAAATTCAGGGTACGGCCGAACAGGAGCCATTCTCGGAAGACGAACTGGCCAGCATGCTGGCGCTGGCGAAGAAGGGGATCGCTGATCTGGCGGCGCTGCAGAATGCAGCACTGGAGAGCTGAATGCTCAGCAAAGAAGCGTCGGACGTCTGACGCTTCTCTTGTCCGACGCTACTCTTACTCCTCCTCGAACTCGTACTCCACCATCACTGCAGCGTGATCGCCGAAGCGCAGATTGGTATCGAGTTTGGCATCCACCACGAACTGGCGCACACCCGGTGTACAGATCTGGTAGTCCTTACGCCAGCCATTAATGTTGCGGCGCGCACTTTCCTCATCCGGCCACCAGGTGAACTGGTTTTCACCGAAGTTAGCTTCACGGAATGCATCGGCATAACCGGCAGGACCAAACATCTGATCGAAGAAGGCGCGCTCTTCCGGCAGGAAGCCGGGGGTTGTCTGATTGCCCTGCCAGTCAGACAGGTCAACGGTTTTATGCGCCGCTTCGAAGTTACCGCAGAAAATAAACTCACGACGCTTGCGTCGGGTTTTTTATTCAGGTGATCGAGAAAGGCTTTCTGGAAAGCCAGTTTATCTTCCAGTGAGTTGTGTTCATCAACCGCTGGAAAGAGGATGGAGCCCACGCTGACGTGATCGAAGTCAGCCTGTATATAACGCCCCTGCATATCGCACTGAGGGAAAGCCAGGCCGGTCATAATGGCCTTGGGGATCTCGCGGGTGAGAATCGCTACTCCGGAGTAGTTATCCGCTTCGGCATCAAAAAAGTATGCATTGAAGCCTTCGGGATACACGACGGAGTCTGGCAGCTGATATTCTTTTGCTTTTAGATTCTGAATGGCTACCACATCGGCATCCGCACTCTGCAGCCAGGTGTATAAACCTTTTTCGACTGCCTGCTGAAGGCCGTTGACGTGTAAACTGATGATCCTCATAAATGGTTCCCAACTGGTGAAGCGTGTATCATACCCCATCCTCAGGAAAGCGGGTAAATCTGGCAGGAAGCACCCGGAACAATTATGCCCGGTACACAGAACAGTATAGGTAAGTTCTGCCAGCGTGCCGGAGCCAGTCATTCAGGTATCGTATGCAAGCCTATCAGAAAGAATTTATTGAATTTGCCATCGCTCAGGGTGTTCTGCGTTTTGGTGAGTTCACTCTCAAATCCGGGCGTGTCAGCCCATATTTCTTCAATGCTGGTCTGTTTAACTCCGGTGGTGCGCTGGCCAAACTGAGCCGTTTCTATGCCGCGGCGCTGGAAGACTCTGGCGTTGAGTATGATGTGGTATTTGGCCCGGCCTACAAAGGTATCCCTCTGGCGGCGACAATGGCCGTGGCTCTGGCGGATCAGTATGGCAAAGACATGCCATACGTGTTTAACCGCAAAGAAGCCAAAACCCACGGTGAAGGCGGTAATCTGGTGGGTGCACCGCTGCAGGGACGTGTGCTGATTGTTGATGATGTGATCACTGCCGGTACGGCGATTCGTGAAGTGATGACTATGATTAATAATGCCGAAGGTGCTACGCCTGCTGCGGCACTTATTGCCCTCGACCGCCAGGAAAAAGGTCAGGGTGAGTTGTCTGCTATTCAGGAGGTTGAGCGTGACTTCGGCATGAAGGTGATCAGCATTGTGGGACTGAACCAGGTGCTGGATTACGTGTCTGAACAGCCTGAGCTGAAGCAGTACGCAGCAGCAATCAGTGCTTATCGGGATCAATACGGAGTTTCCTGAATATGAAATCGGCGCTCGGCCTGTTGGCAGTCCTGGGGCTTTTGCTCTCTTCTGTCAGCCATGCCAGTAAACTGTACCGCTTCAACGTCGACGGCAAGGTCGTGATCAAGGATCACGTGCCGGCAGAATACAGTCATCTTGGTTATGAGGTGCTGAACGGTCAGGGTATGGTCATTCGCTCGGTCGAGCGTGCGCCGACGGCAGAGGAACTGGCGCAGCGTCGTGCTGAAGAAGCGGCAAAGAAAGCCCGCCAGGAAGCCATCAGCAATCAGCGTCGCAAAGATATGGATCTGTTGCGGCTGTACGCCAAGCCGGAAGACGTCGAGCGAGCGCGTCAGCGTAAGGCCGATGAAATTGAATCCTACATTCAGTTGCAGCGCCGTCGTATCACCGACCTTGAGGATAAGCTGGAAAAAGCTCAGGGCAGAGCGGCTAACTTCGAGCGTCGTGGTAAGGAAGTTCCGGCTGATATGCGTCTTGAGATTGTGCAGTTGCAGAACGGTATTCGCGATTCAGAAGACAACATCAAGGCTCGTCAGCAAGAGAAAGTGGAGATAACCCGCGAGTTTGCTGACCAGTATGAACGCGTGCGTATTATGCAGGTGTATCCACCGGGCACGCTGGATGAAGACGTTGATCTGGATAAAGTTGATCAGGCGTTTAACTGACACAAAAAAGCCGGCATTCAGCCGGCTTTTTTGTGTCTGTCAGTTCTGGAGATCAGGCCAGAGAGGTCAGATTTTTTTCACGCAGTAATGTTGGCGCCAGCATCTGCCATTGCTCATCCCAGTACTGGGTTGGCAGGGCGGCAAACTCGCTGCGTACGTACTGGCGGATGCGTCCTTCCAGTACCGCGGTCAGCAGGTTGGCTGCAGCACTTGCGGTTTGTTGTGGCACTTTGCCTTCGCGCATTTCAGCTTCACGCAGAATCTGTTTGCACTGGGTTTCGATGCGTTCGAAGAACTGGTGTATGCGCTGGCGCAGACGTTCCGTTTCGCCGGACAGCGCATCGCCAGACAGCAGGCGACACATGCCAGGGTTCTTTTCAGCAAAGGTCAGCACCAGCGTCAGTGTTTTCTCGCAGCGCGCTTCGGCACTGTCGAAATCCTGCAGGATGCGTGTTACCCGGGTAAAGATCGTTTCTTCGATAAAGCTGATCAGTCCTTCAAACATTTTCGCCTTGGACGGAAAATGCCGGTACAGCGCGGCTTCAGAGACGCCCACCGCTTTGGCCAGGCTGGCAGTGGTTATGCGGGCTCCCGGATTGGTTTCCAGCATATGTGCCAGCGCCTGCAGAATCTGATCACGGCGGGACATTTTTTCTGAGTTGTCGCTCATGCGTGTCTCCGTCAGCTGCGGCGGTTAGTGATCAGGGTACCAACACCCTCATCGGTAAACAGCTCGAGCAGTGTGGAGTGAGCAACACGACCGTCGATAATGTGAGCACTGGTCACGCCGGAATGCACCGCGTCCAGAGCACACTGAATTTTCGGCAGCATACCGCCGTAGATGGTGCCATCGGCAATCAGGTCATCTACTTGCTGAGTGGTCAGGCCGGTCAGAACCTTGCCTTCCTTATCCATCAGGCCGGGGATGTTGGTCAGCAGAATCAGCTTTTCGGCACGCAGAACTTCAGCCACTTTTCCGGCTACCAGGTCAGCGTTAATGTTGTATGAGGAGCCATCTTCACCGACACCAATGGGTGCAATCACCGGAATGAAGTCACTGTGTGTCAGCATGTCCAGCACCTGAGTATTGATGCGTGATACTTCGCCAACGTGACCAATGTCGATGATTTCAGGCTTTTCCAGCTCCGGAGAACTCTTGGTTACGTGCAGTTTGCGCGCATGCAGCAGCTGGCCGTCTTTACCGGTCAGACCGATGGCTTTACCGCCGTTCTGGTTGATCAGGTTGACGATGTCTTTGTTTACCAGGCCGCCCAGTACCATCTCAACCACGTCCATGGTTTCGGTGGTGGTGACGCGCATACCGTTTACGAAACGGCTTTCGATGTTCAGTTTTTCCAGCAGTTCGCCAATCTGTGGACCGCCGCCATGAACCACAATCGGGTTAATACCAACCAGTTTGAGCATCACCATGTCGCGCGCGAAGCTGTTCTTCAGCTCTTCGTCGATCATGGCATTGCCGCCGTATTTCACGACGATGGTCTTGCCGACGAAGCGTTGCAGATAAGGAAGGGCTTCACTGAGTACCTTGGTGGCATTCACAGCGCTTTCACGCGTCAGTGGCATGGCATGGCTCCTTGCTGAGCAGAGTTGAACATGGACAGGAGAAGAACTCTCATTGGGGGCGCATTATAACGTTATCCTCGCGGCGCCCGCCAATGAGAATTGAGCAGAAGGTCAGAACGGAACCTTGAGTTCCGGCGCGTGACGGGTAAGTGCCTGCTTCATTCGTAGCTGCAGACGCTGAATTGCCGCGTCGTCATTTCCGGCAAAGCGCAGGGTCAGGCGTGGGGTTGTGTTTGACGCCCGTACCAGACCCCAGGCATCACTGAATTCGATGCGCAGTCCGTCAATCGGCAGGACCCGAGCCCCTTCCGTAAGCTCGCTGTCTGCCGCCAGTTCTGAGATCAGACTGAATTTGCGCACGTCGTCGGTATCAATATTGATTTCCGCCGTGCTGACATCTTCAGGCAAGGCTGCAAAGACTTCGCTGACGCTGTCACTGTGCTGGCTGAGAATTTCCAGCAGACGAGCGGCCGTATAGAGACCATCGTCGAAGCCGTACCAGCGGTCGGCAATGTAGAAATGACCACTGAACTCGCCACCGATTACTGCATTGGATGCGTGCATCTTCTGCTTCATCAGTGAATGGCCGGTTTTCCACATGGTCGGACGACCACCATGACGACTGATCAGTGCTGCCAGATGGCGTGACGACTTAACATCGTAGATGACGTCGCGGCCAGGATTACGTGGCAGCACGTCTTCTGCGAGCAACATCAGCATACGATCCGGCCAGATGATCTTACCGAGGTTATCCACCAGATAAACCCGATCACCGTCACCATCCAGCGCCAGTCCCAGATCTGCACCCTGAGCTACCACTGCGTCCTGCAGTGCCTTCAGATTGGCAGGTTCGGATGGGTCGGGATGATGATTCGGGAAAGAACCATCGACATCGCAGTACAGGCACTCTGCTTCGACATGCAGTTGCTCGAGCAAGCGTTGCATCAATGGCCCGGCAATGCCGTTACCGGTATCGACCACCACTTTCAGGTCGCGGCTGATCTGGATATCACCTTCAATGCGTTCGATGTAGTCATCTTCGATATTGCGCTCTTCCACCTGGCCCAGGCCTTTCGGCAGGTCCTGGCGGGCAATACGGTGGTACAGTGCCATCAGCGCGTCCTGCGCCAGTGGTTGCTGATCAATAACGACCTTAAGGCCATTGAACTCCGCCGGGTTATGGCTGCCGGTAACGACCACACCACAGGGGGTATCCAGCTGATGGGTGGCGTAGTACAGCAAGCCGGTAGGCTGAGCGCCGAGGTGGATGATGTCACAGCCGGCATCGGTAACCCCGCGGCTGACCTCGGACGCCAGTTCCGGGCTGGAATGACGCCCATCCCAGGCCAGGCTGAGCTTACTGAAACCACGTTCTTTGATTTCTGCGCCAATCGCGCGGCCTATCCAGTAGCAACTCTCTGTGGTCAGATCCTGGCCAACGACCCCGCGGATGTCGTAGGCGCGGAAGATGCCCGGACTGATGGCCGGTATATCTTCATGATCCAGTTCTTCTACCATCAGCCCAGAGAGTGGCTCCTGTGCAGTAGCTTTACGAGGTGTTGCGACCTTGCGTGGCTGCTGCAGAGATATGTCCATTCGTTCTCTCTGGGCTGGTGACTTTCCCGCATCGGACGATGCCAGCGGGCGCATGGTATTCATCAGGTGCTGCATGGCGTCAGCTACTTCATGAAATACCTGCAGGGTAAACTGTGGTCGTTCATCGATGCCTTTGCGGCTCAGTGTGCGAACGTAAGTCAGCAGCTTCAGCTGATTGCGCAGGATGTCCCGCTTCTGCATACCCACCATCAGGAATAGTCCCAGCAGCGTTGCAATCAGCACCACAATCCACGGCGTCACCAGTGGCACAAGACTGAGCTGCGGGCGCTCGTCGGCGGCCACATAGGTCAGGTACCAGTAGTCGTTGATGGGTTGGGTGACCACGGTGCCCTGACGCTTGGGAGTGTTGCCCATGCGAAAGATTTCCAGCCCCGAGGTGCGGTCGTTGCCAACAAACTGGTTGACCACCACCTGGCCCATATTGCGGGTAGTGGCATTCTGGAACTGTGCCAGCCAGCCGGAGCCGTATTCTGCCAGCAGGACTCCAACGATGCGCTTCATGTCGTTGCGGATCGGCGAAGCCCAGAAAAAGTGCAGTTCGCCATCCCGCATCACCGCTTCCATACGCATGTCGGCACCATTCAGCGTGCGACTGACCAGTTCCTGAACGGCATAACCATGAGTCAGCTGCAGTCCCATCGCATCACTGCGTCGGATCAGTTTCAGGCTGGTGACACCTGGCAGGAACTGGCGCAGGGTTGAACGCCACTGGACGTCATTCATCTCCAGTGCCTGAACTGTGAGCGGGTGATTACTGGCGGCGCTTTGCAGTCGACGGGTATCGTCAAGACGGGTTCGTAATGCATGGCTCATCTGTTCGGCCATGGCTTCGGTGAAGGCCCGGTCGACATCCGACTGGGTGAACAGGTTGACCTGAAGACTCTGGACCGCCATCCCGCCTGTTATGAATAACAGCGCCAGCCAGATGGTAATCCGGCTGTACATGATGATGGTCCGCTTCGGGGCGCGGGCATTGGCGCTCATAAAGCTTCCTTTCTCGGAAGGCGCAGTAATGCCTTTCTCTGCGCCGGATTATTGTTATATCCCGGGTCTTTAAACCGCCTCGGGCTTAGCCACGTCCGGTATGGCCAAAGCCACCGGCGCCGCGTTCGGTTTCCTTAAATTCTTCAACGATACTGAACTCTGCCTGCACCACAGGTACCAGCACCAGCTGCGCGATGCGCTCACCAATATCGATGGTGAAACTGTCTTTGCCCCGGTTCCAGCAGCTGACCATCAGCTGGCCCTGATAGTCGGAGTCGATCAGCCCGACCAGATTGCCCAGTACGATACCGTGCTTATGGCCCAGCCCTGAACGCGGCAGAATCATGGCTGCCAGCGATGGGTCTTCGATGTAGATGGCCATGCCGGTAGGAATCAGCTGGGTTTCACCAGGATGCAGAGTCAGTGGTGCATCGAGACAGGCACGCAGGTCCAGACCAGCAGATCCGGTGGTTGCGTATTCTGGCATCGGGATGCTGTTGCCCAGACGTTCATCGAGCAGTTTTACCTGTAACTTTTGCATTTTGTTCCTTATTCGGCCTCTGACCGGGGGTTGTCATTGTAGTGCTGATAGCGGTGTGCAATCAGTTCAATCAGTTCGATAGCCAGGCCGGTTTTGCTCCTTGGTGCAAAGCTCTGCTGGTTTTCATTCCAGAACACAGACACAGCGTTCATATCACTGTTAAAGCCAATGTCGTTGCGGGATACATCGTTGGCAACGATCATGTCGAGTTTCTTGGCAACCAGTTTGCCTCTGGCATAACTGTCTACATCCTGTGTCTCGGCGGCAAAACCAACCGTAAATGGACGCTGTTCATGAGCGGCGATAGTGGCCACTACGTCCGGGTTTTTAATCAGCGTCAGTTCAACGGTTTCGCCACTCTTTTTGATTTTCTGGGCTTCTGGCGATAACGGGCGATAGTCGGCAACGGCGGCGCTGGCGATAAAAATATCGCAGTGACCCATGCGTGCCAGCGAGGCCTCCAGCATATCGCGGGCGCTGACAACATCGATTACCTGTACACGTTCCGGTGCTGGCAGGTTCACCGGGCCACTGATCAGAGTGACCTGGGCTCCGGCATCGCGCGCCGCTTCGGCCAGCGCGTATCCCATTTTTCCGGAGCTGTGATTAGAAATATAGCGCACAGGATCAATTGCTTCCCGTGTCGGACCGGCGGTAATTACCACACGGGCGCCCGTCAGTGAGCCGCTCTCAAATAAGCTGGCTGCGCGCTCTGCAATGTCCGCTGGCTCAAGCATGCGTCCCGGGCCTGTGTCGCCGCAGGCCTGACCGCCTTCGGCCGGGCCAAACATGAACAGTTTGCTGCCTTTAAGGTCGATCAGACGACCGATGTTGGCCTGAGTAATCGGATCGAGCCACATGGCCTGATTCATGGCTGGCGCCAGTGCCAGCGGCGCTTCAGTGGCCAGACTGATGGTGGTCAGCAGGTCGTCGCCCATGCCCTGGGTCAGGCGCGCGATAAAATTTGCCGACGCCGGGGCGACCAGCATCAGGTCTGCCCACTTCGCCAGCTCGATGTGCCCCATACCAGCTTCAGCATCAGAATCGAGTAATTCATGGTGTACCGGATTGCCGGACAGAGCCTGCAATGTAAGCGGTGTAATGAATTCCATCGCGCCATTGGTCATCACCACGCGCACATCGGCGCCGGCTTTTTTCAGAAAACGGACCAGTTCTGCAGATTTGTAGGCGGCGATACCGCCGGTGATTCCGAGGAGAATGCGTTTGTTTGTGAGCTGTTGCATGGCGGCTTTCGGGCTGACTAGAATGCTTCTGAGTATAAAGGGAAGTTATACGAAATTCAGCAGAGGGTGCTAACTGTAAAAAGTGCGCCTTCTGCAGCGCTGTGACAGGGAGGTTACATGGCGATTACGGATTGGCCTGCGGAGGAGCGTCCGCGTGAAAAGCTGCTTAGCCGCGGCGCACAGCAATTGTCCGACGCGGAACTACTGGCGATTTTTTTGCGTACCGGTGTTAAAGGAAAGAGTGCGGTAGATCTGGCGCGAGACCTGCTCGTCGATTTTGGCAGTTTGCGTGGCCTGTTGACTGCTGATCAGCAAGCTTTCTGTCAGCCGCTGGGCCTGGGTAGCGCCAAATATGCGCAGCTGCAGGCGGTGCTGGAAATGGCTCGCCGTCATCTTGCGGAAGAGTTACAACGCACCGATGCACTGACCAGCCCTGAACTGACCCGGCGTTTTCTGCAGGCGCAGATGCGCGACCTCAGTCACGAGGTATTTGCCTGTCTGTTTCTGGATAGTCAGCATCGGGTACTCAAATATCAGGAATTATTCCGCGGCACCATTGATGGCGCTGCCGTGTACCCGCGCGAGGTGCTGAAGCAGGCACTGGCTCAGGGTGCTGCGGCCGTAATCCTGGCGCACAATCATCCGTCCGGGGTCGCTGAGCCCAGTCAGGCCGACAGGGCAATAACTGATCGATTGCAGCAGGCGCTGGGGCTGGTCGATATACGGGTGCTGGATCATCTTGTAATAGGAGATGGCTATGCAGTTTCCTTCGCTGAACGAGGATGGCTATAAGAAGGCACTCAACAGCGGCTTATTCGTATAAAAAACGACCTTTCGCTTGCGGCCTGTCAGGTGTTTTGGTATAAAGCGCAGCTCATTTCAGCCAGGGTCGTCCAAGGTCATCCTAACAAGGTGACTAACGCCCACGGTTGGTAACGAATTTACAGATTTCGATACAGTTAAGAATCGGGGCGAAGATCAAATGTCTAAGGTTTGCCAAGTTACAGGCAAAGGTCCTGTAGTAGGAAACAACGTTTCCCACTCCAACATCAAAACCAAGCGCCGTTTTCTGCCTAACCTGCAATACCATCGTTTTTGGGTAGAGAGCGAAAACCGTTTTGTACGTCTGCGTATTTCCACTAAGGGTATGCGCATCATCGATAAGAAAGGTATCGATGCAGTACTGGCCGAGCTGCGTGCACGCGGCGAGAAAGTCTAAGGAGACCAGTTATGCCACGCGATAAGATCCGTCTTGTGTCCAGTGCCGGTACCGGTCACTTCTACACTACAGACAAAAACAAGCGTAACATGCCAGAAAAATTCGAGATCAAAAAATTTGATCCGGTTGTTCGCAAGCACGTTATGTACAAAGAAGCCAAGATCAAGTAATTGATTCCGGTTTCTTGAAAAACCCGGCTCCGGCCGGGTTTTTTTATGGCTGAATGTAAGTCGGACGCCGGACGCCGGACGCCGGACGCCGGACGCCTGATGCCTGCTTGTCATTTTCAGCTGATCCCTAATAATCCACGTCAGTATTCATAGTCCTGAAACGGCGGATGTTATGCCTGAGTTACCGGAAGTCGAAACCACCAAGCGTGGTATTGAGCCCTGGCTGAAAGATCAGATCATCAGCAAAATCATTGTGCGTCAGCCTAAGTTGCGCTGGCCGGTAAGTGACGAGATCCACTCTCTGGAAGGCGAGAAGGTTGTTTCGCTGAGTCGTCGCGCAAAATACATTCTGGTTGAAACGGCGAAAGGTACGGCCATCTGGCATCTCGGCATGTCGGGGTCATTGCGGCTGGTGGAAGCCAGCGAGGATCCCGGCGGTCATGATCATATCGACTGGCAGCTCTCGAATGGTAAGGTGCTGCGTTATCACGACCCGCGCCGCTTCGGAGCCTTGTTATGGGTTGCACCGGGTGCGGACAGTGAACATCTGACCCATCTCGGCCCTGAGCCTCTGTCGGATGCTTTCGATGCGGCTTATCTGTTCCAGCGCTCGCGTGGTAAGAGTCAGGCGATTAAGACTTTTATCATGGACGGCAAAGTCGTGGTTGGGGTCGGCAATATCTACGCTAATGAAAGTTTGTTCAAAGCGGGTATTCGTCCGCAGACCGCGGCGGGCAAAATCAGTAAGCAGCGCTATGAGCGGCTGGTGGCAGAAATTAAGACGGTACTGGCGGCGGCAATCGAACAGGGTGGAACGACATTGCGCGACTTTGTTGGCGGTGATGGCAAACCTGGTTATTTTGCCCAGCAGTTGTTTGTATACGGACGCGGCGGACAGCCATGTAAGTTCTGCAATACGACCCTGAAGGAAATCCGTCAGGGGCAGCGCGCGACAGTTTACTGCCCATCCTGCCAGCGATAAGGCAATTAGCTTGCAGGAACCAGACGTGGTGCACAGACAGCCCCGTGACCTTATGCACAGGTGCTGATATATTCAGACTATTCACATTTGCATATTAAGAGGAAGGACAATGCAACTGATGACGGCATTACGGAACCCACTGAAGATTGCAGTGGCTACTGCGTTGCTGGGCGTTAGCTCCCTCGCCAGCGCAGAAAGGATTGATGAGACGCCAAGCGCCGGTGCAATGGTCGCCGATGCCGTGGTGGCACGTCCTCTGTACTTTGTACTTTCTCAGGCCGGCGCGCTGGTGTATGGCGCCACTCTGCCATTTACCCTGCTGGGTGGAAATGCGGACGAAGCGGCTGAAGCTCTGGTGGTAACGCCACTGCAGGCGGCCTTTGTCCGTTGCCTCGGCTGCGGCAAAATCGAAAACGAAGTTGGCAACCTGCGTGAAGGCGACGGCAAGGACATCCGCAACTTTGTGATGCTCAGTGGTGGTGTTGCCAATCTGGATGCCGGCGATGAATCGGGCACTGGTCCGGATTACGGTGTTTATCTGGGTACTCATTTTGAGCTGAGCGACGAGAGCCGCTTTGATGTGATGATCGGTGGCCGTTATCTGGGCGATATTGAGCTGGATGACTTAACGCCGACCACCACAACGACCGCTAAGTCCTATCAGATTGTTTCGCGCTTTGGCCGTGAAATATTCGGCGGTATGGATCTGATGTTTAAGCTGGGCCTGCATCACTGGACGGCAGAAACCGATGTTGATGGTGGTGCCACCACGAATTCATCCGGCAACGACTTCCTCTGGGGTGTTGGTGTGGACGGTGACCTGGGTGACAGCTTCCGCGTTGGTCTGGAATACACCAGCTACAAACTGGAAGATACCGACAAAAACTTTGATGTCAGCCTCGATGCGCTGGATCTGAACATCAGCTATATGTTCTGAGACCCGGCATCAGGGTTATCGCAACGGGAGGTTCCGCCAGGGCCTCCCGTTTTTGTTTCAGGGTTTAACCGCCTGCCACAGTCTGCCCAGCGTTTCATACATAGCGCGCTCGCTCTTGTACGCGGCAGAAGCCTCAATACGCCAGTCCGAATGCTCAGCACTGAATTTTACTGCCGGTGCAGCAATGGGGGAGAGCCCCTGTTTTGTGAAAAACATCATCGCACGTGGCAGATGGGAGGCTTCACTGACCAGTGCAAACGGCTCTGATCCCAGTAGCGGGGCCATTAACTGAGCTTCTTCCTCGGTATCGCGTGCGGCCGGGAAGGTTTTGATGCTTGCCGCATCGACACCCATGGCAATGGCGATGTCCGCCATCACATCCGCATGAGCGCGTGAATCACTGCCGGCATAGCCAGATACAAACAACCGTGCCTGTGGGTTGGCAGCCAGAATACGCAGGCCTTCGGTGAGGCGAAACAGCGACGACGAACACAGCTGTGCCGCTGCCGGAACCTGATCAGATGAGTGATGACAGCCGCCCAGTACCACCACGGTGGCGACTGGTTGCTGAATATTGAATAGCGGGAAGTCGTCCTCAAAGGGCGCCAGCAGTTGATCGGCAACAGGATGCCAGCTGGTGGCGGCCAGCCAGATTGTCGACAGCAGGATGAGTCCTTTGCCAGCGAATGGCCGACGGCGCATCAGCAGCAGCCCGCAAATCAGGCCGATAAGGGTTAGCGGAATTGGCATCAGCAGCATGCCGATCACTTTTTTCAGATAGAACAGAATCATAAGGGCTCAATACTGGCTTGACCGATGGCGCGTGGATCTGAGGCGGCGCTGACCTGCCGGCTCTCGTGATCCCAGAGGATGGCCTGCATGTTGCCGTAGCGGCGGCCGACATCCTTTAACTGATGACCCAGAGCCTGCAGAGCTGCTTTTTCCTCACTACTGAACGTATCCGGTTCGTGCTGAATCACATCCGGTAAATACTGGTGGTGAAAACGCTTGCGGCTAACCCAGTCATCAACCGGTTTATCCTGCAAATGTTCGAGTGTGCCCAGCAACACCATGGTAATGATACGGCTGCCTCCGGGGGTACCGATAACGGCTGTTTGCTGCGGTGAACGAACGATGGTCGGTGTCATACTCGATAATGGCCGTTTACCCGGAGCGATCGCATTGGCTTCGTTGCCGGTCAGTCCGTAGGCGTTGGCGGCGCCGGGCGCGGCAGAAAAGTCGTCCATTTCATTGTTCAGTAAAATGCCGGTGCCTGCGGCGGTAAAGGCGGAGCCGAATGGCAGGTTGATGCTCAGTGTGGCTGACACCATGTTGCCCGCCTGATCTATGACTGACAGATGCGTGGTGTGAAAACCCTCAGAAATATTGGCCGGGCCTTTCAGGCTGAGACTTGGTGTCGCCTGGTCCATGCGCACACTACTGAGCCATTGCGCATTGTGCTGTTCTGATATCAGTTGCTCGGTCGGTACGTCGACAAAATCCGGGTCACCAAGGAACCGGGCACGATCGTGGTAGGCACGGCGCATGATCTCAACCAGCAGATGGGTTTGCGCAATGTTATCCAGTGTCCGCCAGTGAGTCTGACTGAGCATGTTCAGCATCTGGATCAGCGCGATGCCACCGGATGAGGGCGGGGGAGCGCTGATGACTTCGGTGTTGCCAAAACGGACGCGCAAGGGCTCGCGCTCAATGACCTGATAGCTTCTCAGGTCTTCAGTCTGCCAGTCGCCGCCGTGCTGTTTTACGGCTTTCAGCAGGCGCTGTGCGGTTTCTCCGTTGTAAAAGCCATCGTGCCCGTGCTTTGCCAGGCGCTGCAGCGTCGCGGCCAGATCCGGCTGCCGCAGAATATAGCCTTGCTGAGGAATCTCATTGTTATCAAGAAAAACAGAGGCACTGTGGGGATAGCGCCGCACCGCCTGCAGGCGATAGTTCATCAGCATGCGGTAGTGGTCATCGACGGCGAAGCCGTTCTGCGCCTGGTCAATTGCGGCTTGCAGAGTGCGCGCCAGTGGCAGCGTACCGTAGTGACTGGCGATATGAGCAAAAGCGGCTGCCTGACCGGGAATAGCCGCAGCACCGGGGCCGTTGACTGCGCGGTCGCGATCAACCGTGCCGTCGTCATTAAGGTAGTAGTCGCGGTGAGCGGCCAGTGGCGCTTTTTCCCGCGCATCGATAAAGCGATATTTTTTCTGCTGGGCATCGTATAGCAGCCAGAATCCACCGCCGCCCAGACCTGCACTGTAGGGTTCAACCACACCGAGACTGGCAGCAACGGCGATGGCGGCATCGAAGGCATTACCACCTTCGCGCAGCACTGCCATGCCGGCTTCGGTCGCGGCTGGATGGGCACTGGCAATGGCACTTTGTGCTGGCGTGTTGCTGATGCTATCCGGCGTTGTCTGGCTGCAGGCACCAAGCCAGAGGGTGAGCGTGAGTGCTGTCAGATGTCGCCATGCTGCGGACATAAAAAAGGCCTCCGTGTCAGGAGGCCTTAGTGTGTGGCAGTGCTCTCTCAGGTGCAACCGCCTGCGAAACCGGCATCAGGCGATTTTTTTGCCTGTCAGCTTTTCGTATTTCGCTTCCAGTTCTTCCTGGGTTTCCATGTTGTTGTCATCCTGTGGGATGCAGTCAACCGGACATACCAGCTGGCACTGTGGCTCATCGTAGTGACCTACGCACTCGGTGCATTTAGCCGGATCGATGACGTAGATTTCCTCACCAGCAGAAATCGCTTCGTTAGGACATTCTGGTTCACATACATCACAGTTGATGCATTCGTCAGTAATAATCAGAGCCATGACTTACCTCCGTCAGGGACGTTATTGGGCGACGCACTTCTTCAGGGCACTAGCAACTTCCGGATGTACGAAATTGCTGACATCGCCACCGAGGGATGCGATCTCTCTCACAAGGGTAGATGAAATATAAGAATACTTTTCTGCTGGCGTCAGGAACATGCTCTCAACGTTCGGCGCCAGTACGCGGTTCATGTTGGCCAGTTGGAATTCGTATTCGAAATCCGATACCGCACGCAAACCACGCAGAATCACATTAGCGTTTTTCTCACGGACAAAATCCGCGAGCAGGTTATCAAACCCAACGACTTCAACGTTCGCCAGATGACCCAATACTTTATTGGCCAGATCAACGCGTGATTCCAGCTCCAGCATTGGTTTCTTTTTCGGGTTTGATGCCACCGCCACAATGATGTGATCGAACATCCGGGCCGCACGCTCCACCAGATCGGTGTGGCCGTTGGTGATCGGATCGAAGGTTCCCGGGTAAACAACAATGTTCATAGCAAGACCTGTTCAAGGGCGGTTAGAGCGGCGCATAGTAAACAAAACACAGATCGCTGCCAATTAAATGGCAAAGATATCTATATGAGTTCCGGGCTATATTGCCTTATATCAAAGCCTGCTATCACTGAAATAAGAAGTATTCTTATATCTGCGCATTACACAGCTATTAATATATGGCCTGACAGGGATTCCAGTGTCAGCCCGCGCGCTCCAGCCGCTATTATCGTTATAACTCGGGCGCGATTATATTCCTTTTATAGATATAGGTGTTCGGTAATATAAAACAGGCGGGAGAACCCCGCCTGTTCTGCTCAGTGCGAGGGATCAGGCTTTGCCCTGAGCGCTTCTGAGTTTTTCCACCAGTGCATTAGCCTGTTTGCAGGCCATGCCGTAGATCGAAAGTTGCGGATTGGCACCAATACTGGTCGGGAAGGCTGAGCCATCAAACACGTACAGGTTGTCTAGGTAGTGATATTTACCGTCACTGTCGACCATGCACTTGTTCTTGTCTTCACCCATCGCCAGACCCCCCATGCAGTGAGCAGAACCTGCGGTAAAGGCATTGGAGCGGAACTCCAGCGCATTAATGCCTTTCTGCGCTTCTTCCCAGCTGTGATACCAGGGTGCATCCACATGCGAAGGACGAACCGCTTTGGCACCGGCGGCAAACTGAATTTCTGCCATGGTCAGCCATGAGCGGCGCACACCATCCCACAGGTAATCGTTGATTTCGTAATCGACAATCGGCGTGCCGTCGCCAGCAAGCTCAATGCTGCCGCCTTCACTCTGCGGGTGAAAACCATCACGCAGTAACGCGATCATGGCGTGCAGGTTTGGCAGTTTTTCCATATCGGCGAAGTTCTTATGGCCATGACCCATTAGCAGCACGGAGGTCAGCCCCGGATGCAGTGGCGGTACTTCGAGTTTATAGCCAGCCTTACCACTCACTTCCAGCCACTGAAAATGGTCGGAGTAGATGGACTGTGGCGCGCCGTAATAGGGGTCAATCAACTGATCAAATTCGGCGAAGCAGAAGGTGGTCGGGTGGAAGAAGGTACGCTTACCGATACGCTTCTGCGGGTCGGGTGCACCGGAGCGTAACAGTAATGCCGGACCGTTAATGGCGCCGCAGGCCATGACGACATGCGGGGCACGCGCCAGCAGCATTTTACCACTTGGCTGATAGTCTTTATCCAGCGCCGTGATTTCGACCCCTGCGACTTTACTGCCTTCAAAAATCAGGCGTTCAGCACGGGCGCTGTAAACCAGTTGCGACTGGTTGTTCAACGCTTCCGGAATAGTGGTAACCAGCATCGATTGCTTGGCGTTGGTCGGACAACCGGTACCGCAGAAGCCCAGGTTCCAGCAGCCTGCTACGTTGCGCGGAATCTGGTGCCAGTCGATACCCAGCTTGGTCGCACCACGCGCCAGAACGGAGTTGTTTTCGTTTGGCTGCACCTGCCACGGAGCCACGTTAAGGCGCTCTTCCATGCGTTCGAACCAGGGGGCCATGTCATCTTTACTGAAGCCCGCGACCTTGAATTCATCCGCCCAGTAATTCAGGGTTGGTTCCGGTGTACGGAAACTGGACGTCCAGTTAATCACCGTGGTTCCACCCACGCAGCGGCCCTGCAGGATCGACATGGCGCCGTCCTTACTCATGCGGCCTGCACTTTCCTGATACAGGTCGCGGTATGCTTCGCGCTCATCCATGCGGAAGTCATTGGTGCTTTTCAGCGGGCCTTCTTCCAGCATCAGTACGCGAAAACCGGCTTTCGACAGGATTTCAGCGGAGGTGCCGCCGCCGGCGCCGGTGCCAATAATAATGACATCGGCTTCCAGCAGGGTGCCATCGGCAAGATCGGTCGACTCATGGACGTTCCAGCCGTTGCTGATACCTTCCAGAATCGGGTCGGAGATGCCAGCCACCACAGGCACATGAGGCTGACGTTGTTCTGTATTCTGCATGTTTATTCTCTCTGTAATGGTGCTCAGGCCGGGATTTTCTTCGGTGGTCCCGGATAGCCGGTGGTGACAAAGGTTTCAGGCTGGCTGTACCAGCACATGGTCAGCAGCTTACAGAGAGAGCCGTAGCCCATACGTTTGAGCTGGATACTGCTGCTTTTCCAGTCCTGCATAAAGGCATCAATGTCGGCATGGGACACCTTTTCCCAGTCGGCCCATGGTGCCCCCATAGCGGCGCGCAGTGGTGCCACCTGCATGACATCAAGCAGCATCAGCAGCTGGCTCTGGGCATAGTCCTGCAGGGTGCCGATCAGGCGGTCAAGGCTGTGCAGAAGGCGTTCGGGAGCCTGCTCGCCCAGGGTTCCCGGATAGCTCTGGTCGAGCACTACCGGGGCAATGGCACGGAAGAAACGAACGTCGCCTTCGCGCAATACTTTATAACCGCTGGCGGCAGGTGCTTTGCTGCAACCGGTCAGTGCAGCAAGCGATCCACCCACAGTCAGGGCGGCAGCTGAGGCGGTGCCCAGCTGCATAAACCCGCGTCTTGTTGTTGTTATTTTCAGCATGTCAGGTCTCAGCGGATGAAGATTTTTTTGATCAGAGACTGGATAGCACCACCGTATGGCGGGTAGATGAACTGGCCACTGTTGAATTTGCCTTTACGGTGTACCGCTTTGGCTTTAGACAGTGCAACGAAGCCTTCCTTGCCGTGGTAGTGACCCATGCCGGATGGGCCGACGCCACCGAATGGCATGTCATCCTGGGCGATGTGCATCAGGGTGTCGTTAATGGATACACCACCGGCGTGAGTGCGTTCCAGAATTTTCTTCTGCTGGCCTTTGTCGTAGCTGAAAAAGTACAGCGCCAGCGGACGATCGCGATCGTTAACGTAGTCGATGGCATCGTCCAGCGAACGGTATGGCACCACCGGCAGAATCGGGCCGAACAGTTCTTCCTGCATCACCTTCATGTCAGCACTGCCGTTCTGCACAATGTGCAGTGGCATTTTGCGGGTGCCGGAGAAGTCTTCATTGGCTGGGTTTACCACCGTGATGTCGGCACCTTTCTCTTTCGCATCGGCAACCCAGGATTGCAGACGCTGGAACTGTCGCTCGTTGACCACGGCGGTGTAGTCGTCATTGTCGCGAACTCTCGGGTACATGTGTGCGAAGGTGGCTTTATAGGTATCAATAAACGCCTGTTGCTGGCCCTCTGGCAGCAGAATGTAGTCCGGTGCAATACAGGTCTGACCGGCATTCAGTGACTTACCAAAACAGATGCGCTCGACTGCGTCTTTGAGGTTGGCACCCGGAGCAATAATCGCCGGTGACTTACCGCCCAGTTCCAGCGTAACCGGTGTCAGGTTTTTCGCTGCTGCCGCCATCACGATCTTGCCGACGGCGGTTGAACCGGTGAACACCAGGTGGTCCCATGGCAGTTCGGCAAAGGCTGACGAAACTTCCACTTCACCTTCGATCACGGCTACCTGCTGTTCACTGAAAATACTGGCCAGCATTTTCTGCAGCACTTTGTTGGTGGCTGGAGTGAATTCCGACATTTTGATCATGGCGCGGTTACCGGCGGACAGTGCCGTCGCCAGCGGCAGGATCGCCAGCTGAATCGGATAGTTCCATGGCACCATAATGCCGACCACGCCCAGTGGCTGGTACATCACATGGTTGTGGGACGGTGCAAACAGCATGCTCACCTGGCGACGTGACGGTTTCATCCAGCCTTTCAGGTGTTTGATGGCGTAGTCGATACCGTGTACGGAAGTCATGATCTCGGCGATCTGGGTTTCATCTTTCGAACGGCAGCTGAAATCCTGATTTACGGCGGTCGCCAGCTCGTCCTGATAGCTGAGTACGGCTTCTTTCAGGCGTTTAAGATCGGCAATACGCTCGCTGGCCTGCAGCATCGGATGCTGG
Source organism: Thalassolituus marinus (assembly GCF_020320395.1). Classification (GTDB taxonomy): domain Bacteria; phylum Pseudomonadota; class Gammaproteobacteria; order Pseudomonadales; family Oceanobacteraceae; genus Venatoribacter; species Venatoribacter marinus. Next base: position 30,380 of record NZ_JAEDAH010000009.1, on the reverse strand, counting down.
CGAAACGCCTGCTGCTGTTGCTGGAACAGGGATGTCATGCGCGCCAGCTCCTGATCAGGAGCGTGAATGCTGGTTACGGTAGCGACCATATCGGAATCCTCAGCTGGGGGTGTTATCCGGAAAAATCTGGGTTAGAGTAATTATTCTAATTATGTCTAGAGTGTTTACTCTAAAAGATTTCGAGTCAAGGTCAATGACGGATGTGTGGCATTTGCGGCCAGCTGTATGACTTTGTTCCACAACCGGCGATAATGCGCAGCTATGAGCACAAAAGACCGAATTTTAGACGCCAGTCTGCAACTGTTTAATGAGCAGGGTGAGCGCAAAGTAACGACCAATCACATCGCTGCCCATCTGGGCATTTCGCCAGGTAACCTGTATTACCATTTCAAGAACAAGCAGGGCATTATTTTCGCTCTGTTTGAACGCTATGAGGCAAGGGTGCTGAATATTCTGCAGGTGCCGACCGATCGTGCGCTGCAACCACTGGATAAGCTGAATTATCTGCAGGGTGTATTTAATGGGCTGTGGGACTACCGTTTCATGCACCGTGATATGGAGCACCTGCTGCTGGCGGATGCCGAACTGCATGCCCGCTATCGCGATTTTTTTCGTCTTTGCCTGCAGCGGGTAGAGGCGATTTTTACCGGTCTGGAAAAGGCTGGAATTATTGCTGCCAGTGAGGAAGACATTGCCGGACTGGCGCTGAATACCTGGATTGTGGTGACCTCCTGGTTCTCTTTCCTGCGCTGCAACCTGCTGAATGACGAAGCGGATGCTATCTCGCCGGAATTACTGCAGGGTGGTATTTATCAGGTGTTCGCTCTGGAGCGGCCGTACCTCACAGCCGAGTATCAGGATGTGATGAATGAACTGCAACGTCGCTATATGCCACGGCCGGCCTGGCTGGCCAGCCGCTGACGCAGCCCTTTTTCTGTTTCTTGCCGCACTCCTGTGCGGCTGCACAAAGAGCCCGACCGACCAGCTGCAGGATTATCAGCAGCGGGTTGCGCGGGTGTTAGAGCTCAGTCCTGCCACCTCTGCCTCGCCGCCACGGGTAAACCGCGCTGCCGCGGTGCATAACCGTCTGCCCTTGCCCGACTCGGCACTCAATCTGCTGGAATATCTGTCGCTGTCTGAATGCCGAATGGCGGCGGCCGTCAGTGAAAAAAACACCTCGCTGGCGAAAGTTGCAGCTGCCAGTCAGACGCTGCCGTATGAGCTGGATATTCTGCGTTATGGCCCGCAATGCGTGCAGACACTGCGCGCTCAGGATGCCGCGCTTGCGGATAAACTGGCGCAGGCGCTGGCCAGTAAGAAGGCCGCACGTATGCACTACTGGTGGAACGCCTGGTTTAGTGGACTTGAATGGCAGGCTTTTACTGCAACGGCAGCAGCGCCTCTCGACTGGCAGGACGCGGATGATGCGCATCTGCAGCATGGTCTGGAGGCACTCGATTACGCGCTGGCGCAAGGTCTGGCGATTGAACGTCTGCAGTGGCCGACAACCAGTGCTATGGAAGCCCGGTTGCAGGCTTTGCTGTTGTCGGAAAGTGCCGGCCGCTGGTTAGCCAGTCAGTGGCTGCTGACCCGAACTCTTAATGATGTTGCCGCGCTTTTACAGCAGCGCCAGCAGCAACGGCCTTTGTGCCCGATGGGGCGGCGAACGCCAAAGGCCGAGATTCTGAATAATGTGTTTGTGAAAATTTATGCTGCGCGGGTGCAACCTTATCTGGCTCGCACCGACCGTGCGGGTCGACAGTTGCTGGAACGTCTGACGGTTATTGAGCAACGTATGCAGGGGACGGTGTTACCGCCAGCGTTTACACAATGGCTGGCGGCGGTGCATCAGGCGCGCGCGGCTTTTCTGGCCGCGAATCAGCGTCATATTCAGGCCTGGCAGGCAACGTTGCGCGCCTGCGAACTGATGCCGGGCGGTTGACCTCAGGCCAGTACCTGAAACAGACGGAAGGTGAATTCCTTGGTCGTCTTGTTTTTCTTTTCCGCCCAGTTAGCAGGAAATTGCGGCTTCAGCGTGGCTTCGTGCTCAATGTAAATCAGCGCACCGGGCAACAATTCCAGTTTGTCGATGGCTGGCTGCAGCAGGTCTTTGTGAAAAGGCGGATCGAGGAATACCAGATCAAAAGGCTCCGGGTTCTGCTCCATCCACAGCAGTGCATCCCCTGCCCATACCTGGGCATTGTGTGCTTCCAGTAGCTTCAGATTGTCCTTTATCTGCAGTGCAGCGCTGGCGTTCTTTTCCAGAAATATCACTTCTTTGGCACCGCGTGACAGCGCCTCAAAACCCAGTGCCCCGCTGCCGGCAAAGGCATCAAGAATGCGCGCGCCTTCGACGTCAAACTGCAGCCAGTTGAAAACGGTTTCACGTACCCGGTCCAGGGTCGGGCGCAGGCCATCCACGGCAGGAAAGCGCAGTCGGCGTGAACGCCATTGACCACCAATAATACGCAGCTGGTGGGAGGCATGTTTACTCATTCGGGGAACCCTGTTGTGACGGCAGGCAATGCATTGCCTCGGTTACTTCGGTTTTCTGGGCATCGGCCAGCGACTGATACAGTGCCTGGTAGGTGCCATCGGGCAGGCGATGGTAGGCAAGATCGGCCTGAATGTCGATCAGCCCCTGTTCATCCTGCCACTGGCGGCGCAATTCACGGCTGCGTTGCAGGCGCCAGTCCGCCCACTCTGTACGGGCCGGCGGCGAGAGTGTTTCGGCCTGGCTCCGGGTTAGTTGTGCCAGTTTGTACCATGGCAATGACAACTGATCGGCCAGCCACAAAGCACCTGCGCTGTGCTGACGCAGACAGCTGTCCCAGTGTTGGCGCGACCCATTGCCGCCATGCAGTTGTTGCTGCTGAATCACCAGCGCTGCCATCGCCTGCTGCTCGGATACTGGCCACGGACCGCTGATTACGACAGCTGCGGCTTCTTCTTTGCCGGGCAAGGACGCGAGTTGTGGCCGTAAAGCATCGGCCCAGTTGCTGGCAGGCAGAAACAACGGCTGGCTCTTCTGCTGGCCACGCAGCAACAGCCAGCCGCCATCGGTGTTGCCTCCGGCGCGTAGCAGGACGCTGACTCCTTCGTTGTTTGTCCAGTACGTCCATTCGCCACTGTTGAGTGACGGTAGTTGCAGAGGCTCCAGTGGTTCGTTTTCGATATCTTTCTGTGACAGGTGAATCCAGCTGATCAGCAGCAGACAGACGATGATAATTATGTTCAGCGCGGTACGACTTAATCCATGCAACATGGTGAAAACACCTCCGGTGGCTGTGATCAGGCAGTCATGCGCGATTCCTGCCGAATGATGGTAGGATAGCGGGCGGATACCGCCAGAGAAAATACCATGGCTGCTGCAGTTCGTTGCAGCGCGTTCACATTTCCCGGCCGGTGCGTTGTTATCCCCGATTGGATTTCTGAGTAACCGATGTTCGATTTTTTTAAGCGCAAGAAGAAAACGCAGGAAACCGCTGAGGCTGAAGAGCAGCTAGCGGAGCAGGCGCAAAGCAGTGAAGTTGCTGACCCTGAAGACACCTCCGTTGAGGAAGTGGCCATTGCTGAAGCTGCCGTGGTCGCTGAGCCAGCGGCAGACCTTGAACCTGAACCAGAGCAAGCGCTCGCTGAAGAGGCCGAAGAAACGCCTCAGCCTGAAGTGGCAGAAGAGGCAGCGGTTGCCAGCGAAGCGCCGGCACTCAGTGCTGAGCTGGCTGCGGTAAAAGATAAGCCGCTGGATAATCAGGACAGTAAAAAGCCGGGCTTTTTCGCCCGTATTCGTCAGGGACTGAGCAAAACCCGCAGCGGTCTGACCGATGGTCTGGCCAATCTGCTGCTGGGCAAAAAAGAAATTGATGAAGATCTGCTGGAAGAGCTGGAAACCCAGTTGATCATGGCGGATGTGGGCGTTGAAGCGACCCAGAGCATCATGCAGCGTCTGACGGATCGTGTGTCACGCAAAGAGCTGAAAGACTCTGATGCGCTGTACGAAGCGCTGATCTCCGAATTGCAGGACACCCTGAATGCCGTGCAGGCACCGCTGGAAATCGATGCCAGCCACAAGCCGTACGTGATCCTGATGGTTGGTATTAATGGTGTGGGTAAAACCACCACCATCGGTAAGCTGGCCAAGCAGTTTCAGAGTCAGGGTAAGAGTGTCATGCTGGCTGCTGGTGATACCTTCCGTGCGGCGGCTGTTGAGCAGCTGCAGGTATGGGGCGAGCGCAATAATGTGCCGGTGATTGCGCAGCATACCGGTGCCGACTCGGCATCCGTATTGTTCGATGCGCTGCAAGCGGCGCAGGCACGTAAGGCTGACATCCTGATTGCCGATACGGCTGGCCGACTGCACAACAAAGACAACCTGATGCAGGAACTGGAAAAGGTTGTGCGGGTCATGAAGAAACTGGATGACAGTGCACCGCATGAAGTGATGCTGGTACTGGATGCCGGTACCGGTCAGAACGCCATTAATCAGGCGAAACAGTTCCAGCAGGCGGTGGGCGTAACAGGCCTTACCCTGACCAAACTCGATGGCACCGCCAAGGGCGGTATTATTTTCGCGCTGGCGCAGCAGTTTGGTCTGCCGGTGCGTTACATTGGTGTCGGCGAAGGCATCGATGATCTGCGAACATTTAACGCGGAAGAATTCACTCGCGCACTGTTTCAGCGTGAAGCCGAATAACGGCGGATAAACCGCCGCATAAGAAGAACAGCGAGGACAGCGGGCACCATGAGTACAGGCAACCCCATGGTACGGTTTGACCGGGTCAGCAAGCGCTACCCGGGCGGCAAGGAAGCACTGAGCGGCGTCAGCTTTGAACTTGATCGCGGTGAATTTGCCTTTCTCACCGGACACAGTGGTGCCGGAAAAAGTACCCTGCTGAAACTGATGATGCAGATGGAACACCCGAGCCGTGGTCAGGTGTTTGTCGATGGTCTTAACCTCGGCAAGCTGCGCGCCGGTCAGGTGCCTTACCTGCGCCGCAAAATCGGTGTGGTGTTTCAGAATCACCAACTGCTGTTTGACCGCAGCGTCTACGACAATATTGCCCTGCCTTTACAGATTGCCGGTTACACCCCGGCGGAAGCTGGCCGCCGGGTGCGTGCTGCGCTCGACTCAGTCGGCCTGCTGGGTATGGAAAAACGCAATCCGATTGAACTCTCCGGTGGTGAACAACAACGTGTGGGCATCGCCCGTGCCGTTGTTAATAAACCACCGCTGCTGCTGGCGGATGAACCGACCGGTAACCTCGATCCGGAGCTGTCGGCCGAAATCATGAATCTGTTTATGCGCTTTCAGCAGGTGGGCGTTACCGTGCTGATTGCCACCCACGATATCGCACTGGTGGAACGCCTCGGCCATCGCCGTCTGATTCTCGATCACGGTCAGCTGCACGAAGACGCACTGATCGCCGGAGGTCAGTATGTCTGATAACCGTCAGCCTAAAACCGCTGCCACTGGCGCTTCGCTGCAGTCCGTTGATACCCGTAAACAACTCAGTGCCTGGGCTGCCAACCATCAGCTGGTGGCGGTGGAAACGCTCATCCGGTTGCTGGCCAACCCGCTGGGTAGTCTGTTGACCTGGATGGTGATCGCCATCGCTCTGACTCTGCCTGGTGCGCTGTGGATGGCGCTGGATAATATGGAACAGCTCAGTGGCCGCTTTCAGGAATCCGGCCGCATCACCCTGTACCTGTTACCGGGAACGGAAGTCGAGCAGGCGCAGCAGCTGGAACGTCGTATTCAGACGCTGGATTCCGTCAGCAGCACTGAACTGATTGATGCTGATATGGCGCTGGATGATTTTCGTGCCAACAGCGGTTTGCAGGCAGCGCTGGAATTTCTGCCAGAAAACCCACTGCCATCGGTCATTCTTGTGGAGCCGCCACTGGGTGTGAGTCAGCAGCAACTGTCCGTGCTGGTGGGGAAACTGCAGAATTATCAGCTGGTGGATTCGGTACAGCTGGATATGGCCTGGGTCGAACGTCTGCTGGCGATGCTGGCACTGGCTGAGCGCCTGATCTGGGTGCTGGGGCTGTTACTGGCGCTGGCTATTCTGCTGGTGGTCGGCAACACCATACGTTTGGCTATTGCCGCGCGGGTGGATGAAATCCGTGTGGTAAAACTGGTGGGCGGTACCAATGCCTGGGTGCGCCGTCCGTTTCTGTATACCGGTTTGTGGTACGGCATGGTGGGCGGTCTGCTGGCCTGGCTGATGCTGATTATCTGCTGGCTGTTGCTTAATGGCCCGGTCTCCAATCTGGCGGATCTGTACGGTTCCGGCTTTGAACTGAAGCCACTGTCGGCGACTGCGGCACTGTCGTTACTGTTGTCGGCTATGCTACTCGGCTGGCTTGGTGCCTGGTGGTCGGTGAGCCGCCATCTCGATCAGATCGAACCCTGATTGCTGTTTATCGGCCTGATGCTGTGGGCTCAGGCCGCCTTATAACCGCCATCGGCGGACCTCAGAAAGCGGCATTATGTCGGTGTTAAGTCAGGAATGTATTGTTCCGTAAAGGAACTTAATTGGCCGTTGGATGTCATATCCTGCAGGTGCTACACTCATTCGCGTTCGGGCGGATAGTGAGCCCGATTGGCAATTCAGGAGTGTTCGATGAACAAAGGTTTACAAGCCGTTAATGCACTGAGCCCGGGAGCGAATCTCGAAGCCTATGTCGCGACGGTGAACTCGATTCCCGTGCTGACGCCGGAAGAAGAGCGTGAGCTGGCGGAACGACTCCATTATCACGAAGATCTGGAGGCAGCACGCCGTCTGGTTATGTCGCACATGCGCTTTGTGGTTCATATTGCCCGCAGCTATTCCGGTTATGGTCTGAATCAGGGTGACCTGATCCAGGAAGGCAACGTGGGACTGATGAAAGCCGTTAAGCGTTTCAACCCGGAAGTGGGTGTGCGTCTGGTTTCATTCGCGGTGCACTGGATCAAAGCGGAGATTCACGAGTTCATTCTGCGTAACTGGCGCATCGTTAAAGTGGCCACTACCAAGGCCCAGCGTAAGCTGTTCTTTAACCTGCGCAGTCAGAAAAAACGTCTTGGCTGGTTGAGCCAGGATGAAGCCCGCTCGATCGCTGAAGATCTGGGCGTGGAAACCAAAACAGTGTTCGAGATGGAAGGTCGCCTGAATGCTCACGATGCGGCATTTGATGCTGGCGTCGATGAAGATGACGACACCGCATGGCAGGCACCAGCCCACTATCTCGAAGACCACAGCCAGGACCCGGCGCGTCTGGTTGAGTCTGATAACTTTGAGCAGGATGCCAACGACCGTTTGCACAATGCACTGTCACAGCTGGATGAGCGCAGCCGCGCGATTCTGCAACAGCGCTGGCTGGCGGAAGAAAAAGCAACCCTGCACGATCTGGCAGCTGTTTATCAGGTGTCCGCTGAGCGTATCCGCCAGCTGGAAAAAAACGCCATGAAAAAGCTGAAAGATGCGATGGGCGGAGCGCTGCTCCCAGCCTGATGCCGAAGCCGCTGAAAAACCGCCGTACTCCGGCGGTTTTTTTATGCCCGGCGTTCGGCAGACAGTGCCCGGGAATCGCCGTATAATGCGCCCAACTGTGGAGGCACCGGTTTGATACAACTCAGAACAGCATTCGTTATTCTTGCAGCGCTGGCCGCACTGACTGCTTGTGGTCAGAAAGGCCCTTTGTATTTGCCCGCTGATGCCCCGGCAACCTCATTTACGGAATCCAACACCTGATGTCGATTTTTACTTATCAGAATGGTGCTCTGCACGCTGAACAGGTATCGCTGGCTGCACTGGCAGAACAGCACGGTACGCCCCTGTACGTATATTCCCGTGCGGCACTGGAACAACATTTTAACGCCTACCGTGATGCGCTGGGCGACTGGCCGCATCTGGTGTGTTACGCCGTTAAAGCTAACTCCAACCTGGCGGTGCTGAATGTACTGGCACAACAGGGTGCTGGTTTCGATATCGTCAGCCAGGGCGAGCTGGAACGGGTTCTGGCTGCCGGTGGCGATGCCAGCAAAGTGGTGTTCTCCGGTGTTGGTAAGCAGGCGGCGGAAATGGCGCGTGCACTGGAAGTGGGTGTGTACTGCTTCAATGTGGAATCTGAAGCTGAGCTGGAACGTCTGAGTGGCGTCGCTACACAGCTGGGCAAAGTGGCGCATGTGTCGCTGCGTGTGAACCCGGATGTGGATGCTAAAACCCACCCGTACATTTCCACCGGCCTGAAAGAAAACAAATTCGGTATCGATATTAACGAAGCGCCGCGCGTGTACGCCAAAGCTGCTTCTCTGCCGGGTCTGGAAGTGAAGGGCGTAGACTGCCATATCGGTAGTCAGCTGACCGAAATCCGTCCGTTCCTGGATGCACTGGATCGTGTACTGGCGCTGGTCGATGGTCTGGCAGAGCAGGGCATCACGATTGAACACCTCGATCTGGGCGGCGGTCTGGGCGTTAAGTACCGTGACGAGACTCCGGCAACGGCCGGCGAATACATCGCCGCCGTAAAAGAGCGTCTGGGTGAACGTCGTTTCAAACTGATTTTTGAGCCGGGTCGTTCCATTGCGGCCAATGCTGGTGTTTTCCTGACCCGCGTTGAGTACCTGAAACTGAATGATCACAAGAACTTCGCCATTATCGACGGCGCCATGAACGACCTGATTCGTCCTGCACTGTACAGCGCCTGGCAGGATATCAAGCCAGTGCAGGAAAGCAGCGATGCACCTGTGCGTAACTACGATCTGGTTGGCCCTGTGTGTGAGACCGGTGATTTCCTGGGTAAAGACCGCGATCTGGCACTGAGTGAAGGTGACGTGCTGGCGGTGATGTCGGCGGGTGCCTACGGTTTCGTGATGGCATCCAACTACAACACTCGCGGCCGTGCCGCAGAAATCATGGTCGACGGTGATCAGGCGCAGGTTGTGCGTGAGCGTGAAAGCGTTGCCAGCCTGTTCGCCGGCGAATCTGTATTCCAGGGCTGAGATAACACTATGTGGCTTAAATTCAGCAAAATGCACGGGCTTGGTAACGACTTTATGGTGGTCGACCTGGTCACTCAGTCAGGACAGATTCGTTCTGACAAAGTGCGTGAGCTGTCCGATCGTAATTTCGGTATCGGCTTTGATCAGCTGCTGATTGTTGAACAGCCGTCGCGCCCGGATGTCGATTTCCGCTACCGCATTTTCAACGCCGATGGCAGCGAAGTGGAAAACTGCGGTAATGGCGCCCGTTGTTTTGCCCGCTTTGTCTACGATCAGCACCTGACCGGTAAGCGTGATATTCGCGTTGAAACCGCCAATGGTCTGATGGAACTGCACCTCACCGACGACCGTCAGGTGGTGGTGGATATGGGTAAACCGATTCTCGAGCCGAAAGTGATCCCGTTTGAGGCCGACAGCTTTGCGCCAGAATATAAGGTGCATATTGAAGGCATTGGCGAGGTGGCACTGGGTGCGGTTTCCATGGGTAATCCGCATGCTGTTGTGCGTGTGGATAACATCGACACTGCACCGGTGGAGGAATGGGGGCCGTTAATCGAACCGCATCCGGTATTCCCGCGTAAGGTGAACGTTGGCTTTATGGAAGTGGTGGATGAACACCATATCCGTCTGCGTGTATTCGAGCGCGGTGCCGGTGAAACCCTGGCCTGTGGCACCGGTGCCTGTGCCGCCGTGGTTTCCGGTCAGCTGCGTGGCTGGCTGAAGCCAGGTGTGACCGTGTCACTACCGGGCGGAGATCTGTTTATTGAATGGGATGGCGAGTCGAATGTTCGCATGACTGGCCCGGCGGTCACCGTTTATGACGGCCGCATTAATATCTGAGCAACAAGGTTAAGGACGTACAATGAGCCAGCAACCCCGCCTGACTGAAGCCGATGTCGTGCAGTTCCTGCAGGATCATCCGGATTTTTTCATTGGTAAAGATGATGTGCTGGCTGATCTGCGCGTTCCTCATCCAACCGGTGGTGCGACCAGTCTGCTCGAGCGTCAGCTGAGCGTGCATCGTGAGCGCAATGTCGAGCTGCGCCAGCGTTTGTCCGACCTGCTGGAAAACGCCCGCCGTAATGATCAGCTGTTCGAGAAGAGCCGCCGCCTGGTACTGGCGCTGGTGGAAGCCGAAAGCTGGCTGGGCGTGCAGGCTGCTCTGGATGATTCCCTGCGCAAGGATTTTGGTGTTGATGCCTGGGCATTGCTGCACTTCACTGAGCGCAATCTGGAAGAACCGCTGATTGCTATCCGCAACGCCGAAACCCAGCGTACGATACATCGCCTGTTCCGTGGCCACCGTGCTGTGTGTGGTCAGCTGGCACAGGAAGATATTGCTCGCTTACTGGGATTGGAAAGCACCAGCGCACGTTCAGTCGCTGCCGCACAGGTGCGTGGTCCGGGCAACATCGGTGTGCTGGCCATTGCCAGTGACGACCCTTCCTATTACCGCAGTTCGATGGACACCCTGTTCCTCGACTACATCGCCGACATTCTCGCCCTGCGTCTGCCTCAGATTCCGGTTGCCTGACAACGCCATGGTTATTCGTCTGCTGACGCTGGATCTGGACAACACCTTGTGGGAAACCGATCCGGTTATTGTGCGCGCCGAGAAAGCGACGCACGACTGGATCGCTGAACATGCCCCTCAGGCTGCCAGCTTTTACAGTCTTGAAGCCCTGCGTGAATACCGTAATCAGATTGCGGAATGCTACCCGGACCTGCGTTTTCGGGTGTCGAAGTTACGTGAAGAAGTGCTGCGTCGGGTGTTTATGCAAAGCGGTATCGATCGTGATCGCTCTGCGCAACTGGCGGCGGATGCCTTTCAGGTGTTTTACCGTGCGCGCAGCGACGTCACCCTGTTTGAAGGAGCAGAGGCATCACTGCAGGCCCTGGCGGTTCAGTATCCGTTGATGGCGGTTACCAATGGCAATGCTGATCTGCAGCTGATTGGCATTGAACATTACTTTCAGGCGCATTTCAGTGCCGAAGACGTCGGCGCCCCTAAGCCTGATCCGGCGTTGTTTCAGGCTGCATTGAAGTCGGCAGGTGTCGACGCCAGTGAGTGCATTCACATTGGCGATCATCAGGAACAGGATATTGTGGCGGCCGCCACACTGGGGATGAAGACTATCTGGGTCAATCTGAGCGATGCCGCCTGGGCCCACTCAGACGTGAGCCCGGATCAGGAGATCACTCATTTATCGCAATTGCCGGCTGCTGTCGCTCAGCTGGTTCAAGACTGCTGAGTGTCAGTGCATCAATAAAGGCGCCGGTAATGGCGTCTTCTTCCGGCATACCGAGCCCCACTTCGATATGATCGATGGCGGGCATGGCCTCATTGTAAATGGCTGACCAATCGGCGTTGAGATCGCGACTGATGCTGTACCAGTGTTCCGCTCGGGCATCGGCGCCAGTTACCACCAGAACGTGCTCAAAATCAGAGCGCGTCTCTATTGCGCCGCTTTCGGCATTGGAGTCCCACACGTAATGCAGAGTGCGGGCCGGCCAGTCCTCAGTCTCTTTCAGAAACACCGACAGACGTATCAGCTTGCCACCATCGACAAAACTGTCGACGCTCCATTGCCATTTAAGGCCGGGATGATCTGGCTGCTCTTTTATACGACGGCTGAGTGACAGCTCATCGTCACTGGCCATACGGATAACGTTGCCCTGCAATACGTCGTACTGGATATCCACTTCACAGCCACGGCAATCCTGGTCCCACTCAGCGAGTTGCTGGGCAGACAGAATTTCGGCTGCGTGGCTCTGGTGTGAACCGGAGACCAGCCACAGTACGGTGACGGCTAACAGCGCAATGGCTGCGGGAATTGCATGCATACGACGACGGGATTTTTTCGAGTATATGTACATAACCAGGGCTTCCTTGCCAGAGGTTTTCGCAGGATAGCAATAGTTTTGCTCACGGGTTAACCGTTTTGTGTAAATTTGGTCACCAGTGGGCAAAAATCGTCACTAAGTGGTAGACAAAGCCCGGCAGCGGTGGCCGGGCGGGTCAGCAGGGCCCGTTATCAGATAGGGCGACTGCCGTAGTTAGACGTCGGTTTGCGTGGTGGATCGGCCATGACGTTATCGTCAATGGTCTGAATCTGGCCGCCGCGGGCGAGAAAGGCTTCAACTTCTGCTGCCATGGACTCGCGTACACGATTACGTGCTGCCAGCGATGAGTGACTTTCGTCTGCGGCAGCAGCAGTTGCTTCCTCATCATCACTGTCGTTACTGTCTGAGTCGGCACTCATTTCAGTGTCATCGTTGTCCATCTCGTCTTCGCCATCGATGGCTTCGTCCTGCATCTCCAGTTCTTCATCGCTCATAGGTAGTCTCCTGTTGTTCTTATCGGACATCAGGTCCGTTGCTTTCCGCATAACATATAGACGAGGCTGGAGAATCTGCCAGATTCGGCAAAAAAAAATTACGAAAAGGAAAAAATATCGACCCGTGGAGAGGGAATTTGGCGGAGCGGAAGGTGTCTGGCGACTGAAAGTTAACGAACAGGCGTTAAGGCAGATCTGAACCGTTCAGCGCAGCCTTATATAAATGTACATAAAAAAAGCCGCATCCCAGGATGCGGCTTTTCGGTTCAGCTCAGGCTCGGATTAACGGCCAGACATGAACTTGATAGCAGCCAGCAGTTCGTCATCAGAACAGTTAGCGCAGTTGCCTTTTGGTGGCATGGCGTTGATACCGCTGATGGCGTTTTTCAGGGTTGCATCCATACCTTTGGCCAGACGCTCGTCCCATGCAGCCTTGTCACCGTTTTTTGGTGCGCCCAGGATGCCGGCACCGTGACATGCACTACATGCCGCGCCGTAAACTTCTTCGCCGGAACGTGGTTCAGCCGCAGCAACAGCAGCACCGCCGCATTCAGCGCCAACACATACTTCGCCAACTGGCTTGATACGCTCAGCGATTTTTTCTGCCTGTGCGTCAGTCGCAGCGTAGGCCTGAGCCATTACCAGGGTGGCAGCAGCCATAATCAGTGCTTTCAGTTGTTTCACGGAAAATCCTCTCTCAGCTAATCCGGCTTACCGTTATTAAAATCGCCGGGCATTATAGCGGTATTTTGTGGGGGTTTAAATTAAATCTCCGGCAAAAGATCATGACCCTGATCAGGAGTTATGCCCGCTGTGGAACATCCGGGGCGTTACAGGTCCATACTACAGGGCAGATGGCGTAAGGAGAAAGTAATGGCCTCAAGACGACAGCTACTCACCCGACTGCTGCAGACAACCGCGCTGATGGCGGCTGCGCCAGGACTGCTGGCGTCGGATTTTTCCAGCTACATGCAGAGACAGCAACAGGGCGTAAAGGACATGCAGCTCAGCTGGCAGAGCTATCGCCAGCGTTACCAGCAGGCCTGGCAGGCCTATCGGACCAGGCTGGCCCGGGTCTGGACTGATCCGCTGCTGCCGTCGCAAAAGGTCTGGGTGGAGTACAGCGATGATCTGCGTACGCGGCGTGAGCTGGACTTTGCCCGCAATGAAGTACGTCTGTCATTTGCCGCAGGAGATGACGCGCAGCTGACTGATCAGCGTATTCGCGCTGAATTTGAACGGGTGATGCAGCAGGCCCTGACCGAGGCTGCACGTCAGGATGGGGTGATGCGTGCCGCCGAGCCACAGCAGACGCTGTCCTCCGATCTGCCGCTGGCAGGGGGCAAAGCAGACTGGAAGCAGGTTGCTGCTGACAGGACACGTTCGGCAACGACCACACCCAGAGGTGAGGTCATCACGATTACGATTCCGCTGGCATCGGCCTTGCCTGACCGCTCACAACAGTATCTGCCGCTGGTGCAACGTTACGCCCGTAAATGGCAAACAGAGCCAGCACTGGTACTGGCCATTATGGAAACGGAATCGGCGTTTAATCCTATGGCACGCAGCCATATTCCGGCCTTTGGCCTGATGCAGATTGTTCCCGCCAGCGCCGGTCGGGATGCGAGCCAGCATGCTTATGGTCGTGAGCGGCTGCTCAGTGGCACCGAGCTGTGTACCCCGGAAGTGAATATTGAGCTGGGCTGCGCTTATCTCAACCTGCTCGACAAGCGTTACCTGCGGGCGGTGACTGACCCGACCAGTCGTCTGTTCTGTGTGATAGCGGCTTACAACACCGGCGCGGGTAATGTGGCCAGGGCATTCTCCGGCAATACATCCGTGGCGGATGCCGCCAGCAAGATCAACCGTATGACATCTAAGCAGGTATACGCCCATCTGCGTGGCCATCTGAAATATGAAGAAGCACGCAACTATCTGTACAAGGTGACCAAGGCGCTGCAGAGCTACCGTGGCTGAATGCTGGCCGTGGTAGAATGGCGTCTTTAACTGCGGAACCATCATCATGAGCTTTGCTGAACTGGGCCTGGCCCCGAATCTGTTGTCCGTTCTGGATGCGCTGGGCTATCAGCAGCCAACGGCAATTCAGCAAGGCGCAATCCCTGCGGTACTGGCCGGCCGCGATGTTCTGGCGGGGGCACAGACGGGTACGGGTAAAACCGCAGCGTTTTTACTGCCGTTGATTCAGCGTCTGGCAGATGGTTCTGGCAGCGCCAATGCACCGCGCTTACTGGTGCTGACGCCAACCCGCGAACTGGCGCAGCAGGTGGCTGACAGTGCGCTGCGCTATGGAGCTGGTAGTGGTCTGTCGGTTGGCGTCGCCTACGGCGGTGTCAGTCTGCGGCCACAAATCGAAGCGCTGAATGACGGTGTGGATATCCTTATCGCTACCCCGGGGCGCCTGCTGGATTTACGCAATCAGGGCGCTCTGACCTTTGCCTCGGTGCAGACACTGGTGCTGGATGAAGCCGACCGCATGCTCGACCTCGGTTTCAGTGATGAGATTCTGGGCATTCTGAAACAACTGCCGAAGACGCGTCAGACTTTGTTCTTCTCGGCTACTTTCCCGCAAAGCGTAAAAGATATGGCGTTCGGTATGCTCAATGATCCGGCGCAAATCGAAGTTACGCCGCAGAACAGCACCGTCGATACGATTAAGCAAACCCTGTATCAGATGGATAAGAAGAAGAAAGCCGGTGCTCTGGCCTTTCTGATTGGCTCCGGTAACTGGCAGCAGGTGCTGGTGTTTGTGCGCACGAAACAAGGTGCGGATGCGCTGGTAAAAGAGCTGGCACTGGATGGTATTAAGGCGGATTCACTGCACGGCGATAAAAGCCAGGGGGCACGTCAGCGTGCGCTCGATGACTTCAAAGCCGGTACTGTGCGGGCCTTGGTGGCAACGGACGTGGCGGCACGGGGTATCGACATTCTGTCGCTGCCGCATGTGGTGAACTACGAATTGCCGTACAAGGCCGAAGACTATGTGCATCGCATCGGTCGCACCGGACGCGCCGGGCAGGATGGCCATGCCATCAGTCTGGTCAGTCGTGATGAAGAAAATCTGCTGAACGATATCGAGCAACTGATCGGTCGGCCACTGCCGATGATCTGGTTGACAGGCTTTGAACCGAGCTTCGACGAGGTGGTCGAACGTAAGGGTAATCCGCGGCGGCAGCGGGCCAAGGCGAAAGCCAAAGCCAGGGCGCAGGCCACCTACGGCATACGCAAAAAGAAATAGCCCACAAAAGCAGCGCGGCAGGATTGCATTCGCGGCTGTGGCCTATAGAGTAAACAACGGATATCAATCTCCTGCGAAGGACCGGACCAATGATCAAGCTGAAACACAGTCTGCTGGCGCTGATGCTGTTGCTACCCCTGGCGGGTTGCACGCTCAAAGTGGCAGCCCCGGAAAAACCCATCACCATTAACCTCAACGTGAAAATCGAGCACGAAGTGCGGGTGAAGGTAGAAAAAGAACTGGAAAACCTGTTCGAAGAAGAAGACGGGCTGTTCTGAGCGAGCGACGGATTAAGGAGTCAATCATGAAAAAAGTAACACTGATGATCGCGGCGCTGCTGGTTTCTGTAAGCAGCTGGGCGCTGGAGCTGGATGCGGCCAAACAAATGGGACTGGTCGGCGAACAGATGAACGGCTATCTCGGTCTGGTGGCCAGCAGTAACAGCGAAGCCGCTGCACTGGTGGTGGAAATCAATCAGCAGCGCAAACTGAAGTATCAGGAAATTGCCGCCAAGCAGAACACAGCACTGGCCAATATTGAAAAAATAGCCGGTGAAAAACTGACCGCGAAAGCGGCCGCTGCGGGTGAATACCACCAGAGCAGCGCTGGCAGCTGGAACCGCTGAGGAACAAAATTATGGGTACTTCAACAATTGTTACTCTGGTGGTGATCGCCCTGGCGGTGGTTTATATCATCAGTATCTATAACAACCTGGTCAGCCTGAAAAACCGCTATCAGAATGGCTTCGCGCAGATAGAAGTTCAGCTTAAGCGTCGCTACGACCTGATTCCGAACCTGGTGGAAACAGCAAAAGCCTATATGGCCCACGAGCGTGACACGCTGGAAGCGGTCATTGCTGCCCGTAATGAAGCCATGGCCGGTCTGAAGTCAGCTGCCAGTCATCCCGGTGCTGCTGATGCTATGAAACAGCTGGCCGGCGCGGAAGGTTCGCTGGCCGGTGCGCTGGGTCGCCTGAGTGTGGTGATGGAAGCTTATCCGGATCTGAAAGCGAATCAGAACATGATGCAGGTGTCAGAAGAACTGACCAGCAGTGAAAATAAAGTGGCGTTTGCCCGTCAGGCATTCAACGATGCGGTGACCGCATACAACACCTATCGTCAGTCATTTCCTCCGGTTTTCTTTGCTGGCATGTTTGGTCATCGCAGCGATGCCACCTTGCTGGAATTTGAAGACAGCGCGCAGATTCAGAGCGCACCTAAAGTCAGTTTCTGATCGTTCACGCCGGAGTTGCCAGTAAACACTCCGGCGTTATTTTTCGGACGTTATTTTTTCGGGCGATTGGCATGGACTTCTTTGCTCATCAGGATCAGGCGCGCAAACGCACCGGTCATTTAATTCTGCTGTTTTCTGCAGCGGTACTGTCTCTGATTGTGTTACTCAACCTGCTGCTGGCATTTGTGCTGTGGGGTATGGATAACCATCTGGTGGGCAAGTATCAGGCCTCTGTGCAGGCGGCGCATAATCCTGATGCTCTGTTTAATACCGCTACGTTTCTCGATTACATCACACTGCAGCAATGGTTGCTGATCAGCGCCGGTGTGATTGTCGTGGTGGGTGGTGCCAGCCTGGTGAAATGGATGATGCTGCGTGGTGGCGGCCGGCGGGTCGCCGAGTCGTTGGGCGGTCGTTTGTTACTGCCCGACAGTCGCGATTTCTACGAACGTCGTCTGCTCAACGTGATTGAAGAAATGGCCATCGCTTCCGGCATGCCGGTGCCGCTGGTGTATGTCATGGACGATCATAGTATCAATGCCTTTGCTGCGGGTTATCAGCCCTCGGATGCCGTCATCGGTGTTACCCGTGGTTGTATGGAAAAATTGTCGCGTGAGCAATTACAGGGCGTGATGGCGCATGAGTTCAGCCATATTTTTAACGGCGATATGCGGCTGAATATCCGCTTAATGGCGGTACTGTTCGGGATTCTGTTTATCGGTCTGATTGGCCGCTTTATTCTTGATGCTACTTCCCGCCGTCGTTATGTCAGTAGTTCTAATCGCGATAAAAATTCTCTGCCGTTCTTCTTGTTCGGACTGGGGCTGGTGGTGATCGGTTACGGCGGCGTTTTATTCGGCAATCTGATTAAAGCGGCGGTGTCACGCCAGCGTGAATTTCTGGCTGATGCCTCCGCTGTTCAGTTCACCCGCAACCCGCAAGGTATTGCCGGAGCATTGCAGGTTATTGGCTATGGTGCGGGCAGCGAAATAAGCAGCCCTGAGCGTGAAGAGACGGCGCATATGTTTTTTGGTCAGGCGTTGCCGTTTCGGTTTTCCGGCTTTGCCACCCATCCGCCGCTGGATGAGCGTATCCAGCGCATTGACCCCAACTGGAACGGCCAGTTTATGGCGCCACAACGGCGTGAGCAGGCGGAGCAGGAATCGGCCGACATAGTCGCCGCGTTGCAGTTAAGCGGTGGTGCCGCGCTGGCCATGGCTGCTGCGCCTGCGGCCGCCGCGGCTAGCAGTATTCCGTATGAAGTGGTCAGTGATGAAGCACCGCAAGACAGTGATCAGCAAGCTCTGCAGACATTAGCGGCTGCGGCGCGGGATACTTACACGGCGCGCGTGTTACTGGCCGGACTGTTGCTGGCGCCCGCAGAGCGCATGGTGCATGAGATGCAGCTTGATCTGATTCGCCAGCAGGAAGGTCAGGATTTCTACCGCCAGATTCTGCGTCAGTTGCCATTGGTGAAGGCTCTTAACCCGGCGCAGCGTCTGCCGCTGGTCGAACTGGCGATGCCTGCATTGAAGCAGTTGTCAGTACTGCAATATCAGGACTTCCGCAAACTGCTGGTACAGCTGGCGAAGGCTGATGGTGAAATTGATATTTTCGAGTGGTGTCTGTACCGACTGACGCTGCAATACCTGAATCCGCACTTCGAAACCGTTGCCCCGGTAGCGACGCGTTATGCGAAAGAGAAAGACATCAGTGATGCCATCAGCAGTGTGCTTTCGGTGCTGGCCTGGTATGGCGCTAATCAGCAACAACAGGCGGCAGAGGCCTTTGCCAAAGGCGCGCAGGCAGCTGGCTTTACCACTTTGACGCTGCAGCAACGCACTTCCAGTCTGAAGCCGCTGAATCTGGCGCTGACCCGGCTTAGTGAAGCCTACCCGCATCTGAAAGGCCGTCTGATCAAAGCCATGCAAGCCTGTATGGATGCTGATGGGCGGCAGAAAGGTGTGGAGCTGGATCTGGTGCGTACCATAGCCGCCATTATGGAAGTGCCTGTTCAGCTGAATGAACAGGGTGTTGCGTAACTGAGCCGGCAGGCGACTTCTTCCCTGCGTGGGCTGTGGTATTATGCAGCCCACTTTTCTTCCGGATTCTTCCGGTCATAAACCGCCCGCGCGCAGAACGAGGCGGTGTCATAACACCATCCTGCACATACTTACTTAATCCTCTCAGGCATTGGACTGCGGTGAGGCTGTGTTTTCTATTCCGAACGCTGGATAAAGAACAGGAGCGGATATGTTGCAACCAGGTCTGACAACGGCCCAGCGACGCATTTATAAAGCGGCGATTCATCTGTTTGCTGAAAAAGGCTCAACTCAGGTGACGGTTCGTGAGCTGGCAGATATCGCTGGTGTGGCCCGTGGCACTGTGTATAACCATGTCGACTCCATCGAAGACCTGTTCGAGGATGTGGCTGTGCATCTGGCCGATGAAATGAATCACCGTATCCTTAATGCGTTTCGTCAGCACCCGGACCCGGCGGCCAAACTGGCTGCAGGTATTCGCCACTATGTTCGTCGTGCCCACGAAGATCCGGCCTGGGGTGACTTTATCAGCCGCTTTGGTTTTAACAGTGTGGCCTTGCGCCGTCTGGGCAGTGGCGCCCCGGTGCAGATTCTGCTGGATGGTATTCAGCGCGGGCAGTATCAGGTACGTCAGGATCAGTTGTCGGCGGTAATCACCATGGCCGCCAGTTCGGTGTTGGGTGCCATCTATCTGGTGCGTGAAGGTTTACGCACCTGGCGTGATGCCGGCAGCGATTGCGCCGAGCTGGTATTACGTGCGCTGGGTATTCCCGCCGATGAAGCCCGGGCACTGGCCACCGCAGAGCTGATGCCACTGCCCGAACCGCGTCGTTAATCAGGCCAGAAACAGGCTGCCAGCGAGAACTGCCGGAGTCAGCAGTGATGACACGACGTTGGCGGCCATAAATTGCGGTTGCTGGCCGATGTCCTGTCCCAGCGTGCGTGCGCCCTTATACGCCACCAGATTCAGCAGCAGCGGCAGCAGAGCCAGCAGTGACCACAGAGGAAACTGTGCACTGACAACACCGGCAACAATCACGGCGGCAGTGGCCAGCACAAACAACAGGTAGGCCTGGGTGCTGCGCGCAACACCATAAGCGATAGGAAAGTGATTTCGGCCAACACGCTTGTCTGCGTCGATATCCGGATACTGATTCAGCAGTAACAGGTTATTCACCAGAAAGAAGGGCACCAGCGCCGCCAGCCACAGCGTCAGGCTGTCACCACCACCCAGCGCATACGCTGTACCGGCGACCATCGCCAGACCGAAACCGAAGCCGGGTGCAATCAGGCACAGCCACGGACTGCGGTTAATCTGGCGAGTATACGTCACGATAATAATTAAACCAGCCAGCCCCAGTGGCAGCAGGCCCGTCATGCCCTGCCACAGAAACCACAGACCAATGCCGGCACAGAGCAGCAAGGTAGCAACACCGAATGCCAGCACGCCTTGTGCCGCAGCCGGATTAGCCGGCAGTGCACCGCTGCCGCCACTGAACGGTGTGCGTTCTGTCGTCAGATCCAGACCACTGCGAAAATCGAGATATTCGTTCAGGGCATTAACACTGATGTGCGCGGCTAACGCGCCCAGCATGATCAGCGCCAGGCTGACGCCATCCGGAGTAATGCCTTGCATCAGCGCCGCCGCTACACCGAGCAGCACACAAATCGGGGTCAGAATCAGAAAAGGTCCACGGGCGGACTGAAGAATAGAGTGCATCAGAGAATCCTTTTTGCCTGGTACGACAGGGTATTGGCTGATTATGACAGATGTACTGATCTGAGTTGAGTGCGGGTATATTTTTGTAGAAGTGAATGTTAATTCATTTGTTTGACGCAAAGTGTGAATGGTGATTCACTGTTTGCCATATTTCTGCTGGCAGATGCATCGACCTATGGCTTACCGTGAAACCGAACTTACCCGGGCGAAGAAAACCCTGACCCGAGAACGCTTACTGAAAGCGGCGCGTGATCTGGTAGCACAGGGTGGCTTTGCCGCAGCTACGGCAGCCGCGGTGGCAGAGAAGTCCGGCGTTGCGGCCGGCACCATTTATCGTCATTTCCCTAACAAGTCAGAGCTGGTGGCTGAGGTGTTTCGCTATGCCACGGAACATGAGGTGGCGAATGTACTGGCCGCCAGTGAGCCGCTGACCAGTAACGACAGCTGTACTCAGCGTCTGCAGCGTGCACTGGTGTGTTTTGCCGAGCGCGCCTTACGCGGCCCGCAACTGGCCTATGCCTTAATCGCTGAGCCGGTAGACCCGCGGGTTGAGCAGGAGCGTCTGAAATACCGTCTGGCCTATGCCGAAATTTTCGAAGAGCTGATCCGAGACGGCATAGTCAGCGGCGAGTTTGTTGCGCAGCAAGCCAGCGTCAGTGCCGCAGCTCTGGTCGGCCTGCTGTCCGAAGCCCTTATTGGCCCGCTGTTTCCCGGTCAGACGCTGACCACTGACAATACCAGCGCAGTTGCAGCTCGTGCAGCGATTACCGAATCCGAACAACAACAATTAATCCAGCAACTCAGTGCCTTGTGCCTGCGTGCACTGGGCGTTAATGCCCACACCCACGCCTGATACTGAGCCAGAGGAACCCAGCCCGGAGGCCCTATGAATAAGCCAGAACGATTAACCGCCAGCGATTACGCCGCGTTCGAACGCCATGAGCACAAAGCCCAGGCGGAAACCCATCCGGTATTTAACCAGCCCACTGCGCTGGAAAATTTTAATACCTATACCAGTGACCTTGCCCTGCAATACTGGGTGAAGGCTTACGGTGGTGACTGGGCGGAAGATCGTCTGATTGCCTACGGCGAACGCTGTGGCGGTGATCTGATTGAGGCGGGTTTTCAGGCCAATGAAAATAAACCGAAATTTTATCCACACGACCGCTTCGGTAATCGTATCGATCTGGCGAAATTTCATCCGGCGTATCACGAACTGATGCGCAGCGCGATCGAAGCAGAAATGCATGCGCTGCCGTGGTCTACACCGAGAGCGGGTGCTCACGTCGCCCGTGCCGGCATGGTGTATCAGCACATGAATGCGGATGCTGGCTCCGGCTGCCCGTTAACCATGACATTTGCTGTTATTCCGGCGTTGCAGCACTCGCCGCAGATTGCCCGCGAGTGGTTGCCGAAAATTATGGCGCGCCATTACGATGAACGTAACGTTCCGTTTTTCGAAAAAGAAGGCCTGACCATCGGTATGGCCATGACCGAAAAACAGGGTGGTTCGGATGTACGTGCTAATACCACCCGCGCTTATGCGCTGGGCGAAAAAACCGGCAATGGCGCGGAGTATGAAATTGTCGGCCATAAATGGTTCTGTTCGGCACCGATGTGCGATGCCTTCCTGGTGCTGGCGCAAACCGAAAGTGGTCTGAGCTGCTTCCTGCTGCCACGCTGGCGCCCGGATGGTTCAAAAAACCAGATGTATGTGCAGCGCTTAAAAGACAAGCTGGGGAATATTTCCAATGCCTCGTCAGAAGTGGAATTCCGCGGTGCTTTTGCCTGGATGATCGGTGATGAAGGGCGCGGCGTGCGTACCATTATTGAAATGGTTTCCATGACCCGCTTCGACTGCATGATCGGTTCTGCTGCGCTGATGCGTGGTGCGCTGGCCCAGGCGGTACACCATACCTCCGGCCGTGCGGCATTTGGTAATAACCTGCATGAGCAGCCGCTGATGCAGAACGTACTGGCTGATCTGGCGCTGGAAAGTGAAGCGGCACTGGCGATTACCATGCGTGTCGGTCATGCACTGGATAATCTGGAAGACGAGCATGAAAACCTGTTCGCTCGTCTGGCCACGGCGGTGGGCAAATACTGGATCTGTAAACGCGCACCGCATTTTGCCTATGAAGCCATGGAGTGCGTCGGCGGTGTCGCCTACGTTGAAGATAATATTCTGCCACGCATTTATCGCGAAGCGCCGGTGAATGCCATCTGGGAAGGTTCGGGCAACGTGCAGTGTCTGGATGTACTGCGTGCTATGGCGAAAGAACCGGCTGTAGTTGATGCCTTCTTCGCTGAACTGAAAAAAGCCTGCGGCCAGTACGACGCATACGATCAGTATTTAGTGGATCTGCAGGGCGAGTTTGCCGATCTGAGCACGCTGGAATATCGCTCACGTACCGTGGTCGATAAACTGGCGGTGGCGCTGCAAGCGTGTGTGCTGATCCTTAAGGGCGAAAGCAATATAGCGGAGGCTTACGTAGGTTCACGCCTGACGCGCAATGGCGCGTTTAACTACGGTACTCTGGATACGGGTATCGATTGCGCATCTATTATGAAGCGTGCACAGCCTAAGCTGGACTGACAGCAGATACCCCAGAGGGATGTTTCTCACTGGGGTTACCTGATTCTTACATGGTCTGATCTGGTGCGTTTACTGCGTTGTTATTCCTCTGCGGCAGCGGTTTCCGTTGCCGCTTCCATTTCAGCATTGCTATCTGCAGGCTCGGTTGCCATTTCGTCAGGGCTCTCCTGCGGCTGAATATCTGCAGCAGATATCTCGCTCATACTGGTTTCGCAATTCCAGCCCCAGCCACGCTGTTTCTGCACAAAGGCTTCGGCTTTCTGTTCACAGAAACCGCTCTCATTCTGAGCGCTCCACAGTACCGACGCACCGTTGTCTTTGGTGTACACCACATCGCACGGCACCAGGCCACCCTGTGGATAAACCACTTCAATCACTCGGGTCTGGTCGCCGTGACTGCAAACGGATTTCATGCCGGCCTGCGCCGCTGGCACCGCAGCGAGTAATACCGATGCCAGTAATACCGTAGATTTCATAACACGTCCTTCCTTTGCTGTGGATTGAGGGCTTACTAAATCGTCGCAGGCGGTATGGGTCAATCGGACTGAGGTCGTTTTGTGATCTGTTCGTGGATTTCGTCGAGCAGATTCGCCAGTCGTGCGGCAGCCAGTTGCATGCGTTGCTGCAATTGCGGTGCGAACAGCTCTGCGTAGCTGTCGTCCACTCGCTTGCGTTGCTGGTAGTCGGCGTAAATGGCGCGGGTCAGCGCCAGTGAGCCACTGGCCCAGCGTTCGGGAAAGTCGCTGCGGAAGCCGCTTTCCACCGCAGGCAGTGGCTGCAGCGCCCGTACCTGATCAGCAACGCGCAGGCTGCCGGTCAGGTCGCCGTCCCATAGCGCGTGCAGGTTGGTACGCTCACCACGGAAGCGAATATCGGCGCGATTACCACCGCGGTCATCGGCATAACTGACGTGCATTGGCTGATGAATATCGGCCATTAAATGGCCGATGAATAACAGCGCCTGCCAGTCATCAGGGTTGCTGAGCAAGCGCTCGCGCATATCGCGAATCGCTGATGTGACGCAGCCCTGAGCCGGGCAATCGCCCGGTTTTACCGTGGTAGCGCTGCGTGGCACGTTGATGTAGTGCCAGACTTTCGTATGTTCCATATCGCTTTGCTTGCGCACTTTATCCGGCCATACGCAGCCAGAGCTGAAGCGTTTCTGTGGACTGTTGGCCATCACCTGTTTCAGCCATTGTCGGGTAGCCGGTTGTACCTGTTGCCAGGCGGCCTCACAAATGGCGATATGGGCAGGTGCTTCAAAAGCGGCGCCGGGCAATGAGGTCAGTAGCATCAGCAGAGGCAGAATCAGTCTCATAGGATCTCCCAATCCGGGTTCAGGCAGTGTTCAGCCTGATTAAGCGATAGTTGGCAGCCTCGGAGATAGGTCGGGCAGCGTCAGAAGAGTATGCTCGTGCCAGTGGAATAACAATAAAAGAGGTCGGACATGTTATTAATCAGCGGAATATACGTAGCACTGACAGCGCTGTTATTACTGGCGTTAGCCTACCTGGTGGTACGGCAGCGTTTACAGTATAAAGTGGCTTTGCTGGATGGCGGTGAGAAACACATTACGGTTGCCATGCGCGCCCAGGCGAATGCGCTGGAAACGGCGGTACCGGTTTTACTGTTACTGATGGTGGCTGAGCTGAATGGCGCCTATCCGGCGTTTTTGCATGTGTGTGGTATCGGCTTTTTGCTGTCGCGTTTTATGCACGCCTGGGGCTTCACGGTATCACAGGGCGGTGTGCACTTTGGTCGTTACTACGGCACTTTGATTACCTGGCTGGTGTTACTGGCGTTGATTATTCGCGTGCTGTGGTTGTCACTGGCGGGATTAATGGCGGGCTGATATGAGAATGCGGGAAAAAGCGATCCTGTTTTATCTGGTATTTGCCATCGGTGGAATTTTTCTGGCGGTGCAGATTGAACGCTGGCTGCAGTTGGGTGGGGTCGCTTTGCTTTTGTTGCTTCCGGTGGGAGGCGTTTTCGAGCTAATGACTTTTCGCTGCCCGCATTGCGGAGACACGCTATTGATGGGGCCACACAAGCCCCTGGATGTGTTTTGTCGCCAGTGCTACTCGTGTGGGAAAAATATCTAGTGACTGATACCCGTTTCGGCGGGTAGTTTTTGCGGCTTGCGGATACGCACGCGCTTATGCCGGTTCAATTCCCCGCTGATAATTTCCACGTCGCTTTTGGCAATACCGAATTGTTTGGCCAGAAATTTAATCAGTTCCGTATTGGCTTTGCCTTCGACAGGTGGCGCCTGAATGCGGATTTTCAGGGCATCGCCATGCAGACCGGCAAACTCACTTTTTGAGGCTTTCGGCTGCAGGTGGCAGACGAGAATCAGATCCCCGTCTGTCCATTGGGCGAAGCTGCTCACAGACCGATAATCAGGCCCGCAGGAACCTGAGTCATCATCGCCAGAGGACGCAGCAGCAGAATCTCAACGATCTGAATGAGCAGAAATACGGCAATCGGCGACAGATCCAGACCGCCCATGTCCGGCATTTTTGCACGAATCGGGCGAATCACCGGTTCCAGTATCTGATTAATCAGAATCAGTGCCGGGTTGTAGGAATTCGGCGCAATCCAGGAAGCAATCACCACAATGATCAGGCCCCAGAAATAAATATTCACCATCAATGACAGAATGCCAACCAGCGCCCAGATAAATACGTTTGCCCAGGGGATGCTTGCGCCAGCGACCAGCAGAATGGCGGCCATGGTCAGCAACTGTACGCCATAAGCCAGAACCAGAGCCGCGACATCCAGTCCACCAAAGCCCGGAATAACGCGACGCAGCGGGATCAGCAATGGGTTGGTGAACTTAACTACAAACTGGGAAATGGGGTTGTAGAAGTCGGCCCGGACCAGTTGCAGTAAAAAGCGCAGCATGACAATGAACAGCACCATGCTGCCGACGGTATTGATCAGCAGTAAACCAACCTGAGATAGCGGGGACATGAAAACTCAAAGCTCCGTGAATGATTTGCAGGACACCTGACTCACCATGAAACATATAGGCGCGTCAGGTGCTTTTCCAGTGCAACAGTGGAAAAAGTCTGCGTTAATCGCCTAATTGCTGACTCAGCTCGGCGCCACGATCATTGGCTGCTTTCAGCGCCGCATCGACGATGTCGCGCAGGTGAGCAGCTTCAAAGGTGGCAATTGCACGCTCAGTGGTACCGCCCGGTGAGGTCACTCGGCGGCGCAGTTCGGCTGGATCAACATCGGATTTCAGCGCCATCTCGGCAGCGCCAGCAGCCGTTTGCAGCGTCAGACGCGTTGCTGTTTCTTTGCTCAGGCCGAGCTTCTGACCAGCAGCAATCATGGCTTCCATCAGCAGAAAGTAATAAGCCGGACCACTGCCGGAAACGGCAGTTACCGCGTCAATTTCGCTCTCGTTCTTCACCCACACGGTCAGACCAACTGCGCTTAACAGGGAATCGGCCTGATTACGCTGGTCAATGGAAACCGCCGCGCTGGCAAACAGGCCGGTAGCGCCGCGTCCAAGCAGGGCTGGGGTGTTTGGCATGCAGCGTACCAGTGCTTTGCAACCGCTCCAGCTGGCCAGAGAATCCATGCTGATACCGGCAGCAATGGAAATCAGCAGCGGCTGACGGCTGCTTAGTGTTGCCTGCAGTGGCTGCAGAACGTCTTTCATTACCTGAGGTTTAACTGCCAGGATAACGACATCGGCTTTGGCTATGGCATCGAGGTTATTTTCATGAACGTTAATGCCGAAGTCTTTGCTCAGTCGGGCGCGTTGCTCGGCACCCGGATCAGAAACGTGGATCATGGATGCTTTCACATCGCCGCCTTTTACCAGACCGCCAATGATGCTGGTGGCCATATTGCCGCCGCCAATAAATGCGATTTGAGACATGCTTGTTCCTTAGAGTTCAGTGCCGGCGATGGCCGGCTCAGTTTGTATTCAGTATGGATCAGTGTGCGCCGCGTGCACCAAAAATGTCGGTGCCTATACGTAACTGGGTTGAGCCACAGGCAACCGCGAGTTCGAGATCGCCGGACATGCCCATGGATAAAGTGTCTGCCTGCGGATAGGTGATTTGCAGGGTATGCAGCAGCTCGTGCATCAGCCGCAACTGACCGGCCAGGCGTTCTTCATCGCCGGTATGCTCTGCGATGCACATCAAACCACGCAGGCAAAGTCCGGGTAAAGAGGCAACCCCGGCAGCCAGTTCGGCAATATCCTCTGGCATGACTCCACTCTTCTGTGGCTCGGCGCTGATGTTTACCTGCAACAGCACATTCAGTGCCGGCATGCCGGCTGGACGCTGTTCGCTCAGGCGGCGGGCAATCTTCAGACGATCAACGGTCTCTACCCAGTGGAAGTGCTCTGCCACCTGGCGCGACTTATTCGATTGCAGCGGGCCAATAAAGTGCCATTCTATATCTGTCAGATGACTCAGCGCGGTAATCTTATCCATACCGTCCTGAACATAATTTTCACCGAAAGAACGCTGGCCAAGACGGTATACCTCTTCCACCATAGTGGCAGGCTTGGTTTTGCTGACCGCCAGCAGTTTTACTGCGGTTTCGCTGCGACCTGCAGACTGGCAGGCCTGATGAATACGCGCTTTAACGGCGAGGTACTGTTGTTCAAGTGTAGACATTACGAAGGCTTGGTTTAGGATGCTCTGTATTTGATTTGCTTCCCATTCCGGGGAAGTGAACACTGATAATATAGAAGGTTGCCGGCCGCTGCATCTGCGGAACAGGTAATCCGTATTACGAGGAGAGGTTATGGATATTACAGAACTGCTGGCCTTCAGTGCCAAGCAAGGTGCTTCGGACTTACATTTATCGGCAGGTCTGCCCCCCATGATCCGTGTTGACGGTGATGTTCGCCGTATCAATCTGCCGTCGCTGGGCCACAAAGAAGTTCATAGTCTGGTGTACGACATCATGAACGATAAGCAGCGTAAGGATTTCGAAGAATTCCTCGAAACTGACTTCTCCTTTGAGGTTCCGGGCGTGGCTCGCTTCCGTGTTAACGCCTTTAACCACAACCGCGGCGCCGGTGCGGTATTCCGTACCATTCCTTCCAAGGTTCTGACCATGGATCAGCTGGGCATGGGCCAGGTGTTTAAGGATCTGGCCATGGTGCCTCGTGGCATCGTACTGGTTACCGGTCCGACCGGTTCCGGTAAATCGACCACACTGGCAGCGATGGTGGATTACATCAATGAAACCAAATACGACCACATCCTGACGGTGGAAGACCCGATCGAATTCGTACACGAGTCGAAAAAATCGCTGGTGAACCAGCGGGAAGTTCACCGCGATACCCTGGGCTTTAACGAAGCGCTGCGTTCTGCGCTGCGTGAAGACCCGGATGTGATTCTGGTGGGTGAGATGCGGGATCTGGAAACCATTCGTCTGGCCCTGACCGCAGCAGAAACCGGTCACGTGGTATTTGGCACGCTGCACACCAGCTCGGCAGCAAAAACAATTGACCGTATTGTTGACGTATTCCCGGCGGAAGAAAAATCCATGGTGCGTTCCATGTTGTCGGAATCGCTGCAGGGTGTAATCTCGCAGACGCTGCTGAAAAAGAATGGCGGTGGTCGTGTGGCAGCACACGAAATCATGGTGGGCACACCAGCGATCCGTAACCTGATTCGCGAAGATAAAATTGCGCAGATGTATTCGGCTATTCAGACCGGTGCAGCACACGGTATGCAGACGATGGATCAGTGTCTGCAAACACTGCTGTCGCGTGGTCTGATTAACCGCGAAGTGGCACGTGAAAAAGCTAAGATTCCGGAAAATTTCTGAGGTAATAACGCATGGCGATGGACAAATTTCTGCGCCTGATGGTGGAGAAAGGAGCCTCTGACTTATTCATTACGGCGGGTGTTCCGCCGTCAATGAAAGTGAACGGCAAGATCATGCCCCTGACCAAAAATCCGCTCAGTGCTGAACAGACGCGGGAAGTGGTGCTGGGGCTGATGAATGCCAAACAGCAGGATGAGTTCGAAAGTCAGAAAGAACTTAACTTTGCGATTAATGCCTCGGGTATTGGCCGTTTCCGTGCCAGTGCTTTTTATCAGCGTAACGTCTGCGGCATGGTATTGCGTCGTATTGAAACGCGCATTCCGAGCGTCGACCAGCTGGGCTTACCGGATATCATCAAAGAGATATCCATGGCTAAGCGCGGTCTGATCCTGTTTGTGGGGGCAACCGGTGCAGGTAAATCGACCTCGCTGGCAGCCATGCTGGGGCACCGAAACCATAACAGTAAAGGCCATATCCTCAGTATTGAGGACCCGATCGAATTTATTCATGCCCACGATGGCTGCATCGTGACCCAGCGTGAAGTCGGACTGGACACCGACAGCTTTGACGTAGCGCTGAAGAACTGTCTGCGTCAGGCGCCGGATGTGATCATGATTGGTGAGGTGCGTTCCGCTGATACGATGGAGCATGCCATTACTTTCGCCGAAACCGGTCACCTGTGTCTGGCGACGCTGCACGCTAACAATGCCAACCAGGCGCTGGAACGTGTGATTCACTTCTTCCCGCCGGAGCGCCACAGTCAGGTGTGGATGGATCTGTCGCTGAACCTGCGTGCCATTGTCGCGCAGCAGCTGATTCCAACGCCGGATGGTCGTTCACGTCGTGCGGTGGTCGAAGTATTACTGAACAGCCCGTTAGCCGCTGACCTGATTCGTAAAGGCGAGGTTCACGAACTTAAGCCACTGATGGCTAAATCGAATGAAACAGGTATGCAGACCTACGACCAGGCGCTGTACGCGCTGTATGAGCAGGGTGAGATTACTTATGAGGATGCTATTGCCCATGCAGACTCACCGAACGATCTGCGCCTGATGATCAAGCTTGGTTCTGAAACCGACGCTGACCATCTCGATGGCGCGACCCGTAACCTCAGGTTGCAGGATTAAAAAAAGGAGTGCATTACACTCCACTGCTGTCCCACAAATTTGTATTTGAACTTTTGTGAGATATTCCAGGCCCCTTGTCCTCATAGAGGGGCCTTCCGAAACGTCGGACCGCCCCTCTCGCCGGACGGGCGTGACTCCTGACCGCCATGGATGGCGGAAATGCAGGTTTTGCAGGAGCTAAAACCGGCCCGCTTCGCGCTGTCCTGGCTCGTTTACCCTTGAAACCTTGATATTTACTGACCGCACGCCCCATCGGCCATCCATGGCCGGG
>NZ_JAEDAH010000075.1 GCF_020320395.1 Thalassolituus marinus | reverse complement strand
TTCCCCTGGGAGGCAGCAGGCATTGCGGATTTAAAAGTCGTTTATAGAAAACCGATATCTTTAAAACTGTGGGACACTAGTGGCCGAGGCTCCTTTATTTCAGATGAATATCAGGCGTTACGCGCCGTATCCTGAATGCGCTGCACCATCGCCCGCAGACCGTTACCACGGGTTGGACTCAGGTGTTTAACCAGATCGATCTGAGCGAAGTAGTCGTCGATATCAAACGCCAGAATTTCGGCCGGCGTTTTATAGTTAAACGCTGCCAGTACAACACCGAGCAGGCCGCGCACAATGTGTGCGTCCGAGTCTGCTTCAAACAGCAGTTTGCCATCGGCTTGTTCGCTGTCGATCCACACCTGGCTCTGACAGCCGCGCAGCAGGAATTCTTCGGTCTTTTTCTGATCGCTCATTGCGGGTAATTGTTTACCCAGATCGATGATGTATTTGTAGCGTTCTTCCCAGTCGTCGAAGAAACCCAGAGTGTCGAGGATATCGTCGGTGGTAATGTCTTTACCAAATGCGTTTGGGGTCAGGGCCACGGGCTTTCTCCTTACAGGCTTTCAACAAACGTGCGGATACGCTGAGCCGCTTCGATACATTCTTCCACGCTGGCTACCAGAGCCATACGCACGCGGTTTTTACCCGGATTAATGCCGTCAATGGTGCGTGACAGATAGGAACCCGGCAGAACGGTAACGTTTTGCTGAGCGAACAGTTGCTGAGCGAAGGTTTCTTCATCAACTGGCGTTTCGGCCCATAAATAGAAACCGGCGTCGGTTTGTTCAACTGGCATTACCGGACCGAGGATCTCAATAACCTGACGGAATTTTTCAGTGTATGCCTTACGGTTTTCTGCCACGTGCTGTTCGTCGCCCCAGGCCGCAATGCTGGCTTTCTGAGTCTGAAGTGGCATCGCACAACCGTGGTAGGTACGGTACAGCAGGAAAGGTTTCAGCAGGCTGGCATCACCAGCGACGAAACCGGAGCGCAGACCCGGCAGGTTAGAGCGCTTGGACAGTGAGTGGAATACCACGCAGTTTTTGTAGTCGTGACGGCCCAGTTGCGCACAGGCTTCCAGCAAGCCCATTGGCGCTTCTTTGCCATCGACGTAAATTTCGGAGTAGCACTCATCGCTGGCCAGAATAAAGTTATGTTTATCGGCCAGTTCAATCAGTTTGCGGAAATCGTCGAACTTCAGCGTTGCGCCGGTAGGGTTGCCCGGCGTGCAGATAAACAGCAGCTGGCAGTCATCCCACACGCTGGCCGGTACTGCATCGTAATCCGGGTTAAAACCATTTTCAGCCAGGCATGGCAGGAAATGCGGAGTGGCACCGGCCAGATACGCGGCACCTTCATAAATCTGATAAAACGGGTTCGGTGACACAACCAGCGGATTGGCGGCGTTACGATCAACCGCAGCCTGCGCAAAAGCGAACAGAGCTTCACGGGTGCCGTTAACCGGAATAACCTGGGATACCGGATCAACCTGCTGCAGCTTAAAACGCTTAGTCAGCCAGTCGGCGATGCTTTCGTTCAGCTCCGGCAGGCCTTTGGTGGTTGGGTAATTTTCCAGACAGGCGATGTTGTCGATCAGTGCTTTCTGCACAAACTCCGGAGACGGGTGTTTAGGTTCACCAATCGACAGGGCGATGTGTTCCAGATCGGCCGGTGGTGTCACCGCGCCTTTCAGTTTGGCCAGTTTTTCAAAGGGATAAGGCTGTAACTTGCTCAGATCAGGGTTCATACCGTACCAGTCGCTCAGATCATCAATCATCGAAGCGCGCAGTATACCACCGACATCGGCAGAGTGGCGGTTGCTGCATATCCCGCCGGTTTTCAGCAGCTGATCTGATCAGTGATTGTAGTGACGGGTATTGTGGTAGGTATCCGGATCGTAGTCGTCGTAAGCCGCCTGGCGCATAACGGTGGCGACCACCCGGTAGGTTTCGGTCCAGGCTTCTTTTACCTCATCGGTGTAGGCCTCGGCGAGTCCGGTTTTCAGCGCAAACAGTAGCGCATTGCCGACAGGTGTGTAGTCATCGACTTTCACCCCGTATTCCACATGTTTCACCGCCATTCGCTGCAGCACCGGAACCAGTGCATCGAGATCATCCAGGCTGGCGACCGCGAGTTTCAGGGCGGCCATCAGCTTACGCCCCTGATCTTTCATATTGCTCTTGAACAGCGCCTGCAGAGCCGGGTCATATTCAAACAGCTTGTTGTAGAAGATTTCAGCGGCGGTGTCGGCAATGGGCTCTACCATATCGAAGGTTGAGCGCACCAGCGCCTTCTGTTGCTCGGTGATCATCTGCCGTCTCCGTTGCAGGGTTCTATGACAGTGTAGATCGGAGTTCAGATGCGGCAAGATGCTGGCACTAACGGATCAATGTCAGCTCCGGCACGCTGCTGTTTCTGTTGAGGCAGTACCAGGCGTTGCCTCCTTTCTTTTTCGCGGCTTTTTTTGCCAGAGCCGCAAGGCTCGCCAGGTCGCTGGCGCTGTCATCGGCGATTAGCGACGACGGCACAACGCCTATGGCAAGGCCCAGTAGCGGAAAGTTGGCTGGCTGGCCGTTGCGATCGCTGCCACTGATGTAGCCCTGTCCCCAGTCGAGACTGGAATGGAATTCCGGCACTCCACACTGAAAGCGTTGCAGAATCCGCCCGCACAGGTCGGCCACTTCATTGCCCTGATAGACCAGAATAAAGTCGTCGCCACCGACGTGGCCGACGAAGGTTTTGTCATCGGCCATGCTCTGCAGTAAGTGCCCCAGCCAGCGAATAACATTGTCACCCTGACGATAGCCGTAGTGATCGTTAAAGGGTTTGAAATGGTTGAGGTCTGCATATAGCAGATTGAACTGCGTCGCTGACTGCATCAGGCCATCAGTATGTTCGTCGATCAGTACATTGCCTGGTAGCATGGTTAACGGGTTGGCGTAGCGCGCTTTCATAATCTGACTTTCGGTCAGTCGTTTCAGCAGTTCTTTGGTGCTGACCAAGCCCTGATACTCACCCGCGCAGGTAACGATCAGATGCTGGCGTAATGAATGCTCGTCGTCGTTGGTCATCAGCCGGCTGACAGCTTCGATGCTCATGCTGGCATCAACGATAAGTGCATCGTGCTGCATGATCTGGCTGATATCTTTTTTCTCAAACAGTGCGCGGCCATAGGGCAGGGCAAAGGTTTCCAGTAATTTACTGCGATACAGCAATCCCACCGGACGGTTGTCTTCCAGTACGGGTACAGACTGCAATGCTGGTTGGTCTTCCAGCATCTGACCGGCGTCGCGGATGGTTACGTGAGAGTCCAGAGTCGGGCAGCTCTGACACAGGGAGCCAATGGTCTGCTCGTGGAGCAGCTGTTTATAGTCGGCTATCGGTGTGTGATTACCGGGCGTCAGTATTTCTGGTTGTGCAGCAGGTTTTCCCAGCAGGTAGCCCTGACCAAGATGAATACCCAGAGAACGGATAAGATTCAGCTCGCCGACCTGCTCAATACCCTCGGCGATAATTTCACATTGCAGCTCGCCACATAAATTGACCACTGAGGTAACAAACGCCTGCTTTACCGTGTCCTGATCTATCCGATCAATAAAATGACGATCAATCTTTACGTAATCCGGGCGGATCTGTGACCAAAGCTTCAGGCCGGAATAGCCACTGCCAAGATCATCAATAGCAATGCCGTAGCCGAGTTGTTTCAGCGAGCTGATGACCTCAATGAATTTATCGCAGGCATCAAACGGAAAGCGTTCAGATATTTCCAGCACCACGCTGCGAGGGGACAGCCCGACAGCAACTAATTGCTCACTGAGGCTGATCAGCGTAGCGGAGTAGCTGAGCAGGGTTTGTGGGCAGATGTTCAGAAACAGCTGGCCGTTCAGCTCTGACTGGCGAAAGTGTTTAATTGCTGAGCGGATGCACAGGCTTTCCAGTTCGGGAATACGTTCAGCCTGATTCGCTGCCTGAAACATCAGGTCCGGGCGTTGCAGCATTTGTCCGGGTTTGCCGCGGCTCAGGGCTTCATAACCCACAGCCTGCTGGCGACGCAGGTCAACAATGGGTTGTAAGACGGTCTGTATGGCTTCCTTGCTGATCAGGTCGTCCAGGCTATCGTGCAGAGTTTGCGCTGCCATGGGGTCTGACTCAGTTTCATTGAGCCGCTATGGTCCGTGTTGCAGATGACCGTCAGATGACAGAATGGTAGCGCTTCGCAATCTGTTGTTACCAACTGTTATTCCCGGGTTTTGCTTTGTTGCAGGCATAAAAAAACCCGGCAAAAGCCGGGTTCTTTTACGCTCGCTCAGGTCTTATGCAGACGCTTCAACGATACGTTTCATGTCGGTCATGTAACCGCGCAGTTCCGCACCAACCCACTCAACCGGGTGGTTACGGATCAGATCGTTCACTTCGATCAGACGCTTGTTGTCCACAGAGTTGGACTTGACGTTCAGACCTTTACCGATAACGTCGGTGCTGATATGTGGCATGAATTTCTCGCGCAGCAGAGGTACTGCAGCGTGAGAGAACAGGTAGTTACCGTATTCCGCAGTGTCAGAGATAACAACGTTCATCTCGTACAGTTTACGACGAGCGATGGTGTTAGCGATCAGTGGAGTTTCGTGCAGAGACTCGTAGTACGCAGACTCTTCAACGATACCGCTTTCAACCATAGATTCGAACGCCAGCTCAACGCCCGCTTTGATCATAGCAACCAGCAGGATGCCGTGGTCGAAGTATTCCTGCTCGTCGATTTCAACGTCAGAAGCCGGAGCTTTTTCGAAGCCAGTTTCTGCAGTTTCTTCACGCCATTTCAGCAGGTTAGCATCGTCGTTTGCCCAGTCGATCATCATGGTGCGGGAGAATTCACCTTCCATGATGTCAGCCTGGTGCTTGCGGAACAGAGGACGCATCAGTTCTTTCAGCTCTTCAGCCATATCGAACGCAACGATTTTCGCTGGGTTAGACAGACGGTCCATCATGTTGGTGATGCCGCCGTATTTCAGCGCTTCAGTAACAGTTTCCCAACCGTACTGGATCAGCTTGGCTGCGTAGCCTTCGTCGATACCGTCTTCAACCATTTTCTCGAAGCCCAGGATCGCACCAGTCTGCAGCATGCCGCACAGGATGGTCTGTTCGCCCATCAGGTCAGACTTAACTTCAGCAACGAAAGAAGATTCCAGACAGCCTGCACGGTGACCGCCGGTACCAGCAGCCCATGCTTTAGCGATGTCCCAGCCTTCGCCTTTAGGATCGTTTTCCGGGTGAACAGCGATCAGAGTCGGAACACCGAAACCACGCTTGTATTCTTCACGTACTTCAGAGCCCGGGCACTTAGGCGCAACCATAACAACGGTCAGGTCTTCACGGATCTGCATGCCTTCTTCAACGATGTTGAAACCGTGAGAGTAGCCCAGGCAAGCGCCTTGCTTCATCAGTGGCATAACAGCGTTAACAACAGTAGTGTGCTGCTTGTCAGGAGTCAGGTTGATCAGCAGGTCAGCCTGTGGGATCAGCTCTTCGTAAGTACCAACGGTGAAACCGTTTTCAGTAGCGTTTTTCCAGGACTGACGCTTTTCAGCGATAGCTTCAGCACGCAGGGTGTAAGAAACGTCCAGACCGGAATCGCGCATGTTCATGCCCTGGTTCAGGCCCTGAGCACCACAACCGATGATGACAATTTTCTTGCCTTTCAGGAACTCAGCTTCAGAAGCGAATTCAGAACGGTCCATGAAGCGGCAGCGGCCCAGTTGATCCAGCTTTTGCTGGAGGTTCAGAGTATTAAAGTAATTAGCACCCATCACAATTCTCCTGTAGTGAAAGCTGGCTGTATCGCTCTGACGGTGTTGCCGGTTCATCGTGAGTGCTCACTTA
This sequence comes from Thalassolituus marinus, assembly GCF_020320395.1. Taxonomy (GTDB): domain Bacteria; phylum Pseudomonadota; class Gammaproteobacteria; order Pseudomonadales; family Oceanobacteraceae; genus Venatoribacter; species Venatoribacter marinus. The sequence goes on along the minus strand of NZ_JAEDAH010000075.1, from coordinate 3,986 downwards.
TTGCAATAAGCTCCGCGCTCCCACTGAACCGCCGCCTTGTCAGACCTTCTTCGCCGACGCTTTCGGTATGTGGTTGATATAAAAATTCGGTGCGAATAATAGGGGAAGTAGGCTGTTGCGTAAAATGCTATATTTGCGCCTTCTTGTTGCAAAATATGCAACGGCACATCCGTGAGATGGAAAGCGCATGGAATACAAAGACTTGCAGGTCTTCCTTAGTCTCTGCTCATTGCTGCACCTGGGTAAAGCCAGTCAGCAATTGCATATGAGTGCTTCTACCCTGAGTCGTCGTCTGGCGCGTATGGAGGAGGCGGTTGGTGCGCAATTGTTTGTGCGCGACACCTCACCCATGCAGCTGACGGCCGCTGGCGAGCAGTTCCGCCTGCATGCTGAACAGACGCTGCTCGACTGGCAGCAATTGCGTTCGGCGGTAGGAACAGACATCAGTGATCTGGCCGGGTCGCTGACGCTCTACTGTTCAGTAACCGCCAGTTACAGCTTCCTTGCCGATCTGTTGTCGCGCTTCCGAGAGAAGTATCCGAATGTCGACCTGCGCATTCACACCGGCGATGCTGCGGAGTCGATTCCACGGGTGGAGTCGGGAGAGGCTGATGTGGTGATTGCCGCGCGCCCGGATCAGCTGCCGGCAGAGCTTACCTTCAAAAGCATGGCGTCTTCGCCATTACTGTTTATAGCGCCGCGCTCAGTCAGCAGTGTGATGCCGATGAATCCGGCGGACACTGACTGGTCGCAGGTGCCGATGGTGCTGTCAGAATCCGGTCTTGCCCGCACCCGGGTGAATCGCTGGTTTGAGTCGGCGGGCATTGAACCGCATATCTATGCGCAGGTCTCAGGTAATGAAGCCATCGTAAGCATGGTGGCTCTTGGCGTTGGCGTTGGCGTTGTACCGGAGCTGGTGCTTAAAAACAGTCCGATGTCGGGCAGAGTACGGGTTTTGAATGTACAGCCGGAACTTGAGCCTTTCTCCATCGGTTTATGCGCCCGTACTCAGAGTTTGCACGAGCCGTTATTGCAGGCTTTGTGGCAGACAGCGGTAGTCTGATCGCGCATAATAGCGAGCTGGGCGTTATATTTTTTACGAGACATCCATTAATGAACGATGAAAATAAGGTTGTACCTCTTATGGACAACATGGATAACAACGAAGAAAACATCGAGCGTAAATCGGCCAAGTGGCCTGGTCGCAAAGGCATCTATCTGTTGCCGAACCTGTTCACCACCGGTGCTCTGTTCTCTGGCTTCTATGCCATTGTCGCCAGCATGAACGGTAACTTCGAGAATGCAGCGATAGCCATCTTTATTGCTATGGTGCTGGATGGCATGGACGGACGTGTCGCACGTCTGACCAACACCCAGAGTGACTTCGGAGCAGAGTACGACAGTCTGGCCGACATGGTTTCCTTTGGTGTGGCACCGGCGCTGGTATCCTTCACCTGGGCACTGCAGGACCTGGGCAAAATTGGTTGGGTCGCTGCCTTTATATATGTAGCGGGTGCTGCTCTGCGTCTGGCACGTTTCAATACGCAGCTGGCGGTTGCCGATAAGAACTTCTTCACCGGTCTGGCATCTCCGGCAGCGGCGGCCATTGTGGCGGGTACCGTCTGGGTATTCAGTGAAGCCGGAACGCCGGGAACGGAGATCGCATGGCTGGTGGCCATGATCGTACCGGCAGCTGGTCTGCTGATGGTGTCGAATGTTCGCTATCATTCATTCAAAGGTCTGGATCTGCGTGGCAAGGTACCGTTTGTTGCCCTGCTGGCGGTGGTGATGGTATTCGTGGTGGTTTCCATCGATCCGGCCAAAGTACTGCTGGGTGTGTTTATGGCGTATGCCATGTCGGGGCCGGTATACGAAGGCTGGTCCCGCCTGAAAGGTAACAAGAGCTGATCAGGGAACCTCTCTGAAGCAACAGGTCTAACACCGTGCGCCCCGCTGAGTAATAACAGAATTCAGCGGGGCGTTTTCTTATGTGCCTAATAAGGAGCGACCATGATCATCAGAACACGGCAGAGCAATGAGCCGCTGCCTTCGGAAATCACGCCGCCGTCCGTTTATCGTCAGCGGCGACAGTTTATTGGTCAGGCCGGAGCACTATTGTTGGCGAGTCAGGCTCCCTCGGTTATGGCTCTCACTACTCGTGAAGACGCTCCGCCCGCAACGGGCTGGTTAGCGAATGCAGTAGCGCAGGCAAAAGAGTCGGCTTATAAGCTGGATGATCCGGTTGCGCCTTATAGCGCCGTCACCAGTTACAACAACTTCTATGAATTCGGCTATGACAAGGATGATCCGGCGCGCCTGGCTGGCCGAATGAAAACAGATCCGTGGAGCGTAACCGTGGAGGGTGAGTGTGACGTTACCGGTACATTCAACCTTGAGGATATCCTCAAGGGAATTATGCTCGAGGAGCGCATATACCGCCTGCGCTGCGTCGAAGCCTGGTCGATGGTTATTCCATGGATAGGTTTTCCATTGAAAGATCTGGTTGGCCGCTTCCGCCCACGCTCCACAGCAAAATATATTGAGTTCATTACGCTTGCAGACAAGAAACAGATGCCGGGCGTTGCATCGGTATTCTCGACCATCGACTGGCCGTACAGGGAAGGATTGCGTATGGATGAGGCTATGCACCCGCTGACTCTGATGGCGGTTGGGTTGTATGGCGAGGTACTGCCGAATCAGAATGGTGCGCCACTGCGCCTGGTTGTGCCATGGAAGTATGGCTTCAAAAGCATTAAGTCCATTGTTGGTATTCGCTTCACCGAACAGCAGCCACACACCACCTGGAATCAGATCGCCCCCCACGAGTACGGTTTCTATGCCAATGTGAATCCGGAGGTGGATCACCCTCGCTGGAGTCAGGCTCGAGAACGCGTGCTACCGGGAAATCTGTTTTCGCCACGAAGAGTGGATACGCGGATGTTCAATGGTTATGACGAAGTGGCGCCACTATATAAAGGCATGGACCTGAAGGTGAACTATTGATGGCGCGCAACCAATTGCTGAATATCACTATCTGGACGGCCTTACTGGCGCCGGTGGTATATATCGGTGTAATGATTGTTCGCATTCAGAACGGAGAGTGGGATCTTCTGGGTCCTGAGCCCGGACGGGCAGTAACCCAGTTTCTGGGTACATGGGCGCTGAACAGTTTGCTACTGACCCTTACGCTCTCGCCATTGAAGAGATCTCCGCTTTCTATAAACCTGATCAGCTACCGACGCCGAATGGGCCTGTTCGCCTTCACCTATATGCTGCTGCACTTACTGGCATATATGACCATGATGCTTGGCTGGCAATGGCAGGACCTGAATGACGAGGTGGTGAAGCGCCCGTATATGGTTGTTGGTGTGTTCGCACTGTTGTTAACCATACCGCTGGCCATCACTTCAACCCGCAACTGGCAGCGCCGTCTGGGTCGCCGATGGAAGAAGTTGCACTACAGCGTCTATCTGGTGGCAGCACTGTCAATGGTACACATACTGTTACAAGTTCGTTCTAGCTGGACGGAGTTCGTGGTCTATAGTTCAGTGCTGTCTCTGTTGCTCATTGAGCGTCTTTTAAACAGACAGAAAACGGCGTGAAATTTTTTTACAAAATAGGCTTGATTCAATTTCTGACATCCCTATAATGCGCGCCTCTTCACTGCTAAGGCAGTAAAGAAAACCTCATTTTTCTTCAGTTACTGACTAAGAAAAAATCCTGAAAAAAGGTGTTGACGAGAGTCGAAAACAGCGTAGAATGCGCGACCTGCTTCAGGGGGTTGTCACGAAATGACACATCCGAGGCGGTTGTTAAGTGGTTGTTTTGAAAAGAAATTTTGAAAATAAACGCTTGACACTGAAAACAAACGCTGTAGAATACGCAGCCCGCTCAGAGAGAAGCTCTTAGCGAAGTTCTTTAAAAATCAGCATTAAGTAATTCGTGTGGGTGCTTACTGAGATGTGCGAAGGCACAAATTTTCAAGT
>NZ_JAEDAH010000074.1 GCF_020320395.1 Thalassolituus marinus | reverse complement strand
TCGAGGACACTGTGTGGTGGGTAGTTTGACTGGGGCGGTCTCCTCCCAAAGAGTAACGGAGGAGCACGAAGGTCGGCTAATCCTGGTCGGACATCAGGAGGTTAGTGTAATGGCACAAGCCGGCTTAACTGCGAGACAGACACGTCGAGCAGGTACGAAAGTAGGTCATAGTGATCCGGTGGTTCTGTATGGAAGGGCCATCGCTCAACGGATAAAAGGTACTCCGGGGATAACAGGCTGATACCGCCCAAGAGTTCACATCGACGGCGGTGTTTGGCACCTCGATGTCGGCTCATCACATCCTGGGGCTGAAGCCGGTCCCAAGGGTATGGCTGTTCGCCATTTAAAGTGGTACGCGAGCTGGGTTTAGAACGTCGTGAGACAGTTCGGTCCCTATCTGCCGTGGGCGTTTGAGATTTGAGAAGAGCTGCTCCTAGTACGAGAGGACCGGAGTGGACGAACCTCTGGTGTTCCGGTTGTCATGCCAATGGCATTGCCGGGTAGCTACGTTCGGACGGGATAAACGCTGAAAGCATCTAAGCGTGAAGCCTCCTTCAAGATGAGATCTCACTGGAACTTCGAGTTCCCTGTAGGGCCCAGGAAGACTACCTGGTTGATAGGTCAGGTGTGTAAGCGTTGTGAGGCGTTGAGCTAACTGATACTAATTGCCCGTGAGGCTTGACCATATAACACCCAAACTTTGGTTGTTAACAAGCCTAAGTTAATCA
>NZ_JAEDAH010000073.1 GCF_020320395.1 Thalassolituus marinus | reverse complement strand
TGGATTAATAGGCCTGGCTCTAACTATTCAGGTTTATTCGCTTCTGTACGAGAAGCCCGTTTGCAGCAGCTTGCCCTGACGGGACCCTTGACGCAGGTCGTTGGCAATGGCTATGCCGGGCTGTTATCGGGGTATGCCTCTGCAGGCTCTGTGATCAGCGGCGTCTATGCCACAGGCTCAGTGCAGGTGGCTGATGGTTATGCCGGTGGTATTGTCGGAGATCTGTACAACTCAACCGTGCAATATGGCCTCTCTGAAGCTTCTGTTGCAGGGGGTAACTATATCGGTGGTCTGGTAGGACGGGCCCGTAGCTGGAAAGACGTCAGCCAGCTCAATCAAGTGCTGGTGATGGGGCTTGTCACTAGTGATGGTTCTTATCGGGGGGGCATCGCGGGGTGGCTATCTGGAGTTAATATAAACGCCACTTACTGGGCTACCGATGCTACAGGTCAGGATGCTATCGGATATCTTAGCGGAACGGTAAACACAGATAACAGCGGCCATCTGTTGGCTGAACTGCAGTGCCCAACG
>NZ_JAEDAH010000072.1 GCF_020320395.1 Thalassolituus marinus | reverse complement strand
GTTCCCCTGGGAGGCAGCAGGCATTGCGGATTTAAAAGTCGTTTATAGAAAACCGATATCTTTAAAACTGTGGGACAGCAGTGCGCTATTGCGGGCTTTTTTATTAACGTTTTGGCAGAACGTCTTTCAGCTTATCACGCATTTTGCGGATAGCGTCTTCAGTTTCATCCCAGCTGATACAGCCGTCGGTAACAGACAAGCCGTATTCCAGATCATCCAGGTTTGCAGGAATGTTCTGACGGCCGTGCTTCAGGTTGGATTCAACCATCAAACCAATGATCGATTTGTTGCCTTCCAGAATCTGGTTGGTCACGTTCTCAAGAACCAGAGGCTGCAGAGCAGGGTTCTTGTTAGAGTTCTCATGAGAACAGTCGATCATGATGTTCTGTGCCAGATCTGCCTTATCCAGAGCCTGCTCGGCCAGAGATACGTTCACAGAATCGTAGTTTGGTTTGCCACCGCCACCACGCAGAACAACGTGTGCATAAGGGTTGCCTTTGGTTGAAACGATCGACACTTTACCGCTCTGATCAATACCCAGGAAGCGGTGCGGATTGGCAACCGACATCAGGGCATTGGTAGCAACAGTGAGGCTGCCATCAGTACCGTTTTTGAAACCGACGGCAGATGACAGGCCGGATGCCATTTCACGGTGAGTCTGAGATTCAGTAGTACGTGCACCAATGGCCGACCAGGCGATCAGATCCTGCAGGTATTGCGGAGAAATCGGATCCAGCGCTTCGGTCGACAGTGCCAGACCGTGCTCAGCCAGATCGATCAGCAGGCGACGGGCAATATGCAGGCCGTCCTGAATTTTAAAGGTGTCGTTCATGTACGGGTCGTTAATCAGACCTTTCCAGCCGACGGTAGTACGAGGCTTTTCGAAGTAGACACGCATAACCAGATACAGGGTATCGGATACTTCATCTGCCAGCGCTTTCAGGCGCTCGGCATAGTCCTTGGCGGCATCGACGTCGTGAATGGAACATGGTCCGATCACCACAAAAATGCGGTGGTCCTTACGGTCCAGAATGTCACGGATTACCTGGCGGCCCTGCTGAACACTGCTGACGGCGGCCTCGGTGATCGGCATTTCCTGTTTCAGCTGATCCGGTGTGATCAGCGGTTCAATCGACTCAATATTGAGGTCTTCAACTCGTGTATCAGTCATTACTTGTCCTAAATTCCGCGCGGGTGTCAGTCTGTTACAATGGGTCGATTATGACAAATGAATCACGCCTTGCACATCCATTCTCCCTATCAGAGCTGATAGATGTCAGTAATTTGCACATCGGCTTGCCCATGTGGTTCATGTCCGGGTGGCGCGGACAGTTGCTCGGTAAGAAAACAACCACTGCAGATGCCTTGTCCGAGTATTCAAGGGTATTTTCCACCGTTGAAGGCAATACCACCTTTTACGGGCTCCCCAGAGAACAGCGTCTCAATGCCTGGCTGTCCATGGCCTCCGAGGATTTTCGTTTCTGTTTTAAACTTCCGCGTGAGATCTCCCATGCTCAGAATCTGCTTCGCGCGGCAGCGAAAGCGGTTGAGCTCGATATTTTTCTGCAGCGGCTGGGCGGGCGACTTGGTGTACTGATGATTCAGCTGCCGGCATCTTTTTCGCCATCCCGAATACGTGAGCTGGCTGAGCTCATTGATTATCTGCGTGCGCGAACATCGGCGGCCATTGCTGTTGAAGTGCGGCATCCGGACTTTTTTCGTAAGGATGACAATGAACGGATGCTGTTAAGGTTATTGGCTGATCACGGAGCTGATCGTGTCATTTTCGACTCGCGCGGTCTGATGGCTGACGACTCGACAGACGATGCAGTACTGGAGGCGCAGGGTAAAAAACCTAAATTACCGGTACACCCCATTGCAACCGCGGGCAATCCGGTGGTGCGTTTTATCGGTCACTCAGATTGGCAGAAAAATGAGAAATACCTGCTTCAGTGGCAGCAGAAGATTGTGCAGTGGTGTAAGGAAGGTAAGCAGTGCTGGTTTTTCGTTCACACCGCGTCGAATCAGGACGCGCCTGAATTTGCACGCTGGATCATGGATGTCTGGGGCACAAAGCATAAGTCGTGGCCCGGACAAGTTGATCCGGACCCTGTAAATGACCTGTTCAGTGGTCTTTAGCTTTGCGGCCTGTCAGCGCAGGCGTTCCTGCAGCTCTTTAAAGCGCGATACTTTTTCAGGTTCAAAAATCAGTTGCCCGTTTTCTTCCTGGCCGTCCAGCAGGCCTTCCCGTACGTAACGTTTGATCGTAACGGCTTTCATTGCCAGGATTTCGGCGACCTGATCCAGAGTCAGTTTTTGGGAATCGCTCACATCTCATCTCCTTCGTTGTTTCTCAAAGGATAGTCGCGTGGGCTTATCAGCACAGTTTCCTGAAACTGACTTTTATGACCCTGTCAGAAGAAAGCGTACTTCGCGCCCAGTGCCATCAACAAACTGGCGAGAACCGGCTTGAGGATGGACTCTGGCATATGGCGACTGATACGGCTGCCAAGGTGGATTGCCGGAATCGAGCCAATCAGCAGTGCGCCAAGCAGATAGAAGTCTACATTGCCAAGGTACATATGCATGAAACCCGCGCACAGTGTCAGTGGAACTGCGTGCGCAATATCAGTTCCGACCACGTGCGTTGAACGCAGAACCGGGTAGAACAGCATCAGGATGGCTGTGCCAATGGCTCCGGCGCCGACTGACGAGAGGGTAACAAAGACCCCGAGAAACACGCCCATCAGTACGGTGAAGTGTCCGCGGTAGCGAGCCAGCGCGGGGCTCCCGAAACGAGAGGTTTGCTGCTGGATGGTTTTGCGGCACAGAATAGAAACCGCCGTCAGCAACAGCATCACGCCCAGAGCATTGCTGAGCAGCGTTGCATAGTGATCCGGATGCTCAAACAGATACTTCAGGCTCAGGCCCGTCAGCAGTGCGGCAGGGATGCTCCCTATTGCCAGCAGACGAACGATATCCCAGCGCACATGCCCCTGGCGGTGATGGCTCCAGGCGCCACCAGCTTTGGTCAGGCCTGCATACATAAGGTCGGTGCCCACTGCAATCTGCGGCGGAAAGCCGAACAGCAGGAGAAGAGGGGTCATCAGGGCACCGCCACCGATGCCCGTGATACCAACGATAAACCCGACCGCAGCACCGGCGGCTATATATAACAAAATATCCATGAGATATGGTCTAAACTAACACTACTGGCTCTAAGGGACGTTAATTTAGAGCCTGCTATCTATTCTGGAAAAGAATATTTGTTTATATTTTTATAACAATTACCAAGGTCCGGCAGGGAGGTTCTATGAAATTGCAGCAGTTGCGTTACATCTGGGAGGTGGCACACCACGATCTGAATGTGTCCGCTACCGCCCAGGTGCTGTACACCTCGCAGCCGGGCATCAGTAAGCAGATTCGTTTGCTGGAAGACGAACTGGGCGTTGAGATCTTTGCCCGCAGTGGCAAGCACCTGACTCGGATCACTCCCGCGGGGGAGGCAATCCTTGAGGTGGCTGGTGAGATTCTGCGCAAAGTAGAGAGCATCAAGCAAGTCGCTCAGGAGTTCTCTGACGAAACCAAAGGTAGCTTGTCGATTGCCACTACCCACACTCAGGCACGTTACGCACTGCCGCCCGTGATTGAGAACTTTATGGGGCAGTATCCGGACGTGTCGCTGCACATGCATCAGGGCACACCAATGCAGATTGCCGAGATGGCTGCCAACGGTACCACAGATTTCGCTATTGCCACCGAGGCGATGGAGTTATTTGGTGATCTGGTGATGATGCCGTGTTATCGATGGAATCGAAGCATCCTGGTGCCCAGGAATCATCCGCTGGCTCAGCATCCACGGCCTACGCTTGAGCAGATTGCAGCCTATCCTATTGTGACCTACGTATTTGGCTTTACCGGTCGTTCACGACTGGATGATGCCTTTAAAAACCGCGGTTTAACCCCGCGAGTAGCCTTCACCGCTGCGGATGCAGACGTTATTAAGACCTATGTTCGTCTCGGTGTCGGTGTTGGTATCGTTGCCAGCATGTCTATTGACCCTGAAGCTGACTCCGATCTCGTTGCTCTTGATGCCAGCCATCTGTTTACGCCGAGCGTGACCAAGATCGGTTTCCGTAAGGGAACCTTCCTGCGTGGCTACATGTTCGACTTTATTCGCGCATTTGCTCCGCATCTGACCCGGGATCTGGTAGAGAAGGCCGCGCAATGCCATAACAAACAGGAAATTGAAGAGCTGTTCCGTGGCGTAGCGCTTCCCGAGCATTAATATCCGGCCGTAAAAAAAAAGGTTCATCGCGCCTTACCGGGAAACGCTGCTTTTATCTTCAGGAAGAAGTATTCGTTGTCCCGGTAGCCATAGGCCATCCGCTTGATGACCTTTATCTTGTTATTCATCCCTTCCAGGACGCTGGTATTCATCCGGTAAACAGCGCTGGCGATAATGCCTTCGATATAGCCTTTGAGGCGTCTGGCAAATTGCTGAACCGGCGCCAGCCCACTGCTCATTGCCAGATTCAGCCAGTCTTGCCAGCGTTGCTTGGCTTCGCCCTCTGAAGGGGCGTACCAGAGCTCTTTGAGCTGGTCTTTGAGTACGTAGACGGTCATCAGAGGCTGGTTGGCTTGCAGCAACTCTTCGAGCTTCAGAGCCTGTTCATCTTGGAGGTTGGCCCGGTTTCTGAGCAACAGCCAACG
>NZ_JAEDAH010000008.1 GCF_020320395.1 Thalassolituus marinus | reverse complement strand
AGTTCCCCTGGTAGGCAGTAGGCATTGCAGATTTAAAAGTCGTTTATAGAAAACAGATATCTTTAAAACTGTGGGACAGCAGTGCAGCTTAGCTGGCCTTTTTTATTACTCAGAGAAAGCTATCAATCGTCACGCCAATGCGATATTCATCAGTGCCACTTTGCTGCACGCGACAGATCGTCACATCTGCCTCCAGCGGGCTGGTGTAGCCACCACCGCTTGATACCGTCAGTCGCCCGCTGATATCGGTCTGAAGCGGTTCGAAGTGCTGCAATTGCACGCCGCTACTACTGATATCAAGGCAAGTGAGTTCGACTGTCTGGCCATCAGTAAGTGTCAGAACTGCTGGCGCAGATACCTGCATCCGAATGAAATTCCGCTTTTCATTGTATGATCTGGCTGGACTGGTCATGGGCTTTCTCCTTATTAGTATCGTCTGATGCTAGCACCGGTGACTATTTTTTGTACATTGAGAAATATTCAGCATTCTTTGTGCCAGAGTTCAGTGTATTTAATGATTTAACGATAGTTAAATATCGGGTTTTCCGGACATTTTGCCACAGCGCCCAAATAGAGTGCTCCCAGGGATTGCATGCCAGTTCGCTTAGGGTTAGTGTTCGCCCAACTAAGATCAATCCGGGGAAGATGAATGGCCGCTAGCGTGCTGGTCATTGACGACGACTCTACCGTCAGGGATAGCATTGTTGCCTACCTTGATGACTGCGGCTTTCAGGTTCTTGAATGTCAGTCTGCTACTGACGCTCTGGGCGTCCTGTCTTCACGAAATGTCGATGCCGTGATTTGCGATCTCAAGATGCCCGGCATGCATGGCATCGAATTTCTGGAACGGCTGCGCAGTGTTAATCAGGACTTGCCGGTAATTGTCGTTTCCGGCGCGGGCGTTATGGACGATGTTGTCAAAGCGTTACGGCTGGGTGCAGACGACTTCCTGGTAAAACCAATTCTGGATATGGAAATGCTGAGCCACGCCCTCAACAAGGCGCTGGAGCGCTCTCGCCTGGAGGCAGAGAATCGCGCCTATCGCGAATATCTGGAAAAGACCAATACTGAATTGCAGAGAGGGCTCGACGAACTCCGCGCCGATCAGTCGGCAGGGCGCCAGGCGCAATTGCGCATGCTGCCGGAAACACTGGATCTGGCTTCTATTCATTGCCGCCACGCAATTTATCCCTCATTAATGCTTAGTGGTGACTTCCTCGACTATTTTGAGCTGTCTGACAACCTGCTGGTTTTCTACATAGCCGACGTATCTGGTCATGGCGCGTCGTCCGCGTTCGTGACCGTGCTGCTTAAGAACCTGACCTATCGATTGCGGCGCAATCTTCAGCGCGGTTCCAGTGAAGATCTTCTTCATCCTGCACAGGTACTCGAACGTGCCAATGCAGAGCTTCTGGCTTCACAACTGGGCAAGCATCTGACCATGTTCTGCGGTGTCATTGACACAGAAACGCTGATGCTGCGTTACAGCGTTGGTGGTCATTTTCCGATGCCTGCCTTACTCACCCCGGACAGCATCGGCTTTCTTGAAGGCAGAGGCATGCCCGTTGGCCTGTTTGCCGAAGCTGAATATGAAGAAATGGAATTAAAATTACCCGAGACATTCAGTTTGATGCTTTTTTCAGATGGCGTACTGGAAATCATGGACAAGCCGACCTTGAATGATAAAGAAGAATTCCTGCTGGAGACCGCCAGGGCCAGCAAAGGAGATCTGAATATGATCAGCAGTCTTCTGAATATTGATAAGCTGGATGAAATTCCCGACGACATTGCTTTTATGTCGGTAAGCAGAGGGGCGCTATGACTTCCGGCCAGATACAGGTCGCCTATTGCCGAGGCGTCCATGTAATTCGCCTGATTGGCGACGTACGGCTAAACCTGTGTTCTGCACTGGAACGCTACCTTGACCAGATACTTGCAGGTCAGGCACTGACAAACGTCATGATTGATCTTTCCCAGGCAGAAGGTGTAGATAGCACCACGCTTGGCCAGATGGCAAAAATCTCCATTGTCAGTCGTGAACGCTTCGGCATCACACCGACGATAACCAGTCCAAATCCAAGCATCACCAAGATCCTGTTAAGCATGGGTTTTGATCACGTGTTTCACATCATTGATGAACCATTCGCCGACGAAGCTGAATTCGAAGAGTGGGCCGCCGCCACACTCAGCGAAGACGAAACGAGAGAGCAGGTCATCTCAGCACACAAAGTGCTCATGAGTCTTAATGATAAAAACAAAGATGCATTCCGCGAGCTGGTAGACTCTCTGGAGTCTGACCGCTCGGCATCCTGAAAACGTAGGGGGCCCCTTGGCTATCCGCAAAGCAGCCGTTATCGGTGGCGGGAGTTTTGGTACAGTCGTTGCCAATATTCTCGCTGACAACAATATCGACACGACCATCTGGATGCGCAACGAGGATATCGCCGCATCCATTAATCAGCAGCATATCAACCCTCAGTATTTACCGGGAACCGATCTGAATCCCTCTCTGGTGGCAACCAATGAGCTGGAAACAGCTGTCGATGGTGCTGATGCCGTATTTATCTCTGTCCCAAGCAAATCAGTAAGGGAAGTGCTGGAGAAGATCAGACCGCGCCTTACTGCCGGGCAAGCGCTAATCAGTACCACCAAAGGCATTGAACCCGATGGTTTCCTGCTGATGAGTCAGGTTATGAATGAACTCTGCCCGAATAATCCGGCAGGTGTGCTCAGCGGCCCCAACCTGGCCAAAGAAATCGCTAAGCGCGAGCTGGCAGCAACCGTTATTGCCAGCGAGGACAGTGATCTGCGCCGAAACGTTCAGCAGGCTCTGAGCTGCAGCTACTTCCGGGTTTACGCTTCAAACGATCTGTTCGGAGTCGAGCTGAGCGGGGCACTGAAGAATATTTACGCCATTGTTTCTGGTTTTGTCGCGGCATTGGGCATGGGCGAAAATACCAAGGCCATGATTATTACACGCTCACTGGCGGAAATGAGCCGCTTTGCCGTAGCCATGGGGGCCAATCCACTGACATTCCTTGGCCTTGCCGGAGTAGGCGATCTGGTAGTTACCTGTATGTCGCCACTGAGTCGTAATTACCGCGTTGGCTACGCTATTGGCCAGGGCCAGAGTCTGGATCAGGCGGTGGCCGAACTGGGCGAAGTGGCAGAAGGTGTTAATACCTTGCGTTATGTCAGGGCAAAAGCGCTGGAATCCAGTATTTATATGCCCCTTGTGATGGGCGCTTACGAAGTTCTGTTTAATGGCGCCGATCCTCGGGTCGTTGCCCAGGGCTTAATGACAGGCGAGCATGCTTCCGATGTGGAGTTTGCTTTGCCACGCAATGAAATCTGAGCAACATTCAATCCAGAGGTCAGTCATGAACGATTTTAAAGAAAACATTGCGTCGGATGCCTTTTGGCTGCGGACGTTGTATATCGCGCTGTTTTTCCTGGTTTACCGGGTCCTCGACCTGGTAATTCTGGTGGTCACCATTCTTCAGTGGGTCTTTCGCCTGCTGTCAGGCGCACCGAATGCGTCACTTACAGAGTTTGGCCACTCACTTGGTGTCTATGCAGGCGAGATTATCCATTTTCTTTCAGGTGCTTCCGACGAGAAGCCTTACCCGTTCAAGGACTGGCCGGATAACAAATAAAGAGTATCCGGTACGTGAAAATTTGTATTGTCCGCCATGGTTCAGCTGAGCCAGGCGCGGTAAATGACCGCAGTCGGGCGCTTACCGCGCGCGGACTAGCGCAGGCTGACGGCGCGGGTAAGTGGCTGGCACAGCAGCCATTGAACAATGCAGAAGTGTACGCCAGCCCCTACCTGAGAGCACAGCAAACAGCCGGAGAAGTCGCCGGCCATACCGGTCTCGATATCACCACTGTCGATCTGCTCACGCCAGATGCTGACATTCAGGCGTTACTTGCAACCATAGAATCCCGGACTGACGACCTCATACTGGTATCGCATTTGCCGCTGGTCGGACATCTGGCAGCCTATCTCACTGATGGCGAGGTGTATGAGCAACCCTGGTCACCTGCAGAAGTGTGGGTTCTGGAAGGCGAGATCGCGGGCCCCGGCTGCATGAGTGTTAAAGAGGTTTGGTATCCTGTGCTGGAAGGCATCTGAGCCCCTTGTTTTACCAGTAGCAGCACGGTAGTTTCTTGCGCTGTCTTTAACGATAGCGCCAAGAATGAAAGAAATAATTCATTTCTCGCATGCCAATGGATTTCCCGCTGGCTGTTACCGCCAGCTTTTTTCTGCGCTGAATGATCATAACTATGATGTTCACGCATCAGACATACTGGGTCACGACAAAAACTTCCCGGTTACCGACAACTGGACTTATTTGGTTCAGGAGCTTATTCAGCACTTGCAGGTGCAGCACAGACGACCGGTTATTGCTGTCGGTCATTCTTTTGGCGGTATTCTGCAGCTTATGGCTGCTACTCAGCGACCGGATCTGTTCAAAGCGCTGGTATTGCTTGATTCACCGGTTTTCTCAACGATTGAAACAACGTTTATAGCGCTTGCCAAACGTCTTCGGCTGATTGATTACATTACACCAGCCGCTCGAACAAACGGTCGCAAGGCAATCTGGGAGTCCCGGGAAGAAGCCATCGAGTACTTCAGCGGAAAAACGCTCATGAAGCGCTTTCAGCGACAGTGTCTGGAAGACTATGTTGACTACGGAACACAAGTAACAGCCAGGGGGCTTGAGCTTGTTTTTCAACCCGCTACCGAAATGAAAATTTACCGGACAGTGCCACACAATCTAAGTCGCAGCGCTTTACCTGCCAGCCTTCCTGCAAGTGTTATTGCAGGGCGCAGCAGCAAGGTGTTCAGAGCTATGAATGCCGCCCATATGAAACACCGGCTCGGCATGCGAGTAAAATGGACAGAAGGCTCACACATGTTTCCGTTTGAAGATCCTCAGCGCACAGCAGGATTAATCAATGAAGAAATCACAAATATGCTATTGCGAGGGCGGAGGCCAGTATGAATTCTGAGAAACAGGAACGTCACTGGGATGTGCGCTTTGGTCGCGTAGCAGGCCTTGAGTGGGGATCTCCGGGTGAGATGCCAAGTATCATCGCACTGCATGGATGGCTTGATAATGCCAACTCCTTTGAGTGTATCAGAGGCTTTTTGCCAGACCTGCACATTATTGCGCCGGATCTGCCAGGGCATGGCAACTCAGACTGGCTGCCCAGCGGGGCCGATTACAGCATCTGGAGTAGCATTGATGTCATTTATGACATTATCACCGCCCTGGGCAGACCAGTTGTCATTCTGGGGCACTCCATGGGAGGCGCTATTGGCTTACTTTTTGCCGGCGCCTTTCCGCAGCTCGTCAGTGGCTATGTGGCTTTAGACTCCATCGGCCCCATAACGACGGAAGCTAAACAAACACCACGTCAGCTTGCCGAAGCAGTTCAACATCGAGGTAATCGCCCAGCCAGAAGCATGTCCAGTGAACAGCAGGCTCTCGATAGCCGTCTGAAACTCGCGCCAGCCATGACCGCAGAGGCAATCCGACCCATCGTTGTGAGAAATCTGCAGAAAAATGAAGCTGAATTCTCCTGGAAGACCGATCCTCGTCTGCGCTTACCCAGCAAAGTACGACTCACAGAAGATCAGGTCACTGCTTTTATCGAAGCTATAAGCTGTCCGGCACTGATGATTCGGGCCAGTCATGGGATCATTCCTGACGATGCGTTTAGTCGGCGACAGGCTTCTTTCGCGCACCTGACGACAGAAGTTGTGCAGGGTCATCATCATTTTCATATCGAACAGCAGGGTGCTGAAAGTACAGCAGCGCTGGTTCGCCAGTTTGTCGCAGGTCTGCTATGAGAGCCACGAGCATCTATCAATCCCTGTGGTTTATGGCACTGATCAGTCTGCTTTGTGCGTCACTAGCCGTCTCATGGCAGCTACAGGCGAGCGTGGGGTACGGATATTCATTCTGGTACAAAGCACTGGCGATTGATGAGCACATAGACCATTTTGCTCCTCAGAACCGGTACAAGCGGGGGTTTGCCCAATTATCGGATGAAGAAAGAATCCGGGCGTTCGATGAGATAGCTCACGCCGTTCATTCCCAGGGGAATGGGTTGGCAGAAATTCGCTACAGTGCGAATGGCCGCGAGATTCAGCTCCTGAGAGAACCAGAAATCGTCCACCTTAATGACGTTGCTCGCCTGATAGATACGATGACTTTGGCAGGAGCGGCGCTAACACTACTGGGTGCTTTCCTGACTTTTGCACTGGTGCGGCGTGACATACGGCCTGATTGGCGTCGTCAGCTGGCCATTCTGTGTGGAGTATTAGCACTGGGGTTGGCGCTGGTCTTCCTGGTCGGAGCCAAGGATGTCTTCTACCAGCTTCACGTCTGGATATTTCCTGAGAATCATCAATGGTTTTTCTACTATCAGGAGTCGCTGATGAGCACTCTGATGAAGGCGCCAGATCTTTTTGGAGGAATCGCTATTGCCATTCTGACAGGGGGCTTACTGGTATTTTCGCTGATCCTGCTTGCGCTGCATCGGATACAGCGCAAACCGTGATCTGAGCTTAAAAAGGTGTTGGACAGACCATTTCCATTAATTTGCCGCTGACCGGATGGCAAAAACTGAGCTCCCGTGCATGCAGCATCATTCTGGGGGTTATTGCAGCACTTTCCGGAGCATAAAAAGGGTCTCCGACGATGGCATGTCCGAGCGCTCTCATGTGCAGTCGCAACTGATGGGAGCGCCCGGTCTTCGGGTACAGTTCCATCCGGCTCTCATGGCCATTGTCATCCAGTTTCTTCCAGCGGGTGAGGGCATAACGCCCCTGCGTATGACTGATCATTTGCAGAGGACGGTTAGGCCAGTCAACACAGATAGGCAGGTTAATGCAGCCATGGCTTCCGGATACTGAACCAATCACCAGCGCCTCATAGATCTTATGTGTATTCTGTTTCTCGAACTGTTGCTGTATCGCTGTAAGCGCTTTCTTGTTTCGCCCATAAACGATAATGCCAGACGTGTCGTTGTCCAGACGGTGAATAACATGAATGTCGCCATAAATCTTTTGCAGACGTGTTACCGCAGAGTCCGGTTCGTAACGGCCGGGCACACTCAGTAGTTTCGGCGGCTTATTAATGACAACGATCTCGTCGTCTGCATAGAGTTCTTCAATATCATTCATCGGGGTACTGGTGTTTGGCGAGTGTTGATGCATACGTACCATTTTTACGAATTATGTTCAGGCCGGCATTGAATGCTTCTGCCAGATGCTCGGCGTAATTGTCGGCTGTTTTCTGTAAAGAAACATGTACTGTGCGCATTTCTACGGGTGGAACTACCTTTGTCAGGTATGAGGCAACATTATCTTTCCCAGCCAGCTCAATATCCGCCACCCATTGATCAACAATAGCCAGATCAAGAGACTTCGATGCTACATCGCGGAACAACTGTGAGCAGTAGTCTCGTTCATGCTGTTTAAAGTCTTTCAGGTATGCATCAAGAGAGGGGCCGTAGTTAACATCCCGGTAAACTCCGAGACGATAGTGTGCTGGAGTGACACGCTCTTGCGGCTTGCCATTACCATCCAAAGCAAAGGGGTCGTCTTTGCGCTTTATAAACACCAGCCAGTTGGCAAGATACGGATCTGTAAGGATGATCGAATCATCTTCCTGATCTTCCCAGGCGGTTACAAAGCCATCAACCTCGCCAGCTATGGCGAGATCATTCAGTTTTCTGAGCGGTTGAAAGCGATAATCAACACGGTAACCAACAGCTGCAAATGCTTGCGTAACAATAGACGCAGCCAGGCCATTGCCGGGCAGGTTGGAGGCCACATAAGGACTCCAGTCAGTAGCCCCCAGGGTGACGAGCGGCAAAGCAGGGGCGTCTTTAATGTAAGCTGCCAAAGCACGTGCAAGACTATGACCTTCAAGGGATTCGTTGAAGTCGGCCCGGGTACCGCGAACGATACTCTTACGATCAATGTCGACGTCGTACACCCTCCAGGATTCTGACCAGTAGAGCTTGAAGCGTATACGGGTGCCGAACCAGAGGCTGCCAAGCTTGGCAGTCAATACCGCGCGGGTGTTCTGGTCGGTATATTCAACGGGCTGCCAGCGAATCTCGCCGGCTTCAACGCTATAAAACAGGTTAACCCACATCTGCGAGAGATAAGCTCTGAATGCACTGGTGAAAGCCTGTTTCTGACGTTCAGAGGCTCTGTCGTACGACTGTCCCATAGCACGTCTGGCCATCATGTCACCGTCAATAATGGGGTAGACAGTATCGTTGAAAACACGAACAGCGTAACCCTGATGACGTTCGGCAAGTGTCGCATTCTCCGTCAGATTGCTCAGGTATGCCCCAATGGCTTCCTGGGTGCGCTGCAGTGGAGATGCCGCTTCCATTGCAGAAGCAACATGCAAAGGGGCCAGCAACAGCAGAATCTGAAGTAGAATGCGACGCATCGATCACCCCTGCTCAGGTAAGTTTCGGATAAGCAGTGCTTTATCCATGTCGATGTTTTCTGTGCCGGTCGGGCGGGGGATGTTGACCACGAAACCAGACCCTGGAGCGTCGTCACGTGCGTTGCCACCACGGTCCGAAATGGCATTCAGTGTGAATTCGATATTGCCAGACTGCGTCATCAGTTCCAGGCTGTCTCCGACCTGAAAGCGGTTCTTAACATCGAGCGTCAGCTGGTCAGCAGTTGCAGAAGTTACCTCGGCTACAAACTGTTGACGCGTACTGGTCGAAACGCCACGTTCATAGTTCTGATACTCATCATGTACATGGCGACGGAAGAAGCCTTCGGTATATCCCCGGTTAGACATATTTTCCAGCGTATCCATCAATGACTTATCAAAGCCCCGGCCAGCCACAGCATCGTCTATCGCCTTGCGATAGGCCTGCGCGGTTCTTGCTACATAGTAGTGAGACTTAGTGCGGCCTTCGATTTTTAGGGAATGAACACCTAATTCAACCAGTTTCTCAATATGCTGAATAGCCCGCAGATCGCGAGAATTCATGATGTAAGTACCGTGCTCATCTTCGAAGGCCGGCATGTACTCATTGTCCCGACCACCTTCCTGCAACAGGAAGATCTTGTCGGTAGTGGAGCCGAGACCAAGAGTCGGATCGAATTCATTAACGCCTTTGGGAACAACATCACCAGACATGGTTTCCTCTGCCTCATGAGCATCGTACTTCCAGCGGCAGGCGTTGGTGCATGTTCCCTGATTGGGGTCACGATGATTCATGTAGCCAGACAGCAGGCAGCGACCGGAGTAGGCGATACAGAGGGCGCCATGAACGAACACCTCGATCTCCATCTCAGGGCAACGCTGGCGTATCTCAGCGATTTCTTCCAACGACAGCTCGCGCGACAGGATGATGCGGCTGACGCCCTGGCGGCGCCAGAATTCGACCGAGGCAAAGTTCACGACATTCGCCTGAACCGATAAGTGAATGGTCTGATCCGGCCAGCGATCCTTAACCATCATAATCAGGCCCGGGTCTGACATGATCAGCGCATCCGGGTTCATGGCGATCACCGGCTCAATGTCGCGCATGTAGGTATCAATTTTACTGTTATGGGGTGCAATGTTGCTGGCAACGTATAACTTCTTGCCTAGCTCATGGGCACGCTGGATGCCATGCGCCAGATTGTCGAGAGTGAAGTCATTGTTTCTGACACGCAAGCTGTAGCGCGGCTGGCCGGCATAAACGGCATCTGCCCCATAAGCAAAGGCATATTCCATATTGCGGACTGTGCCCGCAGGAGAGAGTAATTCTGGAGTCATACAAAAAACCCGGGTAAAGACCCGGGTATTATATCAGCGATTCGCAAGCCAGGCTTACTCTGCGTCAGAGTTTACAGGCTGCTCAGCTGCTGTCTCGCCGGAATTCTCAGCAGCAGCACTGGCGTCGTCGCCTGAGTATTCGCTTTTAATCACCAGAGCGGCCAAAAGATCCTCAACCTGATCAATATGGCTGAAGCCGGTCACTTCATAATCGGCAACAGTCAGCAAGGTCACAGCAGAATCCTTACGATCCCATTCCCCGGTCTGGGTTCCCAGTTCATCCAGCAACACTTTGTATGGCAGTTTGCGCAGAGAAGGGTAAGCGAACATACGGGCGATGACGCGTGGCATACCGCTGATGTCTGCGATAAAAACAGCATCATGTTCCTGCAGGAAGCTATCAGGTTTGGAAGACAACATATCCTGAACCAGATTCTTACTGCTCATGTCATGAGCAAAAATTATGTATCGGGTAGAGGATGGAATCCGATACGGCAGCTCATGCTGATCCTTCAGACGCAGTTTGCGCACATTTTCAGGCATGGCCTGTGAAGTCGTGCTTGCCAGCAGGGCCAGTATGACCCCGGTACATGTCATAAAAGTACGTATTGCGTTCATCACCTGCTCCTTGTTTGATCGATTAACGATAATCTGCCAGTAAGTTACTGTTCAAGCCCAAAGAGACTGACATCAACAGTGTTCAGCCATGCATCCCAGTTTTTGCCCAGAGGGCGCTGAGCCTTTTCGGCCACCACTTCGAATAGCTCGCCTTTCAGTTCCCGGTAGTAGCCGCGCAACCCCTCTGCATCACCTCCAAGCTCGGCGATATCGTCATAGATTGCCATGATCGCTCCTTCAAGCAGAGCAGTATCATCACACTCCGGGTCTGCCAGCGCCTCAACTGAAGCATAAAGTGCACTGCTGCAAAGCTCGGCAATGGCGTAGTTCAGAGTGTCGTTATCGTGTTGTTCGGCCCGCCATTCCTGAAAGGCATCGAAGAATCGCATGAGATTGTCCATCGACCGCAGTTCGCCCCGAAGGAAAGACAGAACCTTCGCATTCAGCTTACGGAAAGGCTCTGGCGATACCCCGGTCTCCTCGCACCATAAGGTGATGTGAGCTGAGTTTGTGGTGGCAATAAAGGCTGCAAATGCAGCCCGCTGGGTCTGGGTCATGCTCATCAGTTGATAAGTCCCTGGTGATTAAAATACTGCGTTGAGAACAGCTCAGGCATCGCCCAGCTTGATGTAGCCGGCAATGCAGCACGGAACCGCTCCATGAAATCATCCTGACTGGTCGCCCTTACAAAGCGCTGCTTGCCAGCAGGATCGTTAGAGAAGAAATCTTCCCAGTGTCCGAGAATGAAATGTCTGGCTTCTGTGCTGGCCATAACCGATTCCGGGTAGTCATCGACCTGCGCAAATGAGGCTGGGCACAGAATGGCGATATCAATAGCCTTGCCGTCGGCAATATCCGGCACCAGACCGGCAGGCTGCTGACTGGCTGAATCCTGATAGTAAACCCGGTAGGCAACGTTTTCGGCATCCATAAAGTCAATAATGTAAGCGATTGTCTGACCTTCTTTCCAACCAAAGGCGTGCCAGGGAAGACTCTCACGCGGCTTGTCGTATTCGCCACGCATAAAGGTTATGCCCATAAAGTGAGGTGCATGAGACGATTTAAGCCCCATAATTCGTATTGAACGATCCTTGTTATACACCCATTGCCCAGCTGCATTATTATCACCCAGCAAGTCGTTAAGAGCATGGATCCTGTTTTTGTCGACCTTAGACATAATGCTGTTCTTCATGGTCTCAGAGCCGTAAACATCGGCATTTTTCGCCTGAGTGTTCATGACGTGCGGCACGTCCATCAGGTGGTCGTAGTGTGCATGGCCAACCAGAATCATCGACACATCATCTGCCGGCGGCATGTAGCGATCGACAGTTTCGGTATCTGAACTTATTGGCATCAGTGGGCCTACCCGCAAAAAATGGGGGTTAGTAAACGAAGGAGCCGTCATAAGAGCCGCCCCCTTATAACGCATCAGGTGTCCACCGACGCCGAGATATTGAATACTCAATTCATCGTTCGCATGGGCAACGGTATTGGATGTCTGATAAGTAGGGATATGGAGCTTGCTTGAGCAGGCGCTTACGATAATGGCCAGTATTGCCGCAGTCAGAATTCGTGTCATGGTGAGAGTTATTCGTTCGTTATTGTAATCAGTACCGGATTCTATCGTTAAATCGCTCCCGTGTATTGAACCTGCCACCGATATTCTTAAATTAAGTTATGCGGTTAAAAGAAGACGCAGTTCACAGTTTAAACGCCCGTTTACTTTCTTTTACTAAAAGCCACGCTTTCAGGGGTTTACAAAGAATTTGCAAGGCAATACATATGGTCTACTGTTTATTTTGTGTACAGAGATGGGAGGGGCGAGATATTGCTCGAATTCTTCTCAAGGAAAACGATAGCGCCATCCTTTATGGCAACGTAATGGATATCACCCCAATGGGGGTGGAGTGTGACGTAGAGCTTGAAGATATGGATTGTCTTCGTAATGACGCTGGTAAATATAAGTCGCTTGAACTCGAAATAAACGTCAGTACGCACCGTGGTCAATCCAGCATATCGGGTTCCGGATGCGTATATTCTGTTCGTCGCATATCGCAAAAGCGCTGCATGGTAAACATTCGCTTTACCGGACTGGAGCAGAATGGATATCGAATGATCTCTGAACATATGTCGCCAACTCCAGTGGTATCTATTACTGAAGCCAGAGAAGCCAGAACTGCCTAATCGGTAAGCTGGCAACCGAAGGGGAGAGTGAGGATCAACTGTTGCTTCTGAATTCTCGTTACGCGCAGCGTGATCATATAGCCGTCCTGGTTGTATGAGACCTCAGCCGGCTGAACATCAACGTCAGACATTATTCGCCGAACGGTCGATTCCGTCTGGAATTGCCCGGAAATCTTCAATTCCTCACTGATTACCCACCCTCGGAAGGTATCCTTCGCCGCCTGAATCGTTGCAGAGGTGGCTCCGCTGTATGCGCGCTGAAGCCCGCCAGTACCCAGCTTCGTCCCGCCGAAGTAGCGAACAATCAGAATACATGCATTCACCAGCTCACCATGCTGTAGCACCCGCAAAGCAGGCACGCCTGCCGTGCCTGCAGGCTCTCCATCATCTGAAAAGCCTTCTTCGACTTTGCCTGTGGATTCACAGCAGGTGCGCCACGCATAAACAACATGGCTCGCCTTGGGATGCTTCCTCCACTCACTCTGAGCGGCTATTTTCACATCCCCCGGAGACTGAATTGGCAACAGTAAGGCCAGAAAGCGGCTACCTTTCTCTTCGCTTTCAGTAGTGGTGCTGCAACTTGGGTATCTCATCGCTCACACACATACACCACAAATTTTGCACCAGCAGGTCTGGTCAGAACCCGACTGAAGGATTTTTTCAGCAGTGCAAGATAGGGCAGGTGCCGATTCGCAATAACGTACAATCGCCCTCCGGGCAGGAGGTGATTCCGGCTATCCTCAAACATACGCTGGGCGATATTGGTAAGCTGAAGGTGACCATCGTGAAATGGAGGGTTGCAAATGATGGTGGAAAAGCTGACTGATACATCAGTCAGGCTATCAGACTGACTGACTGAGATGTCCAGCCCCAGTCTTTTTGCATTCTCTGCGGTGCTCAGAACGGCTGCGGCGCTGTCGTCGACGGCATGAACATCCGTTTCCGGATTGGCGTTCTTAACCGCAACAGATAACACGCCATTGCCGCAACCCAGATCCAGTAGCGGGCCTTGCAGAGACTCAGGGGCCAGGAATTCCAGGAATGCCCGGGCACCAAGATCCAGCTGCCCCCTGCAAAACACACCCGGCAATGCACCTACTCGCACTCCATCTGACAGTTCGTAGCCAACCCATTCACTCAGGGGTGGAGATTGCCAGCCTCGCACACGGATAGCGCGCGCCTTCCGTATAATTGGAAGTTGTTCATACTCATCGCTGTTTTCTTCTAGCCAGTTGAGCAGAGCAATGGGGATATGCTTTGCCATTCCGGTCATGACTATCGTTGATTGCGGAGTGACTCTGGCCAACTGATTGAGCCAATAGTGCAGCTGCTCACGGTTTTTAGGAATTTTCAGCACCACTACAGGCTGTGAGATGCAGGATTCAAGCGAAGACAGCCAGCGTATATCATAAGCGGGCAGGCCATTGAGGTTGAGATTGTGATTCAGTGATCGCGCCGCGCTGGCACTGTCATTGAAGACCTGCCATGAGGGTAATGCGCAGGCCAAAGCGCCATGACGGTCGTTGATTATCAGCCCCGCTTTTTCGTGCTTTACCAGGGCAAATGCGTAATCATCCGAAGCATCAGCAGGCACAGCGACATTTTCAGGCAGGGGTGGGAAGCACTCAAGCGTGAGAATTTCCCTCAGTCTGACGGTCATATTCAGTAGAAGTCGTTCAGATTCTTACTTTCAAGCTGATCAAGCAGGTCAGTGCCGCTATTGCGATCATCACGATCACGCTCCTTGGCATTCACCTTATCCTGCTCAGGCGCCTTCGTTGCAACAACCTTCGGCTCTGGCGGCGCAGTGTGAGTTTTCTCGCGTGCGTCAGGATTTTCCTGCAGGAATTTCTCGTAGACAGACAGAACCTTGCGACCCTTAACGCGCTTGCCTCCCTGACGATCACCGCCGGCTTCCCGGGCGACCTTCTTAAACTTAGAGATGCTGCCAGTTTTGGTTTTATGGATTCGCTTCAGGGAGCGGGTCTTTTTGACACGTGTCATGATCGGATTCAGGAAGAGCTACAAGGGCCGCCATTTTACCTGATAGAGGATAGGTTTGATACCTGTTTACTTTCAGCAGAATCAGCTTAATCTTGCGCCAACTCTGCAAGCTGGATTACCTATGAGCGCCTGGTCTGCCTGGACTCCCTTTCACATTACGTCTCCGGTCTTCCTGATCGTTTTGCTGGGCTACGTTCTCCGGCGGACGGGGCATATAGACGAGGCTTTTATTGCCACATCATCTCGTCTTGTATTTACCATAACACTGCCGCTACTGATGTTTTTAGCCATTGCAAACTCATCTCTTGAGATTACCTCGCACAGGGCGCTTATTCTTTTCAGTGCAGCGGCAGCGTGCATGACGCCAGTCTGCGCATACCTGTGGGGCCGCTTTGCTTACGCAGGAGCAATTGATACCGGAGCGTTTGTGCAGGCGTCATTCCGCTCAAACCTCGGCATTATAGGCATCGCACTGTGCATTGCGGCCTTTGGTGCAGAAGGTGCCGTGCTCGGTGCCCTTGTACTGGCTGTTGTGACTCCCATATACAACGTAGCTGCAGTTCTGGCACTGAATCATGGCACCGGCCAGGGAATAGGAAACACAGCCCTGACTGTCGTCAGAAACCCATTGATTCTGGCCATCGCCGTCGCTTTCGGATTTCAGTGGGCGGAGATCACAGTCAGCGGGCCCGTCCTGACTGCAGGGGAATGGGTCGCGCGAATGACATTGCCACTGGCGCTACTGGGAATAGGCGGTAGCCTGGCCGGCCAGCTACGCTCCGGCCTTGATACAGCAACACTTCACGCGGTATCACTCAAACTGGCCATACTGCCCGCCATGGTCGCTGCCTGTGCGGCAATAGTGGGTTTTCGCGGAGCAGAGCTCGGCGTTATAGTTTTGATGTTTGCCAGTCCGACTGCAGCTGCAGCCTTTGCCATGGCTAAAGCAATGAGGGCAGATGAGAACCTCACCGCCAGAGTAATTGCCTTATCCACTCTTGGGTCACTGATTACGCTGAGTGGTTTTCTCTATGTCCTGTTTGATTTTGCACTGGTATAGTAAAAGCAAAACGAAATCAGCGACTTAACCAACCAGGATGTTAACCGGTGACAGCAACAGCTGAACAAAAGCGCCATCTCGTCTATCTGGCATCAAACCAGGACGGTCTTGAACTGGAACGATACGAAGTCAGGCGCCTTCTGGCCCGCCACGGTGTTTTCGACATCGGCTTTGCCTGTCGTGATGATGCCGCACCCTATGACTGGAATCTGGTTCGTTCGCTGATTGAGGATGCTGATTTCTTTATTCTGTTACTCGGCGACACATATGGACCAATGGCTCCAACCGGTATCAGTCATATCCACCGCGAATTTGTTCATGCCCGTTCACTGAACAAACCGGTCATTGCGTTTATCAAGAACTCACTCCCGGAAAAGCTTCAGACTGAAGACCAGCGCCGCCTGAGCGGATTTCACAGAATCGTTGTTCAGCAGTCGCCATATAAACTCTGGCATCTGCGCGAAGAGCTGATGACTCACGTCAGGGCCTCTATCGCCAGCCCCAGCCTGCAAAAAGGAGAGGGCTGGCTACCTGCAGCACTTGCTCCGAAGCCAACACCAGAGCCCAAGCCATCAGTAGCACCGACGCAGGCTATTCCTGCCAGTCAGCGTCTGGCACGAAGTCGCCAACTGATTAACTTGCAGGTCACAGCAAAAGTTTACCAGGGTGGCAATCTATCCCTTGAAGAAGTTCTGCTGCCAGCCCGCCTGGACCAGCTACTGATTGGGATATCCCAGCAGTTACAGAATGGTGCATCAGAGGACAGACTGCGAAGTCATCTCGAATCTGTCATCACGCCAACGGTTAAGGCTCAGCTATTGAAACGACACACCCAGGCGCATGCTGTTGACGATATACGGATAAGTCGCGGACAGTTCCAGCAAATGCTGAAGTTATGGCAGGAGTTGGGTTATCTGGAATGCCTGGGAGCAGGGGCGAGGGCGAACTGGAAAATAATCAAGCCCGCCCAGAGTTGATTCAGCCAATCTGCCCCAACAGGGATGTTTTCTGTTCAAGCTCATCCTTCATGCTGTCGCAAACCGTATTGCATACATCAAAGATGAATGGCGCACCAATTGAGAAGTAAGCCATATTGCCTTCCTGACGACGGCGCACAAGACCATGAGTGCGCAGCGTAGACAGATGCTTGGAAACATTAGGCTGTGACGCCCCGGTCGCTTCAACCAGTTCAGTTACCGACTTCTCTCCGGCCTGGAGCTGGTGAAGTATTCTCAGTCGCATAGGATCTGAGAGTAATCTGAATCGCTGAGCGATCAGCTCCAGCATCTCGTCGGACATGGTTGCTTGCATAGTAGATCTCCATAATGACCCGCTATTCTATTCAAAGAGTCACACGAAAAACATATAACCATGTAAGCATTGAGTGTAATAAATAATTCTAAGCATATTCCGTCTGGTTATTCTTTAATGGCATTAGTGATCTCTGCTGAGGCAGAGCGTATACTGGCGCCAAACTCCGGAGGCAATATGCTACGTACGCTGACACTGGCGCTCAGCCTGGTCCTTGCAGCCTGCGATCAGAAGGCAGAACTGAACCACATCGCCGGTTCAACCATGGGGACAACCTACCATGTCTCCTGCAACTGCCCCGATCCAGCCGGCACCCTCAAAGACGAAATCGACAGTCGCCTGGTGGAAATTAATAAAATAATGTCCACTTACGATCCCGACTCCGAACTATCTCGTATTAATTCATACCCAGGGGCATTTCCTGCAACCTTTACTATCTCCGAAGAGCTCGCCACCGTAATACGTCAGGCACTGGATATTCACGCCAGAAGCAACGATTACTTCGACATTACGGTCGGCCCTCTGGTGAACCTTTGGGGCTTCGGCCCACAAGCCTCGATAGACAAAGCGCCAGATGAGCATCAGCTCCAGCAGGCTATGTCCGAAACTGGCAGTAGCGCCATAACGCTGAGTGGCCATCAGCTGACACTGACAGAAGCGCGCTATATTGATCTCTCAGGCATTGCCAAAGGCTGGGCTGTTGATGATATCGGAGCTCTGCTTGAAGCCCGTAATATCACAGGTTATCTGGTGGAAATCGGAGGCGAATTACGTACACGCGGAGCCAAGCCTGGCGAAGCCCCATGGCGAGTCGCGATAGAAAGGCCATCTGCCAACCCGGGAGACAGACTGGCAGAACTCATTATTGAACCTGGCGATGCTGCGGTAGCAACCTCGGGCGACTATCGTAATTACTTTGAAAGCAATGGTGTGCGCTATTCGCATACCATCAACCCGTCCACGGGCAGGCCTATTACCCACACATTGGCTTCCGTCACGGTCATTCATGAGGATTGTGGTCAGGCAGACGCATGGGCTACCGCTCTGAATGTTGCCGGCCCGGAAGAAGGAATGCAGATAGCCGAGCAAAACCAGCTTTCAGCATTCATGATCATCAGGGAAGGTGATAGTTTTACAGAAAAGGCGTCGACCGCCTTCCTGAATCGTTTTCCTGACTATCGTCCGCAAGGACAGGAGTAACCCATGTCAACTCTGCTCGTAGCATTCGGCGTAATGCTAACAGTCGTTACCATTATGGCTGTTGGTGTCATTTTCGGTCGCAAACCAATATCCGGATCCTGTGGTGGCATGTCAGCCATCGGCATGGAAAGCGCTTGTGATGTCTGCGGTGGCGACAAAAAGAAATGTGAAAAAGAAAGCAAGAAAGCAGCAAAGGCCTCTTCGTCGGCAGAATTCTATGATGCGACTAAGCGCTAAGCAGGCGCGAGAGGAATAATCACCTACACTTACCGCCGTCTAATAACTAAAAGCCGGCAAAGCGGCGGGTCACTTTCAGACTGAAATATGGAGTATTCGGACATGACAGATTACCACTACGACGTGGTCGTAATTGGGGCAGGCCCTTCTGGCGAAGGCGCAGCGATGAATGCCGCCAAGAAGGGGCTGAAAGTGGCCGTAATTGAAGATAAGAGCATGGTTGGTGGCAACTGCACCCACCTGGGGACAATCCCATCCAAAGCCCTCCGTCACGCGGTTAAACAGATCATTCAGTTCAACACCAATCCGATGTTTCGCGAAATTGGTGAGCCGCGCTGGTTTTCTTTTCCGCGAGTACTGAAAAGTGCCGAAAAAGTCATCGAAAAGCAGGTCAAACTCCGTACTGAATTCTATGGCCGCAACCGCATCAGCGTGTATACAGGCACGGCACGCTTTGCTGATCAGAACACCATTGACGTATTCCATGGAACACAAACCAATACCCGCCTGCATGCCAAAGAGATTGTTATTGCGACCGGTTCCAGCCCCTGGCGCCCTGACAATATCGACTTCACACACCCGCGCATTTACGATTCCGACACCATACTGACCCTCTCGCACACGCCGCGCACCATGATCATCTATGGTGCAGGGGTTATTGGTTGTGAATATGCGTCAATTTTTTCCGGCCTCGGTGTGAAGGTGGACCTGATTCATCCGGGTGATCGCTTACTGAACTTCCTTGACGACGAGATTTCCGACGCCCTGAGCTACCACCTGCGGGACAAGGGTGCGCTGATTCGTCATAACGAGCAGTGTGACTCCGTCGAAGGCAATGAGCGCTACGTCACCATGGTGATGTCATCAGGTAAAAAGGTTAAAGCAGACGCTTTTCTGTGGGCAGCAGGGCGAACAGGTAACACCAAAGGGCTTGGCCTTGAGGATGTAGGCCTGAAACCGAACAGTCGCGGGCAACTGGAAGTGGATCATGAGTATCGTACAGCGGTTGAGAATATCTTTGCTGTTGGCGACGTCATCGGCTGGCCAGCTCTGGCTTCGGCCGCGTATGACCAGGGCCGCGCAGCGGCTGCAGTCATTGCATCTCCGGAAGACTTCCGCTTTGTCGACTCAGTTCCTACGGGGATTTACACCATTCCTGAGATCAGCTCGGTTGGTAAAACCGAACGCCAGCTGACGGAAGAAAAGGTACCCTACGAAGTGGGTCAGGCGTTTTTCAAAAATCTGGCAAGAGCCCAGATTACCGGCGAAGGCGTTGGCATGCTCAAGATTCTGTTTCATCGACAGACTCTGGAGATCCTCGGCATCCACTGCTTTGGTGACCAGGCGGCAGAGATTGTCCATATCGGGCAAGCCATTATGAGCCAGCCAGGTGAGGGCAATACTCTGCGCTATTTCGTTAACACGACATTTAACTACCCAACCATGGCGGAAGCCTATCGGGTGGCAGCACTCAATGGCTTAAACCGCCTCTGAAGATCCACTTCGCCCCGAGGTCCAGTCCAGCAGCTGACGGACCTTGGTGTGAAGCTCCTGCCACTCTTCGTCAGGGACAGAGTCATACACGATACCACCGCCAGCCCAGCATCTGGCTCCTTCGGCATTCGCCTCGATTGTTCTGATCAGAATATTAAAGTCACAGCCGCCAGCTCGGTTGAAATACCCCAGCACGCCACAATAGGCGCCCCGCGGACCCACCTCGAGTTCTCTGATAATCTCCATGGCGCGCTTCTTTGGTGCACCGGTGATTGACCCACCGGGAAGAGCATCAATAATGACGTCCGCAGCAGTTCTCCCGGACGGAAGTTCAGCGCAGATGGTAGAAACCATATGGTGAACATTGGCATGGGTTTCGATATCGAAAAGTTTGCTTACCGTAACGCTGTGCGGTTCGGCATTCATGCTGAGATCGTTACGCAGCAGGTCAACAATCATCAGGTTTTCCGCCTGGTTTTTAAGACTGCTCCTGAGCCATTGGATATTATCAAGATCGGCCTTCTGATCCTTGCCACGGGCAACCGTACCTTTAATGGGGCAGGTTTCAATTTTTCCATCAGATACGGAAATAAAGCGTTCAGGACTTACCGAAGCAATGACATGTCCGCCCAGATTTGTGTATGCACCAAATGCAGGACCAAACACCTCAAACAGCTCGGCAGGAATCACGCCAGTCAGATTGGCATGAGTAGAGAAGGGCATTGTAAGGTTAACCTGGTAACTATCTCCCGCAGCCAGATAATCCTTTACCGACTGAAATGCAGAGCGGTATTCACCCTCTGTCCATGCTGCTTTCCACTCAACCTGATCGCCAGCCGCGCAAGAAAAACCAGGCTCAGTGACACCCCTCTGAAGCTTGTCAAGCCTGACAGCGACCTGCTCGTCACTCAACTCGTCATCCCAGCGTGCGATACTTTCCCCGTTACTGAAATTCAGCTCGACTATCAGTGGATAGTAGCCAAAACGCCCAAGCACAGAAGCATCATGGCCAACCCCCTGCAGAGCACAACCTGCCTCGTAGGTGAAATATCCCATCCAGCCACCTGGATGCGCATCCGTTGAAGAAGCCTGACTATTACTGGCAACTTTCAGCCTGAACTGTTCTATCTGGGCTACCGTGGACAGCTCAATCTTTTCAGAGGGTGCGAAGGCCAGATACGCAACTGCGCGCTCACTGGCCTGCGCACGCGGCGCTCCCCAGCCACCGCTACTACTGAATAGCATAACCACATCCGCCAGCAGATGGCCTGTGCGGAGTAATTCAAAGGGATGACAATCCAGTAATTTCTGTATCATTTCGAGCCAGTTTAAATCTCGGTTGCGGACGTCTAACTATATGATTTTTAGGCGTAATACGCCATTTCTAGCGGTTTCTGCTATTGAGTACGTTACTGAGAGGTTTCATAAGTGTAATCAATTGTAAAAAAAGGGGTAGACAAGAGAAAATAGCCCCTTTAGATTGTTCATCAAACGCACAGGAACTTTTCCTGAGCGGTTAATAAAAATAAAGATACGCAGTCTCATAAAAACTCTGCACTTTACCGAATTCACTTACCGGTTACCGGAAGGTGATAGGGCACGGAAGAGGCCCGCAAAACCAAGAAAAATAATCAGGAGTGTGCACATGAAATTCCTTAAAAAAGCATCCCTCGCCGCGGCTATCGCTGCTGCTCCATTTGCTGCCCAGGCCGAACTGGTAGCGCTGGACGATGCAACCATGTCTTCTACTACCGGTCAGGCTGGTGTAACCATCGACATGACCATCGGTTCAACAGGTATATCTGTTGACAGCATCACCTATACCGACACTCAAACAATCGACACTGGTACCTCCCTTCCAGTTGCTGATATCGACACCACTGGCGACGGCAATGCTGATGCACTGAGTGGCGGTTCTGTAGTCATCAAAGATCTCGCAGTTCGCGGCATTGACCAAGCTGCATATGATGCAGACGGCACCGTGACAGCGACAGAGTTGAGCATCACTCAAACTATTGATGTGACCGAAGATGGCGACCTTGTTCTGGGTATGTCTACTCCAACTGATGTTTATATGAACGTATCCGTTGGTGGTGTTGAACTGCAGAGCAATGTCGCCGGTACAACCAACGCAAATAGCGAGCTGGTTAACAAGGTTGACGCGGTTATTCAGCTGGGCGCAGAATCTCGCACAATTATTAATAATGTTAACTATGCCACTGAAACTGTTGGCGACTACGGTGTGACCGGCTCTTTTGCAAGCCAGAAGTCAGGTCTGGTAATTCAGAGCAACGCTGCAGTACGTGTTGTTAACATGGATGCAGAGATGTTCGGTTACAGCGATGCACAGGCAGTCATGATTGCCAATGCCCCTGGCAACGGCAATGGCGACGCTGTGGTTGATGCTGGTGCTGAAACAGCCATCTATGACGCTGCTCGCAATGGCGCAGCTGTTAAGATCAAAGGTCTGAGCTTCGATGACGGTGCCGGCGGTACGGTTAACGTCAATCAGACCATCTGGGCTCAATCTGATGGCGTATACATTCAGATGGGCAATATTGCTGGCGACCTGAATATCAAGGCAATTGAAATCGGTGGCGCATCTATCGGCTCCGTAGCCGTTTCAGGTATCAACCTGGCAGGCATGACTCAGCACATCTACGGTCACTAAGATCTGAGATCGCTAAAAAACCCGCTTCGGCGGGTTTTTTTATACCTCTAATATGCTGAAATATTTACAAAATGTTCTTTCGCGGCCAATTTAAAGGTTGGTACGCTTTGTTTTTTTATGTAACATTGATTCGCTAAATTAATAACAATAAAAACGCTCACCCGAGCAGAGGCACCTGATCAGTGTTTATTATTTTACTGGGATCCATTATCGGCTTTGCCATGGTTCACGAGCTGGCTATCGTCAATGACCGCCAGCAGGGCGATACTTTCTATCGTGTCGCTGTTAACGAACCGTTTCAACAGGACCAGCTGGTTAATGTTGAGCCGCTTAATGTACAGAAATTCCGTAATGTTGTACGCCAGGCGTACGACTACTCCTGTGGCTCTGCAGCTCTGACCACCTTGCTCGACTTTTACCTCGGCCGTAACTTCCAGGAGCGTCAGGTAATGGAAGGTCTGCTGCGCTTTGGCGAAACGGAACGCATCGTTGAACGCCGCGGATTTTCCCTGCTGGACATGAAGCGACTGGTAACTGCACTGGGCCATCCATCTGGCGGCTTTAAGGCAGAAGCTAAAGATTTGCTTGAGCTTGACCACCCGGCAATCGCTCCCATTGAATACGCTGGTTTTAAGCACTTCGTTGTTATTCGCTCGGTGTACGATAACCGCGTATATGTTGCCGATCCGGCACTGGGAAATATCAGCTTTACACTGAGCCGCTTTCTCGAAGTCTGGGACAACAATGTACTCTTTATTGTATTCCCTAATGGCCACCGCCCGGCAAGCGGCCTCGAGTTGCGCGAAGAAGACATGCGCTATGTATCCGACTACCTGATTGCCGAGAATACGTTTAAAGAATTTCCACTGATGACAATGAAATACGAGGACGCGATCACCAATAAAATCGCCTCTCTCAGCAATAATGCTCGCTCTTCATTTCAGCTGAAGCTCGACGAAAACGGACTTGCAGTTAAAAATGATGATGATCAGTACGTTTACGAAATAGTTATTGAAGACGCTTCCGATGGTGTTGACGCTTCAGAATTTAACGTGCGCTATACCACCGAAATTGAACCAGCTTACGAAAAAGAGCTGCGCTTTAGACGAAAATAATAAATACAGGTTTAAAGGAATATTCATGTTTATTCGCTCTCCAATTATTCTTACTACTGCACTCACTCTGCTGGCGCCTGTTGCTTTTGCGGATCAGGCGCAGGACCTGTCCAAAGCACGTGAAGCTCTGACTAAACAGGACAACGACGCAGATACTGAGAAAGCACTTGAAGAAGTGTTTGAGGCTGCCGAGAAAAACTATTCGCTTCTCAAACGCGGTGGCGTTTCGCTGAATTACAATTTTGATTACAGCTACTACGGCGACCAGCGTATCAATCTTGTTATTGAGCAAAACCTGGATTCAGAAGATCAGCCAACGGGTAATCAGGTGATTCGAAATGCGGACGTTTCGCCAGTTGCCAGTCACACCTTCACTAATGCCTTTACTCTGGACTACGGCCTGTTTGACAACATCACCCTGAGTGGTCGCCTGCCGCTGGTCGCCAAATTCGACACTGAAGAAGAGCTGACCGCGTATTCCATGGGTGATATCAGCGGAACAGTTCGCTTCCAGCCGTTTGAGTACGTCCCGGGCAAAATGTCAGAAACTTTTTTCGCCACTGGCAAACTTAAAACCGGTGATAGCCCATACGAAATCAACCTCAACAAAAACCTGTCTACCGGCTCTGGTACATATAGCCTGAGCGGTGGTATGAGTGCATCCAAAGTAATGGACCCGGTTGTGTTGTTCGGTTCTGGTAGTTACACCTACAACGTTCCGGTTACCGACCTGAATCAGGTCCGCGGTGCATCAATTCTTAAAGAAGTTCACCCGGGCAACAGCATTTCTTTTTCCATGGGTTTTGCGTATTCGCTTTCCTATGATGTTTCATTGAGCGCATCTTTCCAGGGCTCATACAATGATCGCACTCGCTTTGAACTTTATACGCCATCAACAGGAAACACCCAGAGTTCTGTGGCTGGCAGTCAGATGAGCGGCATCATGAACTTTGCACTCGGCGTACGCGTCTCGCCAAAAACCATTGCCAACATCAACGTCGGTTTCGGTATGACGGAGCTTTCCCCGGACATTATTCTGGGTCTGTCTTTGCCGATCGACATTGAGGGCGTCAAGCCGGCCTCCGGCAGTTAATTGTCATTTACTGAAACTTATAAGAACAACAGGGTAGTGACAGTTATTATGCGTTTTCTTACACCACTTATTCTTTTGCTTCCGGGAATGGCCAGCGCTCAGCTAGCGCAAAACCTGTTCCTGGACACAAAAGCGATGTCGCTGGGTAATGCGGTTACTGCAGACCCGGTCGGCATTATGGATATCCACTTCAATCCGGCTGGCCTTACCAAGCTGGATGGACGTCAGATTCAGATAGAAGCCATGAATATCGTCTTGTCTGCCGAGGCGAAATTCTCCTTGCCGGACGACTATGATCGTAACGAAGGAAATCTGGTCGAAATTGCAGATGATCCGATCCTCGATGAAAACGGCGAGGCGGAAAGCCATGCGTCTGCTGCAGCCTATCTTCCCGGCGTAGGAATTTTACCGATGCATATGCCGGTACTGACCTTGCCGACTGGCGGTGTCTCTATTCAGCCACCTGGATCCAAGTTCACCTTTGCCAATGCTGTTTACGCGCCAATGGCAGCGGGCTTTGCCAAGGAAGACGACGATCCCGGCCGCTACCAGGCCAAGCAGGTAGCGTTACAGCGCTTCACTTACCTGTCGCCATCGTTTGGCTACAAGGTTAATGAAGAGTTTTCTGTAGGTGCCAGCTTTCTGTTCTCACACCAGGCGGTAGCAGTTGAACAGGATCTGCGTGCACCTAACATTCTGATTGGCGTACTGGAAGAGCTTCAGGATGCCTTTGGTTGTTTTGACGAAGACGGAAATCAGACCGGCAACGATCCTCTGGCACCGATCATTACCCTGTGTGGTGGTAATGTCGGGCCGTACGATGATGTTGGTACATTAAAGATTCAAACCGAAGAAACCCTGTCACCGTCTTTTAACCTTGGCTTTTTATGGGAACCTTCGGACTGGTTTGCAATGGGTGTCGGCTATCAGAGCGAAGCGGAAGCTCACCTTAAAGGCACCTATGATCTTAAATATACGGATGATTTTTCGGAGTTCTTCCAACGCTTCAATCAATCTATTATCGGGGCTATTGGCGGGGCGATTTTTTCGCTGCCATCCGGCGTCGCCCGTGAAAAAGGTCATGTTTCCACCAAGCTCACCTATCCACAGCACTTGCAGATTGGTACCAAGTTCCGTTTTCTCGACCGTTATCAGTTAAATGTCGATGCTGGCTGGACAGATTTCGATAAATGGGACTCGCTGTATTTCGAATTCGACCGCCAGGTTGGTTTCCTTGGTGCCGCAAAAACCCTGGCTCCGGAGCTGGTAACCTCGACAACCCTGCGCCAGCCGATGGGCTATCGTAGCGTATGGAGCTATTCCTTTGGCTTCCAGTACGACCTGAACTCACGAATTCAATTGCGAGCAGGCTATGAGCCACGTGAAACCTCTATTCCGGAAGATGCACGAAGCATTCAGGCTCCGCTAGGCTTCATGCGCATGTATAGCGTGGGTATGGGTTATCAATGGGATATGGATACGGTCGTTGATCTGTCGCTCAGCTTCATGCAATCTAAAGAGACTATTCTCGCTGATCCGCAAGATGCCGAGGCGACCGGTGATTATCCAAATTCAAGTAATTCGCTTAACCGAAACTGTCTGACATGTACCGTAACCAACCCTTATCCTGGTCTCGACGTAGAAACCAAGCTCACCATCGGTGCCGCCGGTATCAGTTTCCGAACAAAATTCTGATTTCACTTCTGTGTCTTCTTTTGCCGCTACCTCTTGCGGCAGAAGAAGAATACTTCACCTGGGTTGATGCAGAAGGACGCATTCACAACACCCTGAAGAGCTCCCAGACACCCCGGCAGGAACAGGTCTCAACCTCACCGAACATAAGTGCCAAGAATGAGTTTCTGGACGAAGAGCAGCTGGCTTCGAAACTTGCCGAAGAACAAAAGAACAAACCGCCGTTCTACATCTGGATCGATAGTTCAGGTCAGCGTCATACTGAATTTGTAACACCAGAAACAGCGAGTGCTGTCAGTGAGACATCGGCGGTCGAGGAAGAGTTTTTTGATCACTCCCTAATTCCGCCTATGCGGCTGCCACAGCATATCTATGATGGCCCTTGTTGCGGCCAGTATCTGAAAGCGTTTGCTGATAGTATCCCGGAAAACAAGTCGGTGCTGTTTAGCAGACCAGGAACCAATACATTATTCAGAACTGTAAAAGGCGAAGCCCCAGCCTGGTTTTTCAAAGTACGCCGCAGTCCGACAAATCATATTCTTTCAGTGATATTGCGTGGCGATCATTCGGGACCTGCGCTACTGGCTCTTGATAAGCATGCAAAACCACTCCACCTGATTCCTGCGCTAAGTGGTGTAATCAACGCAGAAACATGGGCGAGCGTAGAAAACAGGGAGTCACGCATAGAGGTGGCAGACCCTGATGTTACTCACTTTATCCTATACTTTCCCAACGGTGCGGCAGCAGATGCTTCTGCTGAAATTGAATGGCTACCGGTGAGTCGCTGAACAAATACTATGGAAAAGATACAGGTCAATATTTCAACGCAATCTGCCCGACAGCACGCGATCATTGCACGTCACAGTAACGAAGAGCAGGGTTTGTCAGGCAAGCGCCTGCTGCTACTGCACGGAGCTGGCGTCCCGGGGGAGTTGACCTGGACATACCTTGCTAACTACCTGCGTGGCTGGGATGAGCTTCTGATTCCGGATATTGCTGGGATGGGGAAGTCGCAATTTCTCGCCAACCCGGCCCCGAGACTGGAAGATTTCACGCAGCAGATTGAAGAACTTCTGTACGCTCTGGACTGGCACGAGTTTGATGTTTGTGGCTATTCCTTTGGCGGAATGATTGCTCACCAGTTATTAAGCAAAACATTCAACACGGAACTGTGTTTTCTTATTGAGCCTGCGATGCTGTTTTCATCTGATCAGCAGCTAATCATCCGCAAGGCTGATGATTATCTGACAGTGTCGGATCAGGTACTAGCAAATCCAGACGACTCGCAACCCTACCTGGACTTCCTGAACTCGGTTTCGCCGCAGAGACTCAGCAACCCCCAGATTGATCGACTGACAGTCGACCGCCTTAAGCAGAATAGCAGGGGCTTCGCGCACGCCCTGCGTTCAGTAAGTCAGGCACTACTCAATCATCAGGTTGAATTCGGTCAGTGGGTTGCCCCGACCAGTGGTATCAGCTTTGCCGGTGAGTTAAGCCCTGCTTCGATGCATGGACGCCACCGCCTGCTGGCCGAGCAATCAGCCGACTGGCAGTTTGTTGCGGTGCCCGGAGCAGACCATAGCCTCGTCTTTACCAAACCGCGCTTTATCGCAAAAGCGATGAGTCAGCTGCGCCAGTCAACTCTGTAAACGGCGTTCCAGTCCGGTTTCAGCCATAATTCGGGTAGATATTTCCTCGATGGATTTATCTGTGGTGCTGATAAACGGAATGTTCTCACGCTGATACAGCATCTCGACCTCGTCGATTTCGTGATAACACTGTTTGAGTGAGGCGTAACGGCTATTGGCGCGGCGCTCGTTGCGTATTGCTGCCAGACGATCCGGGTCAATAGTCAGCCCGAACAGCTTTTGCCGGAAGGGCTCGAGGGACTTAGGAATACGCAGGTCCATCATATCCTCTTCGGTCAGAGGGTAATTCGCTGCTTTGATTCCGAACTGCATTGCCATGTACAGGCAGGTTGGCGTCTTACCGGAACGGGATACACCCACCAGAATAATGTCCGCCTCTGCGTAATGGCGGGTGCGGGCACCATCGTCGTTATCCAATGCAAAATTCACAGCATCAATGCGATGCAGGTAATTGGGACTGGTCGTTGCTGAGTGCGATTTCCCCACACTGTAAGACGATTCCACCTCAAGCGCTTTTTCAATGGGCGCCAGAAAGGCAGTAAAAATATCGATATTCAGCCCATTGGCCTGGTCAATAATTTTACGGATATCCTTATTCACGATGGTATCGAAAATAATCACCGGGTGACCTTTTTCAGCCGCCTTGCTGTTGATGCGCTCAACCGCCTTAAGGGCTTTTTCGGTGCTATCGACATAGGGCAGGGTAACCCGCTCGAATTCTATGCTCTCAAATTGAGCAAGCAGGCTGTTGCCGAGTGTTTCTGCAGTAATGCCGGTGCCGTCTGAAATAAAAAACGCTGTCCGCTTCATGTGGAAATTTGTTTCCTGTCCACTTAGTATTACGCAGCCCTGAGACCGCAAAAGTCGATTGTAGGGGATTAAGGCAGACGTGCAAACACAGGAGAATAGCGTTGACTGATTACGTACTCTGGTTCGATCAGGTATCCATGGGCGATGTAGAGCTGGTAGGTGGCAAGAACGCCTCGCTCGGTGAAATGATCAGCAATCTTACCAATGCTGGCGTTTCGGTGCCCAATGGCTTCGCAACCACTGCTTCTGCCTATCGTGAATTTCTCGCCCACGAAGGTCTCGATACCCGCATCCAGGCCGCGCTGGACAGCCTGAATGTAGACGACATCCGTGCGCTGACCGAAACAGGCGCTCAGATCCGCAACTGGATTCTCGAGGCACCGCTGCCTCCGGCTCTGGAATCCGCAGTTCGTGAGGCTTTCAGTAAACTGCAGGAAGGCAATGAACGTATGGCCGTGGCCGTACGCTCATCAGCAACCGCAGAAGACCTGCCGGACGCATCCTTTGCTGGTCAGCAGGAGACACATCTCAATATCGTTGGCATTGAAAACGTACTGCACGCCATTCGGGACGTGTTCGCCTCGCTTTTCAATGACCGGGCCATTGCCTACCGTGATCATCAGGGCTTTGATCACCACAAGGTTGCCCTGTCAGCGGGTGTGCAGCGCATGGTGCGCTCAGAAACTGCCTCCAGTGGTGTCATGTTCACGCTGGACACCGAATCCGGCTTCGATCAGGTGGTGTTTGTAACCTCATCCTACGGCCTCGGTGAAACTGTCGTGCAGGGGGCTGTAAACCCGGACGAATTCTACGTACACAAGAACAACCTGACAGAAGGGCGTCCTGCCATTCTGCGCCGCAACCTGGGCGCTAAGGCCATCAAAATGGTTTACGCCGAGGACGCCGCCGTCGGCCGTTCTGTCGAAACTCAGCGTGTCGACCGTGAGTTGCGCCAGGTATTCTCCGTTACCGACGCAGAAGTCGAAGGTCTCGCCCGTCAGGCAATGATCATTGAAAAACACTACGGGCGTCCGATGGACATCGAGTGGGCCAAAGATGGTGACGACGGCCAGCTGTACATTGTTCAGGCACGTCCTGAAACCGTCAAAAGCCGTGCCAGCAAGAACGTAATGGAGCGTTATCTGCTGAAAGAAACCGGACAGGTTCTGGTTGAAGGCCGTTCTATTGGCCACCGCATTGGCAAAGGCAAGGTACGCGTCATTGACAGCATTGATCAGATGGATCAGGTCCAGGAAGGTGACGTTCTGGTAGCAGATATGACTGATCCGGACTGGGAGCCGGTCATGAAGCGCTCTGCAGCCATCGTAACTAACCGTGGCGGTCGCACCTGCCATGCGGCCATTATCGCGCGCGAACTCGGCATTCCGGCGGTGGTCGGTTGTGAAGATGCCACAGAGAAACTGAAAGACGGTCAGGATGTCACTGTATCCTGCGCTGAAGGTGATACCGGCTTCGTTTATCAGGGCGCTCTCGACTTCGACATCCGTACTAATAGCGTCGATCAGATGCCGGACCTGCCGTTCAAAATCATGATGAACGTTGGTAACCCGGACCGTGCATTTGACTTCCAGGGACTGCCAAATGCCGGCGTCGGTCTTGCCCGTCTCGAATTCATTATCAACCGTATGATTGGCGTACACCCTAAGGCGTTGCTCAACTTCGACAATCTGCCGGATGAAGTTAAGCCTACCGTTGCTCGTCGGATTTCAGGCTACCCTGGGCCGGTCGACTTCTACGTTGAAAAGCTTGTTGAGGGTATTTCGACGCTGGCGGCGGCGTTCTGGCCTAAGCGCGTTATCGTACGTCTGTCCGACTTCAAGTCCAATGAATACGCCAACCTGATTGGCGGTCGTTTGTACGAGCCGGAAGAAGAAAACCCGATGCTGGGCTTCCGTGGCGCGTCACGTTATATCTCGAAAAACTTCCGTGACTGCTTCGAACTTGAATGTCGTGCGATGAAAAAAGTACGTAATGAAATGGGCTTCACCAACGTTGAAATCATGGTGCCATTTGTACGTACTGTTGGCGAAGCCGAGCAAGTGGTGAGCTTGCTGGAGGAAAATGGTCTTAAGCGTGGCGAAAACGACCTGAAGCTGATCATGATGTGTGAACTGCCGGCCAACGCCATTCTTGCGGAGCAGTTCCTTGAGCACTTCGATGGATTCTCTATCGGCTCCAACGACCTTACTCAGTTGACACTGGGGCTGGATCGCGACTCCGGCATCATCGCTCACCTGTTTGATGAACGTAATGAGGCGATACTTGCACTGCTGGAAAACGCCATCAGCGCCTGTAAAAAAGCCAATAAGTACATTGGCATCTGCGGCCAGGGACCATCGGATCACCCGGATTTTGCCAAGTGGCTGATGGAACGCGGCATTGATAGTGTATCGCTCAACCCGGACTCAGTACTGGATACCTGGTTCTTCCTGGCGGATAAGTAATTAGCATGAAGAGTAGCAGTCAGCTATTCCCGGTATCGTTGCTGAGGGCGGATGTCTTCGGCAGTCTGACCGAAGATGTGTATCTGGTTAAGCACAATCTGGACGATGACAAATCAGTCCAGATTGCCGTCTCTCACCTGGGCCTAGCAGGCGTTACAGCCAGCAAGGGTCCGGTTGTACTCCTGCATGGCAGCTTCAGCAATCGCGGCTTCTGGCTCTCGGCCAAAGGTGAGGGGCTTGCACGGCATCTGGCCGAGAACGGCTTTGATGTATGGATGATGGAGATGCGCGGCCATGGTTTATCGCCGCGCAACCATCAATACAGTAAAAACACTCTCGAACAGTATGTGCTGCACGACTTGCCCGCAGTAAATGCTTTTGTGAAGGAAAAGTCAGGCGCCAGTCCGGCATGGATTGGTCACTCGCTTGGCGGTGTTGTCATTGCTTCTGCCATCGCAGCCGGCACACTGGCAGAAGCCGACTGTCGTGCCATCGTACTATTGGGCAGTCAGGCTATACGTCGCCCCTGGTATCAGTGGATCCCTGGCATTAGTCTCAGCCTTCGTGCAGCTGTTCGTAGTAAAGGTGAGATGGACGGGCGCAAACATGGCATTGGCCCGGAAAATGAACCGGCAGCGCTAATTAGTGAGTATCTGAAGCGCCACAGTCTTCTGGGTAGCTGGCAGCTGCCCGCACAGAGAAAAAAACTACTGCCGCTATGGAAGCAGGGGACCCAGGTACCATTGCTGGCACTGGCCGCAGCAGCTGACTCGTCTGATCCGGCACGCTACTGCACGCGCTTTGCAGACATGTATGGCGGCGAGAAGACGGTTGAAACGCTGGGTGTGCAGAGTGGTCTGAGCAAAGATTACGGCCATGTCGATATGATCGTAAGCCCCGAAGCTGCGCGTGAAGTCTGGCCGCGCATTACCAGCTGGCTCAGTTAATATGCCTGAGCGCATTCTGCTCCTTGGCGCCAGCGGCCTGATTGGCCGCGAGCTGCTGCGGGAGCTATGCAAGCGCGACGCTTTTCTTCTGGTTCCGGTACGCTCTGTTCATGAGCTGCAGTCGTTTGTCGATACACTTCATGCGCAAGCCAGCGTGTCGGTTATCAGCTATGAAAAGCTCTGGGCAACGAAGTCTGAAATCGACACGTGCTTTTGCACGCTAGGCACCACGCAGAAGGTTGCCGGCAAGGCCGGCTTAAAGTCAGTTGATCT
This sequence comes from Thalassolituus marinus, assembly GCF_020320395.1. GTDB lineage: Bacteria > Pseudomonadota > Gammaproteobacteria > Pseudomonadales > Oceanobacteraceae > Venatoribacter > Venatoribacter marinus. Next base: position 46,809 of record NZ_JAEDAH010000008.1, on the reverse strand, counting down.
TGATCTGGTGGTCAGAGGCTGTCAGTGGGCTGTCGATAACGGCGCACAACTACTGTCTGTTGTCAGCGCCATTGGCGCGAATCCGCGCTCACCTTTTTACTACAATCGCATTAAAGGCTCGATGGAGCTTCACCTGCAAACACTGAACTGCAGCAGTCTGCACCTTTGGCGACCGTCGATATTGCAAGGCAGTCGTCCTGAATCTCAGCCAGCACGCCCCCTTGAGCAGATTTCAGGCGTACTGCTGAGTAGCCCTTTGTGGCGGAATTATCAGGCGCTACCAGCCCGCAGCGTTGCCCGTGCCATGCTTAAGGCGGCGAGACTGGAGCGACACCGGGAGTCTGTTTTTACTGCTGGTGATATTCGTCGATTAGCCCATGACGACTAAGTTTGCACCAGTCGGCCGACTGGAACAATTTCAGCATTTTGGTTATAAGGTGGCGGATCGCCACACATTCAATCTAAGGAAATACCCATGACTCAGTACGTTACCCCAGACCTTTGTGATGAATACCCGGAACTGATCCAGGTTGTAGAGCCGATGTTTAACAATTACGGCGGTGTTGAGTCCTTTGGCGGCGAAATCGTGACCGTTAAGTGCTTTGAAGATAACTCCAAAGTGAAAGAACTGGTCGACACCGACGGCAAAGGCAAAGTTATGGTTGTCGATGGCGGTGCATCAATGCGTCACGCTCTGCTGGGCGATATGCTTGCAGAAAAGGCAGCTAAGAACGGCTGGGAAGGCATTATCGTTTACGGCTGCATTCGCGATGTGGACGTTATCATGCAGACTGAGCTGGGCGTGCAGGCTCTGGCAACGCACCCACTGAAAACCGATAAGCGTGGTCTGGGTGACGTTAACGTAACCGTTAAATTCGGTGGCGTCGAATTCGTTCCGGGCCAGTTTGTATACGCAGACAACAACGGCATTATCGTTTCTCCGCAAAAACTGGAAATGCCAGAAGCCTGATCTGACCTTTCTGTGCAGATCCGTTAAAAAGCCGGCAAGCGCCGGCTTTTTTATGCATCCCAGCAGCGCGAACTACCGATCAGGCGCGCAATATGCAGCGAACTTTTGACCGCTCCATCGAGCAGCGGAATGCCATCACACAGGTACGCCCCCGACAGCAGGATTGCATCGCTTTCACCCTGGCTGTCGCGCAGGGAGGAAACAGCCTGTCTGGATTTCAGAGTCACCAGCGGGCGACTGAAGGTAACGTCCGCCAGCAACTTAGCCGCAGCAACTTCGCGTACGGGATTCCACACCTGAAGTAACGGGTCGCCATGGCGTAAGCTGCTGATTGCACGGGTCAGATCAACAGCAACTTCCGGTCGTTGGGTGTCTGCAGGTAGAAAATAGGTTACAGGGGATAACGGCAACAGGCTGCATGGCAGTAAACTGTCATCCGTATGCAGCTGCATTCGCGACACACTTAGGGGGATTGCATGCAGATGCTCAACCGTATGCCGCAGATCCTTCTCAGACGCCAGCAGCTCGGCGGCGTGGTGTGGCTGAGTCGCAATTACTACCTTATCAAACGTTTCAGCGCCATATTTGCTGACCACTTCAACATCTGAACCTGCTTTTCTTACCGCCTGCACGGTGCAATTACTTCTGAGCGTGACTGGTGATTCCAGCAGACGTGCTATGACATCGTCCACACCGGAAGTTGCACGCATGACTCCCTGATCCATAACACCACAAGTAAGGTAGTCAACAATAATGTCGGCAGGATAATTTTCGATATCCCGATAGTCACAGGTGCATACCGTTGCCAGTGCCGGCATAAGGACATCACTCAGATATCTCGACTGCAATCCCTGCTCGGAAATAAAGCCGCCAAAGGTCATCGACTTCAGTCGCACATCTCCTTTGCAGCTTTTCAGCTTACTGAATAAACGGAGGTGTTGGCGAAAAAGAGCAGGGCTGGCCGATTTAGGGAAACCAAGACTGCGCTCACCAAGCAGCCAGTTGCCATAATGAAAAAACAGTTGATTGTGTTCATTGGCGTAAGCCGCTGAGTGATCGGTCCTCTCGGTCCGGACTCCGGCCCGCTGATAAAGCCTGAGCAAATCCGGATAGTAGCCCGGGGTGAATACTCGCAGCGGTATATCTATCGAGGTGATTCCTCGCGTCCAGGGAATGTCAACACTATAGATTCCCATCCCCGGTTTTTCTGCCCGTTCAAACAGTGTCACACGGTGGTCTTTACTGAGTAACCAGGCGGCACTAAGCCCGGCGATACCGGAACCGATAATGGCGATTCGTTTTCCTGCGACTAAGGTGTTCATGGAGTATTTTTTTATGTATTTAGCGCAGCTTAAAGCATGAGGTCAGACTTACCCAGAAAAAACCTCGGAATGCAATTGTGATATCCGGTCGGAAAAACGCGATTGTATACAATCTTAGTCTTACTCAGGTTGATATTCGCCAGAAAAACCGTATTCTTGCCATACTTAAACACAGATTGTAGACAAGCATGAGCGATAATCTCACTCTCGCAGACAAAGTGTTCAACGAACTCACTACCGCCATTGTGCGCGGTGAATTGTCTCCGGGAACACGACTGTCAGAGCAAACACTGGTAGAGCGCTATGGTGGCAGTCGGGCACCAATGCGCGAAGCGATCCAGAAGCTGGAGTCGCGCAACCTGGTTGTCAGAGTTCCTCATGCGGGTGCACGGGTCGTGTCACTTTCGCTCAGCGAGCTGCGGGATATCTACGAAGTGCGGGTTGAGCTGGAAAGCATGGCCTGTCGTCTGGCAGCGCAACGCATGACTGACAGCGAAATAGATGAACTTCGCCGTCTGCTTGCTGAGCACGAAGCCTCGATCGCGGCGGAACAGGGCCAGAGCTATTACCAGAAGGCCGGCGATCTGGATTTCCACTACCGCATTATCAAAGGCAGCAACAACAGCCGCCTGCACCAGATGCTGTGTGGTGAGCTGTACCATCTGGTGCGCATGTATCGCTACCAGACCAGTACCAGTAACAAGCGTCCGCAACTGGCGCTGCAGGAACACCAACGAATAGTAGAAGCCATTGCTGCGCGCGATGCAGAACTGGCAGAACTTCTTATGCGCAGGCACATTCAGGCCTCGCTGACTAACCTTGAAACACGATTGGCTGAAGAGGAGGGTCAACAATGACTCCAGGTCAGAAATTCCGTAAAGCACTCGAAGACAACAAGCCGCTGCAGATTGTAGGCACCATTAACGCATACGCTGCCATGATGGCAGAGCGTATCGGCCACCAGGCAATTTATCTGTCTGGCGGCGGGGTCGCCAACGCCTCCTACGGCCTGCCGGACCTGGGCATGACCTCCCTGAACGATGTGGTGGAAGACGTGCGTCGCATCACTTCTGCCAGCAGCCTGCCTTTGCTGGTTGATATCGACACCGGCTGGGGCGGTGCATTCAACATCACCCGCACCATCCAGCAGATGGAAAAAGCAGGCGCGGCAGCCGTGCATATTGAAGATCAGGTGATGCAGAAGCGTTGCGGCCACCGCCCGAACAAAGAAATCGTATCCAAGGGCGAAATGGTTGATCGTATTAAGGCGTGCGTTGATGCTCGTGTTGACGACAACTTTTTCATTATGGCTCGTACCGATGCATTCGCTCAGGAAGGCCTGGAAGCGGCTATCGAGCGCGCTCAGGCATGTGTCGAGGCCGGTGCTGACGGCATCTTTGCTGAAGCTATTAAGACCGAAGAGCACTACCGCGCTTTCTCTGAGGCACTGAACGTACCGATTCTGGCTAACATCACCGAATTTGGTCAGACCGAATTGTGGAACCGCGAGCAGCTGGGCGAGTGGGGTGCCGCTATGGTGCTGTATCCGCTGAGTGCTTTCCGCGCTATGAACAAAGCCGCAGAAACCGTATACAAAAGCCTTCTCGAAGAGGGCGATCAGCGTAAGGTTGTCGACATCATGCAAACCCGCATGGAGCTGTACGACTACCTCAACTACCACGCATTTGAACAAAAGCTCGACGCACTTTTTGCCGAAGGCAAGAATAAGTAACACAACCAGAAGAAGCGACGGACGATGCCTGTCGCAATCTTATGAATATTCGCGTCTGGCAAATAACGTCTGACGCTACGCTAAGGGGAAATAGCTATGGCAGCAGCAAAAGAATTAAGTGGCGCCGGCCTGCGTGGTCAGGTAGCTGGTAAAACCGCACTGTCCACCGTGGGTAAGTCCGGCTCCGGTCTGACCTATCGTGGTTATGACGTAAAAGACCTGGCAGACAACTGTCAGTTTGAAGAAGTGGCCTACCTGATCCTGAAGGGCAATCTGCCCACTCAGGCTGAACTGGATGCCTACAAAACCAAACTGAAAGGCCTGCGTAAACTGCCGCAAGCCCTGAAAGAAGTGCTTGAGCGTATTCCGGCATCCGCTCACCCGATGGACGTGATGCGTACCGGTTGCTCCATGCTGGGCAACCTGGAAACTGAAGAAAGCTTCGACCAGCAGCAGGACGCTACTGACCGCATGCTGGCGCTGTTCCCGGGCATGATTAACTACTGGTACAACTTCAGCCACAACAATGGCAAGCGCATCAATGAAGAAACCGATGCGGATTCCATCGCTGAACAGTTCCTGTGGACACTGCACGACGAGAAACCGAGCGAGCTGCACACTCAGGTGATGCATGCATCGCTGATTCTGTACGCAGAGCATGAATTCAATGCCTCCACCTTCACTGCACGCGTATGCGCCTCCACCCTGAGCGATATGCATTCCTGCGTAACCGGCGCTATCGGTTCTCTGCGCGGCCCTCTGCATGGTGGTGCTAACGAAGCGGCAATGGAGCTGATCGAAGGCATGAAAGACGCTGAAGATGCAGAACAGAAGCTGATGGGCATGCTGGAGCGCAAAGAGAAAATCATGGGCTTTGGTCACGCCATCTACCGCGAATCTGATCCGCGCAATGCCATCATCAAGCTTTGGTCTGAGAAACTGGCTGGCGAAAGCGGCAACACCAACCTGTACGACATTTCCGTGCGTTGCGAAGCAGTGATGTGGCGCGAGAAAAAGCTGTTCTGTAATGCCGACTTCTTCCACGCATCCGCGTACAACTACATGGGTATTCCAACCAAGTTGTTCACGCCAATCTTCGTATGTTCCCGCCTGACCGGCTGGGCAGCACACGTCATGGAACAGCGTGCCGACAACCGCATTATCCGCCCAAGCGCTGAGTACACTGGCGAAGAATTCCGCACTGTACCAGCCATCAGCGACCGTTGATCAAGTCAGTGCACCCGCTACGGCGGGTGTGCTTTTTTGTTTGAGAGAAGACAATGAACACCGAATTCCGTAAACAACTTGCCGGCACCAACCTCGATTACTTCGACACCCGTGCCGCGGTAGATGCCATCAAACCGGGCAGCTACGACACCCTGCCATACACCTCACGTATCCTGGCTGAGCAACTGGTGCGCCGCTGTGAGCCAGCGCTGCTGAACGACGCTCTGGGTCAGCTGATCAACCGTAAACGCGATCTCGATTTTCCGTGGTACCCGGCACGCGTGGTTTGTCACGACATTCTGGGGCAGACCGCTCTGGTGGATCTGGCTGGTCTGCGTGACGCGATTGCCGACAAAGGCGGCGACCCGTCCAAAGTAAACCCGGTTGTACAGACTCAGCTGATCGTAGACCACTCGCTGGCAGTGGAATGTGGCGGTTTTGATCCGGATGCCTTCCAGAAAAACCGCGATATCGAAGAGCGCCGCAATGAAGACCGTTTTCACTTTATCAACTGGACCAAAACCGCGTTCGACAACGTGGATGTGATTCCGGCAGGTAACGGCATCATGCACCAGATTAACCTGGAGAAAATGTCTCCGGTGGTGCAGGCAAAAGACGGCGTAGCCTACCCGGATACCTGTGTTGGTACCGACTCTCACACCCCGCATGTTGATGCACTGGGTGTTATCTCTGTCGGCGTAGGTGGTCTGGAAGCAGAAACCGTGATGCTGGGTCACCCATCTATGATGCGTCTGCCAGATATCGTTGGTGTTGAGCTGACCGGTAAGCGTCAGCCTGGCATCACCGCCACTGACATCGTACTGGCTCTGACCGAATTCCTGCGTAAAGAGCGCGTCGTTGGCGCCTATGTGGAATTCTACGGTGAAGGCGCACGCAGCCTGTCCATCGGCGACCGCGCGACCATTTCCAACATGACACCGGAATACGGTGCGACTGCGGCGATGTTCTCCATCGACGAGCAGACCATCGACTACCTGAAGCTGACCGGCCGAGAGCCGGAACAGGTTGCTCTGGTTGAACAGTATGCAAAAGAAACAGGCCTGTGGTCTGATGCACTGGCGACTGCGCAATACGAACGCGTGCTGACGTTCGATCTGTCAGCTGTTGGCCGTAACATGGCTGGTCCGTCTAACCCGCATGCTCGCGTTGCCACTGCCGATCTGGCAGCAAAAGGCATTGCCGGCAATCTGGACGCGGCCAAAGCTCAAGAAGCCGAAGGCCTGATGCCTGACGGCGCTGTTATCATCGCGGCGATTACCTCCTGTACCAACACCTCCAACCCACGTAACGTGGTTGCAGCCGGTCTGCTGGCGAAGAAAGCCAATGAACTGGGCCTGATCCGCAAACCATGGGTGAAATCATCCTTTGCACCAGGTTCCAAAGTAGCCGAGCTGTATCTTAAAGATTCCGGTCTGCTGCCGGAACTGGAAAAACTGGGCTTTGGTATCGTGGCGTTCGCCTGTACTACCTGTAACGGTATGTCCGGTGCACTCGACCCTGTGATCCAGCAGGAAATCATCGACCGCGACCTGTACGCCACGGCGGTACTGTCCGGTAACCGTAACTTCGACGGTCGTATTCACCCGTACGCCAAACAAGCCTTCCTGGCATCGCCACCACTGGTAGTTGCTTACGCCATCGCCGGCACCATCCGTTTTGATATCGAAAACGATGTGCTGGCAGTGGTTGATGGCAAAGAAATCCGTCTGAAAGATATCTGGCCATCCGATGAAGAAATCGATGCTATTGTTGCCGCCTCTGTGAAGCCGGAGCAGTTCCGTCAGATCTACATCCCAATGTTCGATCTGGGAGAAGCGGAGAAAGCCGAGAGCCCACTGTACGACTGGCGTCCAATGTCGACCTATATCCGTCGCCCACCATACTGGGAAGGTGCTCTGGCCGGCGAACGCACACTGAAAGGTATGCGTCCACTGGCACTGCTGCCGGATAACATCACCACCGACCACCTGTCGCCATCCAACGCTATTCTGATGAACAGCGCGGCCGGTGAATACCTGCATAAAATGGGTCTGCCGGAAGAGGACTTTAACTCTTACGCAACTCACCGTGGTGACCACCTGACCGCTCAGCGTGCAACCTTCGCTAACCCGAAACTGTTGAACGAAATGGTGCGTGATGAAGACGGCAACGTGAAACAGGGCTCTCTGGCGCGTATCGAGCCGGAAGGCAAAGTAACCCGCATGTGGGAAGCCATTGAGACCTACATGGAGCGCAAACAGCCGCTGATCATTGTTGCTGGTGCCGACTACGGCCAGGGTTCTTCCCGTGACTGGGCTGCCAAAGGTGTTCGTCTGGCCGGCGTTGAAGCCATCGCTGCTGAAGGTTTTGAGCGTATCCACCGCACTAACCTGATCGGCATGGGCGTACTGCCACTGGAATTCAAAGCCGGCACCACGCGTAAGACTCTGGGCCTCGACGGTACCGAAACTTATGACGTACAAGGCGAACTGAGCCCACGTGGCGATGTAACCCTGGTGATCACCCGCGCTAACGGTGAAGTGGTTGAAGTACCGATGACCTGTCGCCTGGACACTGCTGCGGAAGTGGAAGTGTACAAGGCGGGTGGTGTGCTGCAGAAGTTCGCTCAGGACTTCCTGCAGGGCGAGTAACGAAGCTGGCTGCGTTGCTGCAATGGTGTTGCGTCCTCGCTCACCCCGTCGCCTACCAGTCGGTATGTCTCGGGGTCTCGCTGCGGGGCGCCTTATTGCAGCGGCCTCGCCGACGCTTCTGTAGCGTTGTAAATCTTGCGGTTTGCAGCGCGCGTTAAGCATTCCAAGTAGGGTGGGCACTGCCCACCTTATTTTTTACGGGCATTGATGCCTTAAATGGCATCGGCAAAGAGAAATAATCATGTCCAAGCAAATTAAAATTCCGGCCACTTACATGCGTGGCGGCACCTCCAAAGGTGTATTTTTTTCCCTGACCGATTTACCCGAAGCCGCTCAGGTGGCGGGGGAAGCGCGCGATAAAATTTTGCTGCGTACCATCGGCAGTCCTGATCCTTACGGCCAGCAAATTGATGGCATGGGTGGAGCAACCTCAAGCACGTCCAAGACCGTTATTCTGGCAAAAAGCGAACAGCCGGATCACGACGTGGATTATTTATTCGGCCAGGTGGCGATCAATAAACCTTTCGTCGACTGGTCCGGCAACTGCGGTAATTTGACCGCAGCGGTCGGTGCTTTTGCTATTTCTAAAGGTCTGGTCGTGGCAGAACGCATTCCACAAAACGGTATTTGCACCGTGCGTATCTGGCAGAAAAATATTCAGAAAACCATTATCGCTCACGTGCCGATTAGCAACGGTGAGGTGCAGGAAACCGGCGACTTTGAACTGGATGGCGTAACCTTTCCGGCAGCTGAAGTGGTAATTGAATTTATGGATCCGGCCGATGGTGAAGGCTCCATGTTCCCAACCGGCAATGTCGTCGACGATCTCGAAGTGCCGGGCATTGGCACCTTCAAAGCAACCATGATTAACTCGGGCATTCCGACTATTTTCGTGAATGCTGCGGACATTGGCTACACAGGCACCGAACTGCAGAAGGATATTAATTCCGACGCAGAAGCGCTGGCGAAATTCGAAACCATGCGCGCTTACGGCGCAGTAAAAATGGGTTTAATAGCCGATATTTCTGAAGCGGTTGCGCGCCAGCACACACCAAAAATCGCCTTTGTGGCACCGGCTACCGATTACGAAGCATCCAGTGGCAAGCAGATTTCTGCAGCCGACATCGACGTCTGCGTGCGCGCTTTGTCGATGGGCAAACTGCACCATGCAATGATGGGTACGGCATCCGTTGCCATTGCCACAGCTGCTGCTGTACCTGGCACTCTGGTGAATCTGGCGGCCGGCGGTGGTGAGCGTGATTCAGTGACCTTTGGTCATCCGTCCGGCACGCTACGCGTTGGTGCGTCTGCTGCTGAAGTGAACGGCGAATGGACTGCAACCAAAGCGGTAATGAGCCGCAGTGCGCGCATCATTATGGAAGGTAATGTGCATATTCCTGACGGAACCTTTTAAGCATTCCTTGTAATTTTCTGAAAAGCACGCACAAAAAAAACGGGAGCAGATGCTCCCGTTTTTTTATGGTCGAAGAGGGTAGTTTAACCACCCTGACTGTTACGCCTTAGGCGTTTCAGCTTCTTCTTCGCTCGGCGCTTCCGTCACTTCAGTTGCAGACTGTTCTTCTGCAGTGCCGTCAGCATCTTTTGCAGTTTCAGCAGCTGGCTCTTCAGCCTGCGGCGCTTCGGCAACCACGTCGGCAACGACTTCTGGTGCTGCAGCCTCTGTGGTAACAGCAGGTTCATCCGCTACAGTTTCGGCAGCAGCATCTTCGCTGACTTCGCCATTGTTACGCGGATCATTAGAAGCACGACCTGCAGCTGGGCGACGACGACGGCTGCGACGACTGCGACGATCATTGCCATCGGTAGCCGTTGAAGCCTCTTCCTGAGAGGTTTGTACGATTTCTTCCGCAGCAGCAGCTTCTGATACTGCAGGCTGATCATCGACAGCAGGCTTAACAGTTTCAGCCTGAACCTCTGCAGGAGCCGCTTCAACGTCTTTCTCTGCAGACTCGTCAGCAACAGCTTTATCAGTAGTCGCAGCCTCAACAACCGGAGTAGCAACCTCTGCATCTGCAGCAACGTTTACCGTTGTTTCAGCAGCAGAAGATTCCACAGGCTTCTCAGACTCAGCAACGTCATCAGAAGATTCGTCATTCTTACGCTCATCGCGGTTGCGATTACGGCTACGACGATTGCGACGGCGAGTTGGCTTCTCACCAGAATCTTCATCAGAGGAAGTTTCTGCAGCAGCGGCTTCAGTCTTAACGTCAGCTGGCGCATCGGCAATTGCTTCTGGGGCAACGATTTCAGACGCGACCTCTGCAGCAACAACTTCTTTCTTTGTATCCGCAACCACAGATTCCTGTGCGGCTGCATCTGCGGCAGTTTCAGTTGCTTGCGCTTCAATAGCTTCCGCTGGTTTATTGCTGTTGCGCTCGCTACGGCGACGACGTGAACGACGGCCTTCGCGATTATCAGTCTTAGTCTCAGCCACTACGGTTTCAGAAGCTTCAACACTTTTTGTCTTCGCGTCTTCCGCTACTGCATCTGCAACAACATCTTTTTCCTGTTCACGCTTGCGGGCAGGGCGGCCATTAGCACGATCACGGCGTGGTGCCGTTGGCGTATCGTTCGCTTCAGCGGCACTCTGACGACCATCAGAATTGCGCTCGCCACGTTCTTTACGCTCTTTGCGCTCGCCACGCTCTTTACGTTCTGGGCGCTCAGCACGCTCTTTGCGCTCAGGACGTTCGCGCTGCTCGTCCTGACGAGAGGACTGACGCTCATCACTGTTACGATCGGCTTTTTCACCGCGATCGTTGCGTTCATTACGGTTACGGTTGCGGTTACGGTTGCGGCCGTTGCCATTGCGCTCGCCATCATTGCGACCGTTATTGCGACCATTGCGTTTTTCAGTGGTTGGTTTGGCTTTCGCCTTGGTTTCAACCGGCTTTTCTTCAGGCTTTTCTTCACTACCGAACAGAGCGTTCAGAGCTCCGCCCAGTTTCGCCCAGAATCCACCTGTAGCTTGCTCGGAGGCTTTGCCAACCTGCTGGGGAGCAGCCGGAGCTGGCGCAACTGAAGCGTGAGAGATGGCCTTAACCGCAGCCTGCTGCTGACGCGCTGGCTCACGAATAGTCAGATCAACACCAAAATCGACTTCTTCTTCTTCGATTTTATGTTCGTAGCTGACTTCACCAATCAGAGAATCATCAGGGCGCAAACGCAGCACTTCGTAGTGCGGAGTTTCCATAGCCGGATTTGGAATAATCACGACTTTAGATCCATGACGCTGCTCAATACCGGAGATCAAAGCACGCTTTTCGTTCAGCAGGAAAGTACCCACCGGAACTGGAACCAGAGCACGAATTTGTCCGGTGTTTTCTTTAGCGGCTTCCTCTTCAATCAAACGAAGAATAGACAGACCTGTTGACTGAATATCACGAATTACGCCAGTGCCATTACAGCGCGGACATACGTGACCGCTGGTTTCTTCCAACGACGGACGCAGGCGCTGACGGGACATTTCCATCAGACCAAAGCGGGAAATGCGACCAACCTGAACACGGGCACGGTCCATTTCCAGTGCTTTCTTCAGACGATTTTCAACTTCACGCTGATTCTTGTTCGACATCATATCGATGAAGTCGATGACCACCAGGCCACCCATGTCGCGCAGGCGAAGCTGACGGGCAATCTCATCAGCTGCTTCCAGGTTGGTATTCAGCGCAGTTTCTTCGATATCGGAACCCTTTGTAGCGCGGGCAGAGTTGATATCGATGGAAACCAGAGCTTCGGTCGGATCAATAACGATCGAACCGCCGGAAGGCAGCTTAACTTCACGCTGGAATGCGCTTTCGATCTGGGTTTCGATCTGGTAACGATTAAACAGCGGTACGGAATCGGTGTAACGCTTGAATTTAGACTGATAGTGCGGCATGACCTGCTGCACAAACGCATTGGCTTCATTGAAAGCTGCATCGGTATCAATCAGAACTTCACCAACGTCCTGGCGCAGGTAGTCGCGAATCGCACGAATGATAACGTTTGATTCCTGCAGCAGCAGGCAAGGGGCGGAGCGTTCTTCAGAGGCACGCTGAATGGCGTCCCACAGAGTCACCAGGTAATCCAGGTCCCACTGCAGTTCTTCTGCGCTGCGGCCGATGCCTGCAGTGCGAACGATAACGCCCATTTTGTCTGGCACGGTGACGCCTTTCATGGCTTCACGCAGTTCGCTGCGCTCATCACCCTCGATACGACGGGAAATACCGCCAGCTCGAGGATTATTAGGCATCAGAACCAGATAACGTCCAGCCAGCGAAACCTGAGTAGTCAGGGCGGCGCCTTTGTTGCCACGCTCTTCTTTATCAACCTGAACAATGACTTCCTGACCTTCTTTCAGGACTTCTTTGATGTTGATGCGACCCGGACCCGGATCTTTAACGAAGTACTCGCGGGAGATTTCTTTCAGAGGAAGGAAACCATGACGCTCAGCGCCAAAGTCAACAAACGCAGCCTCGAGACTGGGTTCTATGCGGGTGATTTTACCCTTATAGATGTTGGATTTCTTTTGCTCACGTGAGCCAGACTCAATATCCAGATCATAGAGTTTTTGCCCATCCACAAGGGCAACACGCAACTCTTCAGGCTGAGTCGCGTTGATAAGCATTCTTTTCATGCTGTCCGTTTACTCGTTAGGGCAACAAACAGCTGGCAATGCCGGATTCCGGCCACTACCAAAATGTTTATGGGTGCTTTGCAGCATCAACCGGCAACGGTATTAGGTTGCCCGGCTTGTCTCGCAGTGGTGCCTCTGGTTTGTCGTGCACCAACACTGTCCATAATTTGATAATGCGAGATTGCCAGCAGGTGTGCTGCCTGGTTTATCTCACGGGTGCCTGGCGAAATCGTTCCGCGCCAGCGCTCACCATTTTATTCGTCAGGAAGAGTTTTAACGTTAACCCATCTTCCTTATACTCTGCCGCTCTTTGCGGCTACGGCCGACCTTTCGGTATCGTCTCGGGTGGCTGTCTTACATGTTACTTGCAGCGCAGTACCGGGGCCGTCGGCGAATATAGCAACAATGTTTGCCCCCGGCAAATGCCATACCATCTTATAACCCGTCTCTGGCGACACTATGTCTAAGCAAGCGATCGACCCCACACAGGTCTCTCTGGTTACCATCACGCAGGATAATGAAGGGCAGCGGGTTGATAATTTCCTCATTACAGCCCTGAAAGGCGTGCCCAAATCAGCGGTCTACCGCATCGTCCGTAAGGGCGAAGTGCGGGTAAATAAGAAACGCGTAAAAGCCGACACACGCCTGCATGCCGGCGATGTTCTGCGTATTCCTCCGGTGCGACTGCCGGAGAAGGGCGAAACTCCTGATGTTTCGGAGAATCTGCAGAACCTGCTGAATGAATCAATTCTGTATGAGGACAGCGGCCTGATTGCGGTTAACAAGCCACACGGCCTGGCCGTGCATGGCGGCAGTGGTGTCACCCTCGGACTCATCGAAGCCATGCGAAAGATGCGACCAGATCATTCTTTCCTTGAGCTTGTACACCGACTGGATCGGGATACCTCTGGCGTGATTCTGATAGCCAAGAAACGCTCCGTCCTGACCGGGCTGCAGCGTATGCTGGTCAATAAGGCCGGAATCACCAAGCGCTACCTCGCTATGGTTCACGGACACTGGCCGGCAGCCATTACTGAAGTAAAAGAACCACTGACACGATTTGAACGCCAGTCCGGGGAGCGAATGGTGATGGTCGACCCGGAAGGTAAAACCTCCCATACACGCACAACACTTCTCGCCAGCGGATCTCATTACTCACTGATCGAGGCTGAGCCTGTGACCGGCAGGACCCACCAGATTCGCGTTCATTGCCAGTTTCACGACCACAGCATTGCAGGCGACGCAAAGTATTGCGACAAGGTTCAGCAGGGTATTGATAAGAAGCAAGGAGTTCGCCGCTTGTTTCTTCACGCCTGGCAGCTTTCCTTCAGACATCCGGACAGTGGCGAGCAGCTCACTGTCACTGCTCTGCCAGATGCTGAATTCACTGACATACTCAATAAGGCGGACTGCAATGCCGGATTTTAAGCACAAGTACCGCCTGATTATTTTTGACTGGGATGGAACGCTGGTTGACTCCACCCAACGCATCGTCGATAGCATGAGTCGGGCAGGGTCAGAAGTAGGCCTTCCTGTCGTGCCGGATGCCGCCATTCAGAACATCATCGGTCTCGGACTGCCAGAAGCATTAAAAACCGTCTGGCCCTCCATTAGTGAGCAACAATTAAAAGCCATGCACCCGGTGTACGCTCGCTACTTCGTTTCTGACAGCCAGATAGACATGGGCTTCTTCATTGGTACAGAAGACTTCCTGAAAGACCTGCTCAGCAAAGGCTACATCCTCTCTGTCGCCACAGGAAAAAGCCGTAAAGGTCTTGATCGCATGCTTCATGATCTGAAAGTAGGGCATTTGTTTGCAACGACGCGTTGCGCCGACGAGACCCGCTCTAAGCCAGACCCATTAATGCTGAACGAAATCCTGTCCGAGTTGTCGATAGCTCCATCAGAAGCACTGATGATCGGCGACACAACCTATGATCTCGACATGGCCAATGCTGCAGGAATTGATTCTGTAGCTATGGGGCATGGTGCCCACGACGACAACACACTACTGGCTTGCGGCCCGAAAGCGATCTGCCATAGCATTCAGGAACTGAAAAACTGGATAGAGACACATGGATAACAACACATCAAACAACGATTCCCGACGCCCTGACGACAACAGCAAAGAATGGAAGCTGATTGAGAAAGTCCTGCTCGACATGCAGGGCGAGCAAAAGAGAAGTCGCCGCTGGGGTATTTTCTTCAAGTCTCTTACCTTTATTTACCTGTTTGCCATCATCTGGCTGCTGCGCATTCCAGGCGAACATGGAAATATGGAGCCTCAGGCATCTGAATACGCTGCCGTCATTGAGGTGAACGGTGTTATCGCCGCCGATCAGGATGCCAATGCCGACGCGATCATCACGTCTTTACGTGACGCCTTCGACGATGAAAAGGCCCTTGGTGTTATTTTGCGCATCAACAGCCCCGGCGGCAGTCCGGTGCAGTCTGGCTATGTGTTTGATGAGATTCGTCGACTGAAAGAAACCCGTGAGAACTTCCCGGTTTATGCAGTCATCATGGACCTGGGGGCATCAGGTGCTTATTACATTGCAGCTGCGGCAGATGAAATATACGCCGACAAGGCCTCTCTGGTCGGCTCCATCGGCGTGGTGGGTTCCGGCTTTGGCTTTACCGAGGCAATGAACAAAATCGGCATTGAGCGCCGCCAGTACACTGCTGGCGAGCACAAAGGCTTCCTCGATCCGTTTCAACCTGAGAAACCTGAAGAGAAAGCTTTCTGGCAAAGCGTCCTGAAGGTGACACACAACCAGTTTATCAGCCAGGTACGACTGGGCAGGGGAGATCGCCTGAAGGAAACTCCGGACACATTCAGCGGCCTGATCTGGTCCGGCGAACAAGCTGTCGAAATGGGGCTGATTGATGGCCTGGCTTCTTCCAGCCAGATAGCCCGCGAGAAACTGAATACAGAAGAACTGGTCAACTTCACCTATCAGCCAACCCCGTGGGATGAACTGGTCAGTCGACTGGGTGCCAGCATGGGGAGAGGCTTTGCCACCCTGCTGACAGAACAAACTTTAACTCTGCGTTAAATAATTTTGACAGCAGGCTCCGGCAAACCTATTATACCGCGCACTATGGCAGAGGCTCAGTTACCCAGACGCGTCGATGCGGTTAAATTAGTTGATAACAATCAACAACTTAACGCACACATCGACAGCTCAAAGTTAACCAGACTTGGCGAAACGGCAGTGCGCTGTGACGCTCCGGTTCACTGCAACATTCAGTTTGCACGCGATCCGGAGAATAATCGGCTGCTCTCGGGAAGCTGTCATACGCAGGTTGTTATGACCTGCCAGCGCTGCCTCGGAGATGCTACAATCCCCGTGGAAAGCAGCTTTGAGTTGGGACTGGTTTTCAATGATGATCAGGCCCGACAGCTACCCAAACGTCTGGAACCTGTTGAGCTTGATGAGCAGGGTATTCTGGATCTCTGGACAGCGATGGAAGATGAAGTCTTACTGGCTCTGCCTTCCTATCCTGTTCATACTCAGGGTGAATGTGAGCTGAAGCAGCCTGAGCCTGCGCCGGAAATAACAGAATCTGACGAAAAGCGGCCCAATCCGTTTGACGTTTTAGCTAAGCTCAAACAGTAATAGCGAATAGTTAGGAGCCTTTAAAATGGCGGTTCAACAAAACAAAGTAACCCGTTCCAAGCGTGGCATGCGTCGTTCCCACGATGCGCTGGACACTGGTGCAATTGCACTGACCACTGATCCGACTTCCGGTGAAACTCACCGTCGTCACCACGTAAGCCCAGACGGTTTCTACCGTGGCAAGAAAGTCGTGGAGACTGGCAACAACTAATATGTTTACCTACGCGGTAGATGTAATGGGCGGGGACTTAGGTCCCCGTGTTGCGTTTAAGGCCTGCAAAAAATTTCTGCGCTTCCGGCGGGATGTCAGCCTGACCCTGACCGTTACCACAGAATACTACCAAGAGGCCTGTTCTTACTTTTCTGGCAATCCGCGCGTTCGCGTCATTCAATGCCAGTCATCCATAGAAGCCACCGACAAACCCTCGCAAATGCTGCGCAAGGGGCAATCATCAACTATGGCTGTCGCACTGCTGGAGCATCAGCAGGGAAGAGCTCATGGCGTATTATCGATCGGTAACACCGGCGCCCTGATGGTCCTTGCTCGCCAGTCTATGGGCATGCTCCCTGATCTCGAACGACCAGCACTGGCCACCATGCTACCAACCCGAGGCAAGCCGCTGTTAATGCTGGATCTGGGTGCCAATCTGTCCGTAGATGCTGACCGTCTGGTGCAGTTCGCCTGCATTGGCGCAGCCTGGTCTGAGACACTGACCGGACAGCCAGCCAGCGTCGGCCTGCTCAATGTTGGACGGGAATCCGGCAAGGGGACTGACTGCGTACGGATTGCCGACGAAAACCTGTCGGAACTGATGCCTGAGAACTACCAGGGCTTTCAGGAAGGCGATGACCTGTACAAAGGCGAGCTGGATGTGCTGGTAACCGATGGTTTTGCCGGAAATATCACCCTCAAGGCCAGCGAAGCCCTGTCAGACTGGCTCCTTGAACTGTTCAATCGCGAATTTCGCCAGCACTGGTTGATGAAATGGTTTGTCTGGCTCTGGCTACCCGCTGTGCGTAGCATCGAACGCCGGGTGTCGCCTGCACGTCATGGCGGAGCATTGCTGCTTGGCATCAAGGGCGTCGTTGTCAAAACACACGGCAGCTCCGATGCACGCACTTTCCGCTATGCGCTGCGCTACCTGCATGAAAAGACCCGAAACTTCGATGCGCTTCAGCTTCAGCAGCGCTACCTGAACCATCGCAGACACACTGCCAGCAGCAGCGATGAGTGAAATAGTTTCAATAATCTTGTGCATTGTTGACCATTTATTGTAACAATTTGCCCCCATACTATGTGTCCGGTTTTTCGGCTCGGTATGACTCTCGACACCGAATAACAACGAATTCAAGAATTAAGGGCGTTTGAATGACAGATGTAATTGCATTCTTCCCGGGACAGGGAGCACAGCACACTGAAATGCTGAGCGACCTGGCGGCTGAATATCCTATTATCCGACAAACCTTTGAAGAAGCGTCATCCGCTATCAACATGGACCTGTGGCAGCTCAGCCAGCAAGGCCCGGCGGAAACCCTCAATCTGACATACAACACACAACCTGCCCTGCTGACAGCCAGTACGGCACTGTGGCGCGTAATTAACGAAACATGCCCCGCACTCAATGTAACTGCAGCAGCCGGCCACTCGCTTGGTGAATACTCAGCCCTGGTTGCAGCAGACGCTGTCGACTTTGCTGATGCAGTGCGTCTGGTGCGCAAGCGCGGTGAATTAATGGAAGCCGCCGTCCCGGCAGGACAGGGCGGCATGGCTGCCATTCTTGGTCTGGATGAAGAGCAAATTATCAGCGTTTGCGCTGAAGCGTCAGCAGCCGGTGTGGTTGAGCCAGCCAATTTCAATGCTCCTGGCCAGATTGTAATTGCCGGTGCTGCAGGTGGTGTTGAAAAAGCCATCGAACTGGCAAAACAAGCAGGGGCTAAACGAGCACTGCCACTGGCAGTCAGCGGACCATTCCATTCCAGTCTGATGAAAGCAGCAGCAGAAGAGTTTGGTGAAGCTCTGGCGCAGGTCGCTTTCCGGGCACCGGCATTCCCGGTATTCCATAACGTCGACAATCAGACCGCAACTCTGGCAGAAACACCTGCTCGATTGCTTGCTCAGCTCTACAGCCCGGTCAACTGGACTGGCGCGGTTCTGGCCACCCGCGGCAAAGCGGATATCGCGATCGAATTTGGTCCTGGCAAAGTTCTGACGGGCCTGAACAAACGCATCGACAAAACATTGAACACTGTAAACACTGGCGATATGGCCGCACTGGCAGCAGCCATCAATACCATTCAGGGATCCTAATATGAGCGACAAAGGCTTAGCACTGGTCACTGGCGCCTCGCGCGGCATTGGACGAGCAATTGCAGAGCGCCTGGCGAACGACGGTTTCAAAGTCGTCGGTACCGCCACTTCAGAATCCGGCGCAGCGCAGATCAGTGAAGCACTACAGGGAATTAACTCAGAAAATGCCGGCATTGTGCTGAACATTTCTGATGCCGACCAGACTGATGCTGCACTGAAGCAACTTCTGGCCGACCATGGCACGCCTGCCGTGGTGGTAAACAACGCTGGCATCACCCGCGACAATTTGTTTCTGCGCATGTCAGAAGAAGAGTGGGATGCTGTCATCAATACCAACTTAAGTGGCGTTTTCCGTGTCTGTAAAGCCATGGTAAAACCTATGATCAAACAGAAATCAGGCTGCATCATTAACGTCAGCTCGATCATTGGCACGACCGGCAACGCTGGCCAGGCTAACTACGCCGCCGCAAAAGCTGGTCTGGAAGGATTTTCGCGTTCACTGGCTCAGGAAATTGCCAGCCGCAACATTACCGTCAATTGTGTAGCACCAGGATTTATTCAAACAGATATGACGGAAATCTTGCCTGAAACGCAAAAAGAAGCCATCCTAGCGACCATTCCGGTCAAGCGTCTGGGACAGGCAGGTGAAATCGCCGGTACGGTGGCATTTTTAGCCAGCTCCGACGCCAAATACATTACGGGCCAGACCATTCATGTGAATGGCGGCATGAACATGGGCTGAGGTCATTACGACCGCAGGACAATTGTAAAAAACAGGAAACAACCATGAGCAATATTGAAGAACGCGTAAAGAAAATCGTTTGTGAACAACTGGGCGTTAAAGAAGAAGACGTAAAAGCTTCATCTTCTTTCGTTGATGACCTGGGCGCGGATTCTCTGGACACTGTTGAGCTGGTAATGGCTCTGGAAGAAGAATTTGAAACCGAGATTCCTGACGAAGACGCTGAAAAGCTGACCACCGTACAGGAAGCTATCGACTACATCATCGCAAACCTGTAAGTCTGAGATGATGAAAAAGCCGCCTCTTCGGATGCGGCTTTTTTTATGCTCAGCTGGACCGGAAACCAGAAAGAAGCAGGCTTATGAATAAGCGCAGAGTTGTTATTACTGGCCTTGGGACCGTAAATGCCCTTGGACTTAATACCACCGATACCTGGCAGGCGTTACTGGCCGGAAAAAGTGGTATCAGCACCATCGAACACTTTGACACAGAGGGTTATGCAACCCGCATCGCCGCAAGCATCCCGGACTTTGACATTTCCGCCATCATGACGGAGAAGGAAGCCCGCAAGATCGACCTTTTTCTGCAATACGCATTAGTCGCAGCGGAAGAAGCCATTCTTGACGCAAACCTGCCAGACTCACTCGACCGTGACCGCATTGGTGTGGCCGTAGGTTCAGGCATTGGTGGCTTGAGTACCATCGAAAACAGCCATGTCCAATTACTGAAAAGCGGCCCTCGTCGGGTTTCACCGTTTCTGGTGCCGGGCGCTGTTATCAATATGGCCTCCGGCAATATCGCCATCCGCCATGGTTTTCGCGGCCCCAATTTTGCCATCACAACAGCCTGTACTACTGGCACCCATAACATTGGTTACGCAGCACGCACCATCGCCTATGGCGACGCAGATGTCATGATAGCCGGGGGAGCTGAGGCAGCCTCAAGCCCATTGGGTATCGCTGGCTTTTCTGCTGCTCGCGCCATGAGCAACCGCAACGATGAACCGCAGCGCGCAAGTCGCCCCTGGGACAAAGAACGCGACGGATTTGTTCTTGGCGACGGTTCCGCAGTACTGGTACTGGAATCACTGGAGCATGCTCAGGCGCGTGGCGCCACCATCTACGCTGAACTCTCGGGACTGGGGCTGAGTGACGATGCTCACCACATTACCAGTCCTCCAGAAGATGGTTCAGGTGCTGCTGCAGCCATGCTCAATGCCCTTAAAGATGCCGACCTGCAGCCTGAAGATATTGCCTACATCAACGCCCATGGCACCTCCACCCAGGTTGGTGACATTGCCGAAACCCGCGCAATAAAATCTGTGTTTGGCGAACATGCTTACAAACTCGGGGTTTCATCAACCAAGTCCATGACAGGACACCTGCTGGGTGCAGCCGGGGCTATCGAGGCGCTGATTACCATTCTGGCTATTCGCCACAACATCGCGCCACCGACTATCAATCTGGACAACCCGGATGAAGGCTGCGACCTGGATTACATTGCCCACACAGCACGCCCTATGACCATCAATGCCGCCATATCCAACTCATTTGGATTTGGCGGAACCAATGGAAGTCTGTTATTTACACGGTATGACTAATACCTATCTGTGGAATCCGGCAGCCAGACGGTGGCAAACCGGCAATTCGGTAAAAAGCGATGATCGGGGCCTGAGCTATGGCGATGGCCTGTTTGAAACCCTGCGCCTCAAGCCAGATGGCACTTGCCCGCTATGGCACTGGCATCGACAACGTTTGGTACAGGGACTGGTGGCGCTGGATTTTCCGATCAACGCACTGGCCTTAATCGACGAGGCGATAGAGCAGGCGCCACGCCAGGGAACTGCAGCGAAACTGGTGATTACCCGCGGTACGGGCCCGAGAGGTTACTTACCTCCGGCAGAACCTCAGCTTACCGTTATATGGCAACTGTTTACCGCGCCCGACTGGGCGCACAACCGGTGTCCGGAAGGCTTCGACTGCCAGTTCAGCGATATCCGCCTTTCTCAGCAACCATTACTGGCCGGCATCAAACATCTGAACCGGCTGGAGCAGGTATTGTGTCGCCAGCGAATGCCAGACGGCCATCAGGAAGCCATCATGCTCGACCAGGACGACTGGGTGATTGAAGGCTGCATGAGTAATATTTTCCTTATGGAAGGGCAGAAGATCATCACGCCAGACCTGAGTCGCTGCGGGGTCAATGGTGTCATCAGGCGCTGGCTGATAAATCAGACCTCCGTGACTGAAGCATCAGTGTCAGCGGAACGACTTCTCAAATCAGACGCTGTACTGATGACGAACAGCCTCAATGGCGTGATTCATGTTCGCAGCGTTGGCAGTAGACGGTATGATCACAACCCCGAAATCAGAGAACTGCAGCGGAGCCTGCAGGAGTTGTTTGTGTGAAAAGAATAATCCGCCTGGGTGGTGTCATCGCGTTACTGGCCATCGCACTGGTTCTGGGCCTGTCACAGCTGCCAACCAACAATGAACAAACCATTCGTATCGAAATCACCCCTGGCGACACCCTGAGTGGATTATCCCGCCAGTGGCAGCAGGATGGCTGGCTGCCATCCGCTTTATTGTTACGTATTCAGGCAAAACTCAGTGGTCAGAGCCGTATTCTGCGCCCAGGGGAATACGACATACCCGCAAGCCTGACCGCCAGCCAGTTGCTTAATCATCTGGCCAGTGCCAGTCCCGTAGCTTACCGGGTGACACTGATTGAAGGGCATGACCTGCGCGAAGCCCTGTCAGCGATCAGTACCGCACCCAAATTAATACAGGACATAAAGCCGTTAACACCAGAAGCCGTTTCAGCGCTCCTGCAACTCGATATCAATCCGGAAGGGCAGCTGTATCCGGATACCTATGTTTATCACAGTGGCGACAAGGCATCGGTCATTATTCAGCAAGCCCACCAGCGCCTGCAGGAACAGCTGCAGCAAGCCTGGCAGCTGAGAGCATCAGGCCTGCCATACAGCAGCCCGCAGCAGGCGCTGATCATGGCCTCGATTGTGGAAAAAGAAACCGGTGCCGCGGCAGAGCGGCCAATGATCGCAGGGGTTTTTGTGCGTCGCCTGCAGAAGAATATGCGACTCGAAACTGACCCTACGGTTATCTATGGTCTCGGGCCAGAGTTTGATGGCAACCTGCGTAAGAAACACCTGCAGGATCGCAGCAACCCATACAACACCTATCGCCACAAAGGTCTGCCGCCAGGACCTATTGCGCTGGCTGGCCGTGCCGCCATGGACGCCGCACTTAATCCGCAGGACGGTGACGAGTTATACTTCGTCGCCAAAGGGGATGGCAGTCATCAGTTTTCCGCCACACTGGAAGAACACAGTGCAGCGGTCAGACGTTATCAGATATATCGCCGCACAAAGGATTACCGCTCGGCACCAGCCCCGCAATCTACCCAAGAAGAGCAGCAATCGACGTTATGAGCAATCCGTCAAAGGGCCGCTTCATCACCTTTGAAGGCGGTGAAGGGGTTGGCAAATCGACCAACATCCATTTTTGCGCCACATGGTTGCGCGACAAAGGCATCGGGGTAATTACCACACGAGAGCCAGGTGGTACGCCGGTGGCCGAGACCATTCGCGAGAAGCTGCTTAAGGCTCATCATGAAGAGCCGGTTGATCCACTGGCAGAGCTGCTGCTGATGTTCGCAGCCCGCGCACAGCATCTGAATACTCTGATCCTCCCGGCACTGGAAGCCGGAACCTGGGTGTTGTGTGATCGCTTCACCGATTCCACCATCGCCTATCAGGGCTATGGTCGCCAACTGCCAATGGAACACATCCACAACCTGAAAGCGCTGGTACAGCACAATCTTGAGCCCGACCGCACCTTTTTACTGGATGCACCACTTGAGGTTGGTATGGGTCGTGCCCGGGCGCGTGCCGACAGTGCCGGTGAACAGATCGATCGCTTTGAAACAGAAAAACTTGCCTTCTTTGAACGCGTACAGCATGGCTTTCATGCCCTGGCCGCAGCTGAAGAACGCTTTGCCACCATCGATGCGTCACGCCCACTGACTGACGTTCAGCAAGATCTTGCGCTCGAGCTGGAGAAACTGCTGTGACCGCGCTCCTGCCATGGCAACACAACGCCTGGGCGGATCTTGTGCGTCGCCACCGCAAGGCAGGCCTTCCGCACGCTCTGATGCTCACTGGCATAGAGGGCATCGGCAAGCATGAGTTGGCCAGATACAGCGCCAAGTGGCTGCTCTGCCAGCGCGACGAAGATACACCCTGCGATCAGTGCCACAGCTGCCAGCTGTGGAATGCCGGTTCTCACCCGGATTACATGGCCGTTCAGCCTGAAGAGGGTAGTCGTCAGATTCGGATCGATGCCATTCGCCGGGTGAATGATTTTCTTGCACAGACACCGCAGATCAGCCGCTGCCAGGTAGTCAGTCTGCGTCCGGTTGAAGTCATGAACACCAACGCGGCCAACGCCTTACTGAAGACACTCGAAGAGCCGGCCGGTGAAAGCTTCCTGCTCCTGGAAACAGAACGCTTTGGCTCCGTTCTGCCGACCATTCGCTCCCGCTGTCAGCGCTTTACTCTCGACACCCCCAGTCACGAGCAATCAATTCACTGGCTGGCGAATAACGGCCAATCCGGCGAAGCAGCCGAACAGGCCCTCAAGCGCAACACTGGTGCTCCCCTGAAGGCACTGCAGTGGCTGGCCAGCGATCAGCGCGAACAGCAACAACGCTGGATGGAACTGCTGGGGCAGTGGAGTAATGGTAGCGCCCCCTTGCAAGTGGCCGCCGAAGGTTGGAATAAACTTGATATTTCCGATGTAACCAATTGGTTTTATTCGTTTTTATCCGACTGCATAAAGCTCAGCATGGGAATTCAGCCAAACCAGCTCACCTATGGCACCATCGCACGAGAGATGCTCGGTGAATCTATGCCACCTGCTGCAAAGCTGATACCCTTGCATGACAAAATCAAAGAAATTCTCGGCCGCCTGCTTTCCGGTGCCGGGCACTATAATAAGCAACTCCTGATCGAGTCCCTGTTACTCGACTGGCAGAATACACTCGCTCAGCGTGAGCGCTGAGTAAGCAAAAGGGGAAGTACCATGACAGCTGGAATGGATGGCGCCCGCAGTGGCATCCTGTCGCTGACCATCAAAGATAAGTCGGTTCTGTATGCGGCCTACATGCCTTTTATCAGGGAAGGTGGTCTGTTTATCCCGACCAATAAGCAGTACCAGCTTGGCGATGAGGTTTTCATGCTGCTGAAGCTGATGGATGAGCCAGAAAAGATCCCGGTAGCCGGTAAAGTGGTGTGGATCACCCCGCGCGGCGCGCAGGGCAACAAGGTAGCTGGCGTAGGCGTACAGTTCACTGGTGATGACAGCATTGCCCGCGACAAAATCGAGACATTCCTGGCTGGCGCACTCAAGTCCGACCGCCCAACCCATACCCTGTAAGCAAGCATAAAAAAGGCCGGATAAACCGGCCTTTTTTCATTCGGTATCGAGCAATTCCTCGAGTACATCCACCGCATCGTTGAGAACATCTTCCGTAGTATGGAAGTGGGGCGAAAACCGAATACCACCGCCACGATGGGCACAAATAACCCCCACGTGCATCAATCGCTGATACAGAGCAGCCATATCGTGATCCCAGAAATGAAAGGTCAGAATGCCGGACGGGCGCTGATCAAGCAGCGGATTCACAAACACAGCGCCTTTGTCTTCCAGCAGCTCCTTCAGATACAGCACATTGGTAACGGTGCGCGTGGCGACCACATCCATGCCCACTTCCAGCAGCAGGCCGGTACTGGCGTTCAGTGCCGTCGCCGCCAGCATATTCGGACTGCCGCATTCATAGCGGCGCGCATCCGCTGCCAGCTGCCAGTCTTTATTGTCGTAGTTACCCATATCCGCCACCATATGCCAGCCGTATTCGCTTGGCGGCAGTGAATCCATTATTTCAGGACGCACGTAGAAGAAGCCCAGCCCCTCGGGGCCCAGCAGCCACTTATGGCCATCCGCCATGGCAAAGTCAGCCTGAATCGCCTGCACCGAGAATGGTAGAGCGCCTACTGCCTGAATGGCATCAACACAAAACAACACACCGCTGGCCTTACAGGCTTCACCAATGCGGATCAGATCCATGGTCAGGCCACTGGCATACTGCACGGCACTGATCGACACAAGGCGCGGCTTGCGGGCGATTGCAGCCAGTAGCTCGCGCTCCGGGTCTTCCCATGGCAGTGCGACTTCCACCACCTGCACACCACGTCGCTTTAGGGACTCCCAGACAATTCGGTTGGAAGGAAACTCCTGATCACTGATCACAACCACATCGTCTTGCTGCCAGTCGATGCCTGCAGCGACAAACGACAACGCCTCTGAGGTGTTTTTTACCAGCGCAACACTGCCTTGTGGCGCGTCGATCAGTGCTTCGAGATTACGTTTAAGTGAGGTTTCAATGGTCAGCCATTGCGGGTAGTGCGACGCACCAAAGGCCACATTTTCGGTAGCAAAATCGGCCACCGCCTGCCGGGCACGTTCCGGCCAGGGCGCTACGGCGGCATGATTCAGATAAAGACATTCATCGTTCACCGGAAACTCGTCCAGCCATGGATACTCAGTCATCACAGAAACCTCTTGATAAAGATGATGAGAAGCATAATCACCCGTTACGGCATGCAAATAGCCTGTTAACATACTCCAGTAAAGCAGAAAAGGATAAGCAGAGAGCCTATGTCATCTAACAGCGCATTCCGTCATATCGGCAAAACCCGCGTTGAGTCACTCAATATCGATATCGAGCACTACGAACACATCAACACCGGTGCTGTGCATTATCACCTTGCCACTGAACATGACGAGAAAGCCTTTATAGTAGCCGTGCGCACTATGCCGCACGATTCCACCGGCGTAGCCCATATTCTCGAGCACACCGCGCTGTGTGGCAGCGAAAAATACCCGGTACGCGATCCATTCTTCATGATGACGCGCCGCTCGTTGAACACCTTTATGAACGCCATGACCAGCAGCGACTGGACGGCGTATCCGTTTGCCTCGCAAAACGACAAAGACTTTAACAATCTGCTCGACGTCTACCTCGATGCCGTCTTTTTCTCGCGCTTGCACGAGCTGGACTTCGCTCAGGAAGGCCATCGCATTGAGTTCAGTGAAGAGGGCAACCCGCAGTCACCACTTGAATACAAAGGCGTTGTGTTCAACGAAATGAAAGGCGCCATGTCATCCACGGTCAGTCAGTTGTGGCAGGGCATCAGTGCCCACCTGTTTCCGACGACCACTTACCACTACAACAGTGGTGGCGAGCCCGCAGAAATCACCGACCTGACCTACGAGCAGTTGCTGAGCTTCTATCGCACGCACTACCACCCGAGCAATGCCATCTTTATGACGTTCGGCTCAATCGACATTGATGAGTTGCACGACAAACTGGAAAGCCAGGCACTGAGTCGCTTTGAGCGTCAGGACAAACAATGGCGGGTGGAGCCGGAAAAACGCTACCCGGCACCCATTGCCGTCGAACAACGCTACGGTATCGACAGCGAAGACCTGTCCGCCGCCACTCACCACGTAGTGGGTTGGCTGCTGGGCGACTCTATTGATCTCGATGCTCAGCTGGAAGCACACCTGGTCAGTCAGGTACTGCTGGATAACAGTGCCTCGCCTCTGCGTCGCGCACTGGAAGAAACCGAACTGGGTGGCGCACCGTCACCACTGTGCGGTCTGGAAGACTCTAACCGAGAAATGAGCTTTATGTGCGGCATCGAAGGCAGCGAGCCTGAGCATGCTGAAGCGGTAGAGCAGCTGATTATCGATACTCTGCAAAAAGTAGCCGACGAAGGTGTTGATCAGAGCATGATCGACGCCGCCCTGCATCAGCTGGAGCTGCATCAGCGCGAAATCGGTGGCGACCATTACCCATACGGGCTGCAGCTGATTTTCAATTCACTACCAGCCGCCACCCACTATGGTGATCCGGCCGGCCTGCTGAACCTCGACCCGGCACTGGAAACCCTGCGCGAACGTACCCGCAACCCGCAGTTCATGCAGGAAGCCGTCACCCGTTTGCTGCTTAATAACCGTCACCGGGTACGCTTCACGCTGCGTCCGGACGACGGTGTCAACGCCGAAGCCAAACGCCTGGAAGAAGCTCAGTTACAGCGCATCCGCGAGCAACTCAGCGATGACGATTGCCAGCAACTGATTGAACAGGCCGAAGCACTGAAAGCCCGCCAGGCCCAGGAAGATGATCCGGGCATTCTGCCGCAGGTGACTCTGGCCGATGTACGCCCCGAAGTTTCTTACATGGCCGCAGACGCCAGTACTGATAACACAGCAGCCATGCCGGTGACTGAATACACGGTCGGCACCAACGGCATTATCTACCAGCAATTGCTGTGCGATCTGCCGACCCTGAGCGGTGAGCAGCTGACCTGGCTGCCATTTTTCACCCAGACCTGGAGTGAAGTCGGTGCCGGTGGTAACGACTACCTGCACCAGCAGCAGAAGCAAACCGCACTGGTAGGCTCGCTGACCAGCTATGCCAGCATCAAGGGTCAGGTCGATAATCCGGACCTACTGTCCGGCTATCTGGTAATGAGCGGTAAAGCACTGAGCAGCCGCAGCGAAGACTTTTCTGCACTGATGAAAGAAACCTGGGGTAGCGCTACCTTCGACGAAGAAAACCGCCTGCTGGATTTATTAACCCACGCCAAGTCGCGCCGTGAGCAGGGTATTACCGGCAGTGGTCATAGCCTTGCCATGTCACTGGCAGCTGCACCACTGAATGCCGCAGCCAATATTGCTAACGAACTGGGTGGTCTGCCGCAAATCCGCCGCGTAAAAGAACGCTGGCAGCAGGCGCAACAGGAAGGTGCCGGCTTTATCAGCAGCGCCCTGAACGAGCTGTACACCAGCATCACCACGCCGGCGGAAGCCTTGCTGGTGTCTGACGAACAGAGCCGTAATGCGCACCGTGAGGCGCTGCTGGCGCAATGGAACAGCGTGACCGCGCCAGCCAGTCAGCCCATGAACTGGCGGAACACCGACCCGGCCACGTACTGGATGGTGGACTCACAGGTGAACTTCTGTGCCTGGGCATTCCCGACCGTCACCATGGATCATGCTGATGCTCCGGTACTGGCGGTACTGTCCGGTATTTTGCGCAACGGCCACCTGCATACCGCTATTCGCGAACGAGGCGGTGCCTATGGCGCAGGTGCAGCACAGGATTCTGCACTGGGCTGCTTCAAGTTCTACAGCTATCGCGACCCAAGAGTAGAAGGCACATTTGCCGACTTTGCTGCCTCAGTCGACTGGGTGCTGAATCGCAGCAACGGCGATGATCTGATTGAACAATCAGTGCTGGGACTGATCGGCGGCATGGACCGCCCGGGATCGCCAGCCGGCGAAGCCAAGCAATACTTCCATCAGGATCGCACCGGACGTACTCGTGAACTGCGTCAGCAATTCCGCGAGCGACTGCTGGCCACACAATGGAGCGATATACAGCGTGTTGCCGCCCAGTATCTGCAGGGGCAAAACGGTGTGAAAGCCGTGGTTGCACCACGCGGCACTCAGTCGGTTGCAGAACAACTTGGGCTGAAAGTCGCCGAATACTGATCAAAAAAATCTGGGTCGTATGTTCATGCTCCGTTCATACAGAGGTGAGCATACTACCTGTCATACGGATTACAGGAACACAGACCGTCATGAGACGTATCATGTTTGGCGCCACCTTGCTGATGACCATCAGCACCTCCATGGCCGACGAGCTGACTCAGGGACAACAAGCCATTTCCGGCACTGACCGCCAGGGTCAGACCTCCCAGCAACGTGTCGAATCACTGGACGAGCGCAGCCAGCAACTGCTGGCCGAGTACCGCCAGATTCAGGCAGAAACCGAGCAACTGGCACTTTACAATCGTCAGATGGAAACCATTGTCGCCAGTCAGCAGGAAGAACTGCTGTCACTGGCACGCCAGATAACTGAAATCGAACGCACCGAGCAGGGTGTACTGCCTTTGATGAGCCGCATGGTCGACTCACTGGAGCAGTTCACCGCGCTGGATACGCCTTTTCTGCCGGAAGAACGCAGCACCCGTATTGCCATGCTGCGCGACATGCTGACCCGTGCCGATGTGACCACCTCAGAGAAATTCCGCCGGGTACTGGAAGCCTATCAGGTCGAAGTGGATTACGGCCGCAATATTGAAGCCTACCGCGCCCGCAGTGCCGACGTTTCCTACGACTTCCTGCGTATCGGTCGGGTGGCCCTGTACCGCCTCAGCAACGATGGCAGTCAGGCCTGGGTCTGGCATCCGGGTCAGAATGACTGGCTGGCACTGGATGGTGGCTATCTGCGCGACCTGAACAAAGCGTTAAAAGTGGCCCAGCAAACCGCCGCACCAGAAATGCTGATGCTGCCACTGCCAACCCCATCCAGCCTGAAGCAGGGAGGCCAATCATGAAGCGCATTCTGTTATTGGCGGCCAGTCTGCTGAGCCTGAGCACCTATGCCGCAGACGATGCAACCACCAGCAAAGCCAACATGGCGGCAGAGAAGCCTAGTCCTCTGGCCAGTTTACTGCAGCAGATAGATCAGTATCAGTCGCAGGAAGCAGGCAATAACAAAGCCCGTGAGCAACGCTTTTTGCGCGATGTAAAAGCTCGCGAGCAACTGTTGCGTGAAGCAAAAGCCGCATTAAAAGTGGAAAAAGACCGTGCCGCGCAGCTGAAAAAGGCCTTCGACAGCAATGAGCAACAGCTCACCGAACGCGAAGAAGAACTGCGCCTGCGGGTTGGTAATCTGGGTGAAATGTTTGGCGTTGTACGTCAGACCGCCACCGATCTGAACACAGTGATTGACGACAGCCTGACCATTACCGAACAACCGCAACGTCGCGCTGCCCTCGACAAACTGGCCGAGGCGAAAGAACTGCCAACCATCCGTGAGCTGGAAGATCTGTGGTACACACTGCAGCAGGAAATGATTCTGAATGGACAGATCACAGACTATCAGGCCGACGTCATTGGCCGTGATGGCACTCAACAAGCCCGTCAACTGACCCGACTCGGCGTATTTAACGCCATCAGCGAGCAGGGCTATTTCGCCTACGACAGCGAACTTAAGCAGTTGCGCGAGCTCGGCCGCCAACCTCAGGGCGCTGACCTGCTGGCCGACTACCTGAAGACTCAGAATCCTGTTGCCGCTATAGCACTCGACCCGTCCCGTGGTGCGCTGCTCAACATGACACTGGAAAGCCCTGACCTCGCCGAACGTATTCAGCAGGGGGCGCTGGTCGGTTATATCATCCTGACTCTGGGAGCCGTCGGTTTATTAATTGCCGCCTGGCGCACATCGGTTTTACTGAAAATCAGCAGTGCCATTGCTCGCCAGAAACAGAACATGACCACACCAAGCGACGACAACCCGCTGGGTCGCGTACTGCGCAGCTGGCATGAGCTACCAAAACCGATTGATGTCGATGTACTCGAAGCACGCATGGACGAAGCGGTGCTGCGTGAACTGCCGGCGCTGGAGCGCGGCCAGACCATCATCAAACTGTTCGCCGGCATTGCGCCATTACTCGGCCTGCTGGGCACGGTCACCGGCATGATTGCGACCTTCCAGGCGATCACAAACTTCGGCACCGGTGATCCTAAGCTGATGGCATCCGGTATTTCCCAGGCGCTGATCACCACGGTACTGGGCCTGATTGCTGCCATCCCTCTGTTGCTGGCCCATAGTTGGGTCGCAAGCCGCAGTAAGGCGCTGATTCAGCTGCTGGATGAGCAGTCGGCTGGTCTGATGGCAGAAGCACTGGAAAATCAACAACAGAACGGCCGCTCATGAACTGGTTACTGGACTTCATGACCCAGGGCGGCCCTGTATTATGGGCCATCCTGGCGCTGTGCATCGTGCTCTGGAGCCTGATCCTTGAGCGCCTGTGGTTCTACCGTATCAGTTTGCCGGGCAGCAATCGCCAGTTGGCAGAACGCTGGTCGCAGCGAGGAGAACACCAGAGCTGGGAAGCACGCAAGATACGCGCGTACTGGCTGAGCCAGCAGAAGCAGGCACTGGAGCAATACCTGCCGTTAATTGGCATTCTGATCGCAGTCTGCCCACTGCTGGGCCTGCTGGGCACAGTGCGCGGCATGATCAGCGTATTCGACGTACTGGCCATCACCGGCACCGGCAACGCCCGCGCCATGGCCAACGGCATCTCCCAGGCCACCATCCCGACTATGGCAGGCCTTGTGGTCGCTCTGACTGGCCTGTATTTCCGTACCCGTTTTAAGCGCCTGAGTCAGCGCGGTCTGCAACAGCTTGCAGACAGTCTGGAGTAAGTAACATGGCAAGACGTCATACCGACACGGGTAGCGATGGCAACGATATCGACATCACGCCGATGCTCGACATTGTGTTCATCATGCTGATCTTTTTTATCGTCACCACCTCATTTGTTAAAGAGAGCGGTGTTACTGTCAGTCGCCCAAGCGCACAGACGGCGGAAGAAAAGAAGGGCAGTAATATTCTGGTCGCCATTCGCGCCAACGGCGAAATCTGGATCGATCGCCGGGCTGTGGATGTGCGTGCCGTGCGCCCCAATATCGAGCGCATGAAAGCGGAAAATCCCGAAGGTGCCGTCATCATTCAGGCCGACGAGTTTTCGCCCACCGGCCTGCTGGTCAAAGTGATGGATCAGGTGCGCCTGGCCGGCATCAGCAACATCTCAATTTCTGCTGAGGCTGCCGACTGATGCACCGTCTGGCTATTGCCTTACTGGCCGCCACCGCTGTAAGCCTGGGATTGTTCTGGGTGATGCAGCGCATGGTCACGCCGGACGAAAACCTGAAACGCGCAGACAACAACAGTGCAATCGTTGATTTCGTGCGCCTGCGTCAGGACAGCCAGACCGAGCGTAAGGAGCGCCGCAAACAGGAACCTCCCAAGCCGCAGAAACCGAAGCTGCCACAACAGGCCGTGGCAGAACAGGCACCAACGATGCAGACCATTCCCTTCAATATGCCGGATGTCAGCCCGGACCTGGCACTTAATCGTCAGTCGTTATTGGGTGATGCTGTCGTCGGTAAAGGGTTTGGTGATACCGATGTCATTCCTCTGCATCGCCAGCAGGCGGTATATCCGCCGCGGGCGCTGCGCCAGAAGATTGAAGGCTATGTGCGAGCGCGCCTGCAAATCTCACCGGAAGGCACGGTCGAGGATGTCGAGATCATCGAAGCCGAACCGCGCGGCGTCTTCGAGCGCGAAGCGGTGCGGGCGCTGTACCGCTACAAATTCCGCCCGAAAATGGAAGATGGCCGCCCGGTGGCACAGACCGCTACCCAGACACTGGAATTCACACTGGCAGGTTCGCAATAATGAATTTGCATATACAACCATTACTGTTGGCGCTGCTGATCATAACCACCGTGATGCTGCCGTTTAGGGCGATGGCTGCAACACCGTCACTGTCGCCAGCAACCTATGAAAGCCTGAATAGCATTCAGGCGGCATTGGGCGAATCACGTTTCGACGACGCACGTAGCCAACTGGACGAACTGATTGCCGACCTCAAGCCCGGCTTCGGCATGGCCCTGGCTTATGAACTATATGGTCAGCTGTTTCTGCTACAGGACAACAACCGCGAAGGGCTGCGCTGGTATCAGAAATCACTGGCCGAGGATGCCCTGACACCTGCAATGGAAGCCGGCATGGCCACGTCCGTGGCGCAGCTACTGCTGGCAGAGGATGACTTTCAGGCAGCGATTGATGCATTAGCGCCAAGACTCAGCAAGCTCAGCGCCGAAGAAGCGCGTCAGCAACAGGCAAAAAAAGAAACTGCCAGCGCCATTATTCAGCCCCTGGCCTACGCCACGCTGGGTAGCGCCTACCATCTATTGAAAGACTACCAGCAATCAACCAAAGCCTTCGAAGAGGCGCTCCGCCGCGCCACCAGCAAAGGCGAAAGTCCCCGCGAAAACTGGCTGCAGATGCTGATGTCGGGCTATTACCAGCTCGGTGACTATCAGGCCACGGCAAGGGTTCTGGCCGACCTGATTCGCATTAATCCCGGTAAAGAAGACTACTGGGTACAGCGCGCATCCATGTTTCAGTTGCTGAACAAACAAACTGAGGCTTTGAGCTCACTGGAAACCGGCTATGCCGCAGGCTATGTCAGCAAAACCAGCAATATACTGCTGCTCAGCCAGTTGCTGATCAGCCAGGGCATTCCCGAGCGGGCTGCACGCATTCTTGAGCAACACCTGGCCCAGCCGGAAAGTGAAAGCCGCGAAGAAGACTGGCGTTTACTGGGCATGGCCTGGCAGCAGGGGCGTGAACGTCTGGCAGCGATTGAGGCCATAAACAAAGCCGCAGAATTCTCCGACGACGGCAAGCTGCCGTTATTTGCTGCAAGGCTCGCTTATCAGGACAACAACGTGCAGCTGGTGTTGAGTCAGATCGACCTTGCTCTGAGCAAAGGACTGGAAGCCGATCAGAAAGCACAGGCATTGATGCTCGCCGGTAGTAGCGCGCTGCAGCTGGATGATAAACCCGCCGCGCGGCGCTACTTTCAGCAGGCGCTAAAACATCCGCATACCGCAGCGAATGCCCGATCCTGGCTTAATTACATTGATGCTCTCGATCAGTACGGCGGGTGATTTCGTCTGAAGACCAGAAAACAAAGCAAAAAAGCCGGGCAATAAGCCCGGCTTTTTTGCATTCAGTTTGATCAGGTTGGCCTTCAACAGACATCACTGAAAGGCTGAGTATCAGCTGAAACGTGACCAGATAGGTGCGTGATCAGACGGTTTTTCAGTGCCGCGAATGTCGTAGCTGACACCTGCTGCCACGCATTCGTCATACACACTGTCGGTCGCCAGAATATGATCGATACGCAGGCCGCGCTTTGGCTCGTCGTCAAAGCCCTTGGAGCGGTAATCAAACCAGCTGAAGGTATCAGCGGATTCCGGGAAGTGCTTGCGATAAGTGTCTTTCAGGCCCCAGCCCAGCAGAGTCTGGTACCACTCGCGTTCTTCCGGCAGGAAAGAGCACTTGCCGGACTTCAACCAGCGCTTACGATTCGGCTCGCCAATACCAATATCCGTGTCTTCCGGCGAGATATTCATATCCCCCATAACAATCACACGGTCAGCCGGGGTGAAGTTCTCGTTCAGGTAACGCATCAGATCGGCGTAGAACTTTTCCTTGGCCGGAAATTTGGTTTCGTGATCGCGGCTTTCGCCCTGTGGGAAATAGCCGTTAAGAACGTTCCAGACTTTGCCATCAATCACGTAGCGGGCGTGAATCAGGCGGCGCTGTGCGTCTTCCTCATCCCATGGCCAGCCTTTCTGCACGAACTCCGGAGCCACTTTACTCAGCAGCGCCACGCCGTAGTGGCTTTTCTGGCCGAAGAACTCAACGTGATACCCCAGAGCCTCAATGTCTGCCAATGGAAACTGTTCGTCGTGGACCTTTGTTTCCTGCAGACCCAGGATATCCGGATCAAGCTGATCGCGAATGGCTTCCAGCTGGTGAGGGCGGGCACGTACGCCATTGATGTTAAAGCTGATGATGGTGGTCATGATGCTGTCCATTGTGAATCTGCGCGCCATGATACCAGCACCGCAACACATGACCAGTCCGCAACCTGATCGATATATGCACAACTGACAACCTTGCCTCATCAGGATTTTGGCTGGGCCAATGCGAGTTTTTAAACTGCTGCGAAATTTCTCAGGATGCAGATACCCATGACATTCCGCCGTTACACACTGGCAAGCGCCATCGTTGCCAGCATGGCAGCCAGCACCGTCCAGGCTGTAGAACTCGATACCCAGCAAATCAGTGGTCAGCTGTTCGAACAGAACATCGCTGAGCAGGCATTTGCAGTTGAAGTGCTGGATCGCAGCGATATCGAACTATTGCCAGTCAGCAATATCGCCGATGCGCTGGAATGGGTCAGCGGCCTCGACGTTCGTCAACGGGGTAGTGGCGGAACCCAGGTCGACCTGAGCATCCGCGGTGCCGGCTATGAACAGACACTTATTCTGGTGGATGGCGTGCGTATGAATGACCCACAAACAGGTCACCATAACTTCGACCTGCCACTCGTGCTGGAAGATATTGAGCGCATTGAGGTCGTGCGCGGTCCGGGGGCGGGCCAGTACGGCCCTAACGGCAATGCCGGTGTGATTAACCTGGTGACGCGTAAGCAGGTGGACGGCCGCGTAGCGGGCATCAAACTGGAAGCTGGCAGCAAGGATTACGACCGCGCCATGATCAGCTTAGGTAAAACAGAGGGCAACTGGAGTCAGTTTGCCGCATTCTCCCAGCAGAAATCAGACAGCTACATCCGGGGAGCAGATCTCGACTACACCACCCAGCAGGGCAATTATCGTCTTGTGCATCAGAATGATTCACACACAACTGTACTGGGGCTGGGCTATATGGATAAAGGCTTTGGTGCACAAGGCTTTTATGCTGGGGCGGATAAACGGGCTAACGAAAATACCATTCAACGCCATGTTTATTTTACCCACGATCAGCGCTTTGATAATGACCTGCGCGCCGATATTGCCATCAACTGGCGTCAGCACGATGATGAGTTTTTCTACCTGAACTACGCACCATCTGAGCATCAGACCAACGCCTGGCAAACCCGCCTGCGTCTGCGCCTGGCTAATGATTTTGCCCTGGGTTATGAACACAACCAGGAAGATATCGACAG
Source organism: Thalassolituus marinus (assembly GCF_020320395.1). Classification (GTDB taxonomy): domain Bacteria; phylum Pseudomonadota; class Gammaproteobacteria; order Pseudomonadales; family Oceanobacteraceae; genus Venatoribacter; species Venatoribacter marinus. Next base: position 10,845 of record NZ_JAEDAH010000008.1, on the reverse strand, counting down.
CACCTCAGTCACCGACAATCGCCATAAACGTGACTATTCCAGTGTGTTTGCTTACGGTCAGCACGATCTGGGGGTTTTGCAGCTGGCAGGCAGCCTGTCTTATCTGAATTATGATGACGGCGACAGCTATACCTTGCCGGTGCTGGGCATGACGATTCCATTCGCCGGGCAACAGCTGTATCTGAATGCAGGCCAATCTGCGCGAGTGCCAACGATGAACGATCTGTACCTGAATCAAACGGCCAACAAAGGTAATCCGGATGTTCAGGCCGAAGAAACCACCAGCTACGAGCTGGGGCTGCGCTTCAATCTGGCTGGCGCACTGGGCCGACTGGCGATATTCAATCGTGAAACGACGGATGCCATTGACTACACCCGCACCGATGCTGAAGTTGCAGCAGGCAGTGCCTATATTGCTCGTAACATTGAGTCTATCAAGACCAAGGGGCTGGATGCCGAAGTGGATATCAGCGGGCTGCTGGCTGAAACCGGGTTTCTTAAAGCCTCGCTGAGCTACACCCGCCTGATTCAGGACTTCACTAACCAGTATGCTGAAGCCCGTTACAGCCAGTCCCAGTTTGAGCATCAGGCGATACTGTCGCTGGCTTACGAGATCATTCCTGGGCTGAGCGCAACCTCGCAGTACAAGTTTGAATCACGCTACAACCAGGACGGCTACCGTTTGTGGGATCTGGGCGTTAAGCAGACATTTGACCAGTGGCATTGGGCACTGGCGGCCACCAACGTACTGGGTACTGAGTACATTGATAGCGGCTACATCGAAGCACCACTGAACGCCTACCGTCTGGAGATCGGTGCTGGCTTCTGAGCTGCGCCAGCGAAAACAAAAAAGGGACCATCAGGTCCCTTTTTTATTGCGCGCAGAATATGCCGTTATTCAGCGTCATCTTCAGTGCCAGCGATCGGCTTTTTCGGCGTCACCGCATCCATCAGCACACCAAAGTCGCCACGACCTTCGCTGACAAAGTGATGCGCATGGATTTTACTCATGGTGCCTTTCTGACAATAGAGCAGGAAGCGCGCGCCTTCGTTGCTGGCAACCAGGTCCGCCACGCGGTTATCCAGGTCGTAGAACGGAATTTCCAGTACCTTGTTATTGGTCAGCACCAGCGGGGCATCTGCCGCTTCGGACGGATGGCGAATATCAATAACAATGTCGGACACGGCAGGCGTGGTAACCAGCTGCACCTGATCCAAACCACTGGCTTCGCCATCCAGAACATTATCAATGCGTTCATAACGGGCTTCAGCCAGTGCTTTCTCCAGCACGGCCATGTCGAATTTGGCTTCTGCCGCTTCCACCTTGGCCCGATCACCAACCGTGGTCGGATTCACCGAGATAACCCCGCAGTATTCCGGCATGGTGGCAGCGAAGGATTCGGTGCCGATGCGACGGGCGATATCGATGATGTCCTGTTTATCCATGGCTGCCAGAGGGCGCAGGATCATATGATCTGACACCTGATCAATCACCGCCAGGTTAGTAATGGTCTGGCTGGCCACCTGAGCAACCGCTTCACCGGTTACCAGTGCAGGGAGGTTGAGGCTGTCTGCCACGCGGGAAGCCGCACGCATCATCATGCGTTTCAGCACGACGCCCATCTGACTGGTGTCGACCTTGGTCAGAATTTCGGTTACGACCTCTTCAAACGGCACCGTGACAAACTTCACCCGGTGGCTTTCTGAATATGTACTCCACAAGTAGTGCGATACCTGCTTCACGCCAATTTCATGCGCACTGCCACCGAGGTTAAAGAAACAGAAGTGGGTTTTCAGGCCGCGACGGCTCATCAGATAACTGGCGACGGTAGAGTCGAAGCCCCCTGAAATCAGCGACAATACCTCGCCCTGACTGCCCAGAGGGTAACCACCAAGGCCTTTGATGGTCTGCTTCACTACCTGCACTTTGTCGTTGCGCAGCTCAGCCAGCACCAGCACCTCAGGGTCTTTCAGTGACACGGCCCTGGCGTCGGTTTCCTTGAGAATGCCGCCGCCCATATAGATTTCAGCCTGATGCGAGGTGAACTCATGCACACCAGCACGCTTGATGCGCACACAGAAGGTTTTACCCGCCACACGCTCACGATAAGCATCACGCACGCGCTGATAGGCTTCATCCAGCGTTTCAAAAGTAAACTCTGTGATCTCCAGCGCAGATGCAATACCCGGGGTATGCGACAGAATCTGAATGGCCTGGCGGCGGGCCGCTTCATCTTCACGATTTACAATCACCACCAGGCTGTCCCAACGATTCTGTACATCCGCCGAAATCCCGTAACGCCGGAACAAGTTCTGCAGGTTCTGGCGCAGAATCTTGGTCATCTGCTTACGAACACTGGTGGACTTAATCGTGATTTCCGGGAACAGCTTAATTACGAATTTCATGGGGATCAGAACGGCGGGTAAAAAGGGCGCGGAATTATAACGGAAACCCGGCCATTCGACATCTACCGTGCAGGCCAGTTAACGATTCGCCCGCTTTGCACCCGCGAAACCCAGGTCAGGCACAGCAACAGACAGACAACAGGCGGATTTCTTTGTAGCGTTAATCTTAGTGTCACAGGCGCTATTGTAACGTCTGCTGACCAATAACAGGGAACTGAAGGAGCAGGTTATGAGTAAGCGCATTGCATTAGTGACCGGTGGCACAGGTGGCATCGGCACAGCGATCTGTAAACAACTCAGTGATGATGGCTACCAGGTGGTGGCCGGCTATTACCACGGTGGCAAGCACGAGAAAGCTCAGGCGTGGCAGGATCAGATGAAGGCCGATGGCTATGACATCGCACTGGCATTTGGCAACATCCGTGACTGGACCAGCTGCGAAGCTTGCATTGAAGGAATCAAAAAGGACTTCGGCACCATCGACGTACTGGTCAATAACGGCGGGATTACCCGCGACACCACGCTGCGAAAGATGTCTCCGGAATACTGGCACGATGTCATCGAAACCAACCTGACTTCGGTGTTCTATATGACCCGACTGGTAATCAACGACATGCTGGAGAAGAAGTGGGGGCGTATCGTTAATATCTCGTCCATCAATGGTGAAAAAGGCCAGTTTGGGCAGGCGAACTACTCTGCAGCCAAAGCGGGCATGTATGGCTTTACTAAGGCCGTTGCCCAGGAAGTAGCAAGCAAAGGCATCACCGTAAACACGGTATCTCCTGGTTATATCGCCACCAGCATGATTATGGATGTGCCGGAAGAGATCCGCGAACAGATCCGCCAGACCATTCCGGTTGGACGCTTCGGCGAACCAGAGGACATCGCCCGCGTGGTGAGCTTCCTGTCGAGCGACAACTCTGGCTTTATTACCGGAGCCAATATTTCCGCCAACGGTGGTCAGTACATGCACTAACGCGATAACGCTTAATGCCAGAGCCACTAAAGCTCTGGCTTAAGCTTCTTGTGTCTCGCACTGGCGTGGCGCTCTCGCAGTTCGGTGTCGATATAGCGGTCAGTGGTTGCCATGCTGGCGTGACCCGCGTCTTCCTTAACATGTTCTTTCGGGCGGTACTTCACGTCTTCTGAAATGCCCGTGTGCCGCAGCCAGTGAACAGTGGCGACGCGTAATTCCTGTGCTTCATCTTCAAGTCCCTGGCTGCGCATGCGCTCAAATGCTGCATCAAAGCAACGTTGCACAAGATAACGAATCTGGCGGGTACTGGTGACCGGACCGCGTCCTTTGATCTTACCAATAAGTGGCGTCTGCTCACCTGTATACGGGAGCTTAGGTAGACCAAGAAATTGGCGATAGCGGCGCAGCGCGTCGAGCATATCGTCAGATACCGTCACAAGGCGTGCTTTGTTTCCCTTGCCAACGACGCGCAACCACCAGTTGCCATCCGCATCGGTGTGAAAGTCACCCATGACCGGAGTAGAACGTTCGTCCGCGACCAGTTCCGATATGCGCAGATACATACCGAACAGCAGCCGCATCACAAACAGCGAACGCTCATGCTCGGGTGGATTATCCCGCGCCATCAACTCTGCAGTTTCCAATACAAAGTCCCATTGCAGGTTTGATATGCGTCGAACCGGCTCCTGATAAGCGTGTTTCTGCAGAAACTTGCTCTTCTGGCGTATAAGAGCAACCGGATTGATACGCAGATAATCTTCCTGCAGCAGATAGTTAAAGTACGTTGAAAGCACTGCGAACAACGCCTGAAGACTCTTCTGTGACAGGGCAAAGCTGCGCTCATCCTTTGGCTGTACAAAGGGCCGCCAGTCATGATTGGCAATACGCTCGCCCTGACTATTCCGAAAGCGGCTGACCTGCTTATGACCAATCCAGGCGCGGGGAGGGGACTGACAGAAGCGTATGTATTCCTCCAGATCCTGGCGGCGCAGCTCTCCAAGCGAACACCCCCGAATAAGCCACACCCACTGCAACAGACGCTCAACTTCGCGCCGGTAGCTGTTAAACGTGGCACTGCTACCGTTGTAACTGACCAGAAAACTAAGGGAATGAACCAGATCCTCAAACGCACCATCGAGTGCTTTGGCAGCAGGTACCCGAGCCAGGATGCGGCGCGCTTCCGTCAGCGGAGAGCCAAGCTGATCCAGCGAATCAATCAGTGGAACTGGTGGATGATCCAGAGCAAACATACATTTCACTGCGACAAAGAATTATCGGAAATATAAGGCATCGAAACCCCAACACCAAGCTAAATCCAAAAACCCTGCAGAGAAGATTGTACTGTTCTGAGCTGGCCAGGCACTGCCAGGCTTTGGATAACACGAGACATTCAAACGCAAGACGGCATCCGACTTATTCACAACCACACCGGAACCCGGAATGCATGGAGTCTTACGTCATAAACAAAAACTATATAAGCCTGATTACGAAATTCTTCCGGACTGAGCAAAACCAGTCTCAACAAGTTTCCATCATGCAAGGTAGGACATTAAGCCCAGGGGTTATTCTGTTTCGCTGGCCGGACCAGTCACGAAGACCTAACATTCAACTCAAATTACGATTTCTATCTATTTGTTTTTAAAAGGTTATTAGTTATTAAACGCGTTGCGGAATGATTATTCCGCCGACTGAATCCGGGCTGATGAAAGATTGCCTGACCAGACACGCCTGATCGGATGGCATCTGACCGCAATCTGGCAACGGTACGAAACATACTGCCAGCTCCCTGAAATAAGCCCAACCAGAGAAGGCAGCAGAATAATGCGAAAGCAGAGGTTATCCACATAACAAAGGTGCTGCCATAGCTCGCAAGACGGTCTCTATCAACTGCAAATATGCCACACCCACTTATTCCGATAATATCAATTATCGGAAGTATCATTGATATATCACCACCCTTAAACACCGTGATGACCGCAAGCATGCCAGCCTGTAGCGCAGAAAAAATTATCGGCCTGTGCCGTTTCTCACTCAGGAGCTAGCCTGCGTTGCTGACGAAAATCCTGAGGAGTCTTACCGCTCCACTCGCGGAACGCCCGGGTAAACACACTGTGCTCGGAGTAACCTAGTAGCATCGCCACATCGATAATCTGCAAACTAGGATCTTCCAGGTATGATCTGGCAAGCTTATAGCGAACCAGGTTCAGCTCTTCACGGTAGCTTGTTCCCGCCACCTGCAATCGGCGCTGCAGTGTTCTGGCGGAGCAATTCAATACCCGCGCGATCTGATCAATGGATGGCTCACCATCACGCAGCCTTTCAAATGCAATCATGGCCAGAATGACAGGCCTTCTGAGCCCCCTGATCGATCGTTTCGGTTTCAGCGACGACAGAATTGCCGAAGCCATTCAGCGCCATCTGAATGAAGGACGTTAGGCCATAGCTAACGACCACCAATATGGCACTCCTGCGCCACTTGTGTTTACAAGCGTCAGCAATGGCCTAGTCTTACTGACAGACGTATTCAGCGCAGGAATCCTTGTGAGCAGGCCTCCCATTCCACCAACGCAAGCGCCCGGCACTCAGCGACTAACGCCGACCAGCGATACTCAGGGCCTGAACTGGCTGATAAAGCAATCAGGACCGGAGCGCTGGGCAATGGACCATGACACTCTCGCCTGTCTGCTTTCCTGCTCGCCGGAAACCCTTGGTTTGTGGCAAGCGGATGCGGAAAAGTCTAATAGCCTGCGTTTGCCAACAGACACCCAGGAGCGCATTGGCTGTCTGTTTCGCCTTGACGGCATCCTGTCCATAGTGATGCCCGCCGAGCTGCGTTTCAGCGCCTTCTGCCTGCCGACCAGCAAAGATTCGTTGTTTAGCGGCCTGTCTATGCGCGACTATCTGTTGTCAGACCCTGCAACAGCGCGGTTCTATCAACTATGCGACTACCTGCAAGGTCATGTTGTACTTGGCCGTTCATTAAGCCAGCAACTACTGCGTTAAATGCCATTCGACAACCCAATAAAAAAGCCGGCTATTGCCGGCTTGTTTTATTCTGCGCTTACCAGGCCATCCAATGGCAGGCTGTTAGCCGTGAGGTTGCCACCACTGAACCTTAATTCACTGACTAAGCGGTCGCCGTCATCACGAATATATCCCGCATCAATCAATGCAAGCATATGCTCTGCCAGCGGACTTTGCAGAAGGCTGTGGCTCAGACTGACGGACAAGCCAGCTTCTGAGCGCCCCGCCCACTCCTGCAGAAGCGCTTCTGCACTACCCGGAGCTAACTGGTAGTAGCCGGTCGCTTTTACATCTCCCGCCGCACCAATGCCATCTGGCCCACGATCGTTAAACACGAAGCTGCTGGTAAAATCTTCCAGCGTCACACTGGCACCACGTGCACCAACTTCAGACAAGGCACGAATCATAACCGCAGGATCTTCACCTCCTGCTGACTGAACCTGTTCACTGACGGAGCGCAGCGACTGCCAGTGGATGCCGTCCACATAAAGGCGCAATGCACTCGGATCAACACTCAGGTCCTTAGAGGCCAGCGTCACTTTCAGATCATCCATCGATGCGGTAATCAGCGTCGCGTAGGTCCCCCGATCAAGCAAGCTGGCTTGCGCTGTTTCAAAGCCACGCAGCAAAACCCGGCTGCCATCAGCTTCGGTAATTGCAATATTGCCTACCCGATAATTGATACGATCGACGAATGGCTGGGTTCCCATAACGTGCGAGCGAGTTGTCAGCTCCATGTCATTGAGCGAGAACTCGCCAGCACCATTGCCTTTGTTGAGACTGACACTGGCCAATGTGATCTTCCCGGAACTACGACGATCTCCGGTGAGATCCATTGTGGTATCCACGATCAGCGGCGCAACAGTCACCGTCGGGCCGTCTCCGAGGCGCAAGTCAAAGGCACCAGTCTGATAATGACTGTCCAGCATCATCGTGCTGCCATTCATTTCCCAATAGCCCTGCTGCCCGTCAATCAGGCCTGGCGCATTGGCCAGCATGACCGCAGCCATGCCTACTTCCGGATCAATACCAAAGGTACCGTAAGCGCGGGTTGGCTCGATAATTACCTGCTGGTGAAACCCCATGATGCGTCCGCCCTGCTTCATTTCAATCAGGACGTAGTTTTCATCACGAACAACGCCGAAGTATTTTTCTTCAACGCTGTCGAGTGTAATGCGCATTCCTTGCGGGTAGAGCGACGCGTTGGTTTCCTCCAGCACAGCTGCAAGCTGTGTGCGGTAGGACTGAACGTTCTGATGCGTCAGATATCCGGTTGCAGCAACAGCCCCAACAATTGGCAGCGCAACAGAAAGTGCCAGAATTTTTCCCATCGTAAATACCTTTCCTTAGTAACAGAGACTCCTGCTCCGTCCCCGGAGCAAGGGGCTATAGTACCTTTACAGCCAGACAATTAGAAACTCCGTGACCTCAACGGTGGGATTTGCGGCGGCCATACGCTAGACTTCGCGCCCGCCCGCTATTGCTACTAAACGGGCCAGAGCGTTAACCCTCCGCAAGTTTCAGGATTTTAGAATATGTACAAAATTGGTCAGCGTTGGATCAGTGAAGCCGAAACCGATCTCGGACTCGGCCTGATTCAGAACGTGGATTTTCGTGTTGTAACGGTGTACTTCCCTTCCGTTGACGATGTCCGCAGCTATTCGAAGCAGAACGCTCCGCTGACCAGGGTGGCATTCAAAGAAGGCGACCTGATCCCACTGTCTGATGGCACCACCATGACCATCACCGACATCAATGATCTCGACGGCATTCTGTTTTACTCCGACGGTGAGCGTCAGATTTCAGAGATCCATCTCAGCGGACAAATCCAGCTGAACCAACCGTCCGATCGCTTGTTTTCCGGCCAGATTGATAACAACAACCTGTTTGAACTGCGCCAGATGGCTCTGAAGCAACTGAGTACCCTGCGCCAGCGCCCTTACTATGGCTTACTCGGCGGCCGGACCAGCTTGCTGCCACACCAGCTCTATATTGCTCAGCAGGTTACTCAGGACGCCATCCCGCGCGTGCTGCTGGCCGATGAGGTCGGCTTAGGCAAAACCATCGAAGCTGGTCTGATTCTGCACCGCCTGTTGTTGCAGCAGCGCATTCAGCGTGCACTGGTCATCGTGCCCGACCATCTGACTCACCAGTGGCTGGTCGAGATGATTCGCCGCTTTAACCTGCGCTTTAACATCATTAACCGACTGTCGATCTACGAAGAAGATGATTTGTTCGGTAATGGCCAGCTGTTCCTTTGTCCGTTGTCACTGGCCACCCGCGACGAAGTACGCGAACAGATCAATGCCAGCCAGTGGGATATGCTGGTAGTCGATGAAGCGCACCATCTAGAGTGGAGTGAAGAAGGCGCGGATACCGGCTATCAACTGGTTGAAGAGTTATCCCTGACCACCCCGGGACTACTGTTGCTCACAGCCACTCCGGAACAACTGGGCGTGGAAGGCCACTACGCGCGTCTGCGCCTGCTCGACCCGCAACGCTACCCTTCACTGCCGCAATTCCTGCAGGAACAAGAAGCCTACCAGCCAATCGCAGAACTGGCCGGAACCCTGGCCTCCGACAATGAGCTGGATGCCAGCCAGACCGCCACACTGGTCAGTTTGCTGCCTGACTTTGCCGATACTGACCTGAGCGACAGCGCCCAGCGCAACCGCGTGCTGGAAGCCTTGATTGACCGTCGCGGCCCGGGCCGTGCGCTGTTCCGTAACACCCGCCATGGTGTAACGGGCTTCCCAGAACGCCTGCCGCAACTGGCAGAGCTGGAAGCGCCTCTATCCGAAGATCTGCCTGATGATCTGACACAACTGTTTCCGGAAGCGGGCCGCAGTGACTGGTGTAACGATGATCCGCGCTGTGACTGGCTGCTGGAGGTTCTGGCGGGCTCAGGCAAGGATAAAATCGTACTGATCTGCCATCACGCCCAGACCGTGCTCGACCTGGAGCAGTGGTTATGGGAAAGCTGCGGCATTCAGGTTGCCGTCTTCCATGAAGATATGGACATGATTGAGCGCGACCGGGCCGCAGCCTACTTTGCCGACCATGAACAGGGCGCACGCATCCTGCTGTGCTCTGAAATTGGTAGCGAAGGCCGTAACTTCCAGTTCGCCCACCATCTGGTACTGTTCGATCTGCCGTTCAACTGCGACCTGATTGAGCAGCGCATTGGTCGTCTCGACCGTATCGGCCAGGCTGACGACATCCGCCTTTACATTCCAGCCTTTGCCGACCATGTCGCCGGCCGCTGGGCGCATATTCTGAATGACGGTCTGGACGTATTTTCGCGCCCGAATCCAGCCGCTCAGTCGTTGCTGGAAACCCATCGTGAAGCCATTGAAGCCGCCATTCTGAGTGGTGATGGTATGGCTGAGCTGATTACTCAGCTGGCCAGTGAGCGTGATGCCATGCTGGCACGCCTGGAAGCTGGTCGTGATCGTCTGCTGGAACTTCATTCCTGTCACCCGGTTCGAGCTAAGGCACTGGCCCGTGAAATGACCATTACCCATATCGAAGACGAAGCTGAGCTGAATGACTTCCTTGAGTTATTTGCTGATGCCTTTGGTCTCGAGCTGATTGATCTGGGTGGCGATTGCATCACCATTGCACCAGGCGACCACATGCTGGTACCCGACCTGCCCCATCTTCCGGAAGACGGATTCATGGCCACCACCCGTCGCGACGTTGCCCTGTCTCGTGACGATGTCCAGTTCCTGAGCTGGGAGCACCCGTTTGTTGATCAGGCGCTTGAATTGATCACTTCCGGACCAGCCGGGAATGCTGCGGCAGGTTACATTGAAGATCACAATCACCGCACCGGCGATTGCTTTATAGAGCTGCAGTTCGTTGCCCGCTGCCCGGCACCGAAAGCACTGGCGGTCGAGCGCTTTCTGCCACCGAATGCCATGCATCTGATGATGACACCAAGCGGTGACCTGAAAGTAAACGATGGTGAATTACCAGGCTTTGTCCTTCCATTAGGCAAAGGTACCGCTCGCGGCCTGGTAGAGCAGAAGACTGCGGCTGTGCAGCCGGTAATCCATAAACTGGAAAAGCTTGGCGCCGGCCAGCTGTCGAAAATGGTTGACCGCGCCACCGCCAAAGCCAGCGAAGCCTACTCAGATCGTATTGAGCGTCTGCATGCACTGGCTGAGCAGAACCCAGCCATTCCACCGCAACTGGTGGATGAAATTCGCGCAGAACGCGATGCGGTTCTGGATGCCATCAGCAACTCTCAGCTGGCACTTGATAGTGTACGCCTGGTGTTCTGCGGCTGATTGCTGCAGACACAAAAAAGCCGGCTCAAAGCCCACTGCTGTCCCACAGTTTTTAATCAGCATCATAGCTGACAAAAACAGCATGTTTTAACATCAAGGCCTGCTGCCTCGCAGGGGAACTTATCCCCTTGCCGGCGGGCCGACCCC
>NZ_JAEDAH010000071.1 GCF_020320395.1 Thalassolituus marinus | reverse complement strand
TGGTGCTGTAGAGCTGCCAGAAGGCGTTGAAATGGTAATGCCAGGCGATAACGTACAACTGACTGTAACTCTGATCGCGCCTATTGCGATGGACGAAGGTCTGCGTTTCGCTATCCGTGAAGGTGGTCGTACCGTTGGTGCTGGTGTTGTAGCAAAAATTATCGAATAATCAAGCATTAAGGCTTGACTGTTCGAGTGGGGTGCTGTAATTTACGGCGCCCTGATTGATCGTCTTTAGGCCAGTAGTTCAATTGGTAGAGCACCGGTCTCCAAAACCGGGTGTTGGGGGTTCGAGTCCCTCCTGGCCTGCCAAATTCCAAATGGTAGCTTCGGCTGCCATTTTTGGCTTTAGGGAATAGTGATGAGTACCGATAGCAAAGCAAGTAAATCACCGTTGGATGTTGTGAAGTGGCTGGTTGCTGCCGCCTTTCTGGCTGCTGCTGTAGCGGGTAACGTTTATTATGCCGAGGTTGCGGTTCTGTATCGCGTTCTGGCTGTTGTTGCTCTGATGCTGGTAGGTGCCGGTGTTGCTCTGACCAGTTCCCAGGGTAAGGCGTTTCTGCAACTGCTGAAAGAAGCCAATATTGAGCGCCGCAAGGTGGTTTGGCCGACCCGCCAGGAAACGACCCAGACAACCATGATTGTTGTGCTGGTTGTATTTGTTATGGCGCTGGTTCTGTGGGGTCTGGATTCCCTGCTGGGTTGGCTGGTTTCCATGCTGGTAGGCTGAGGTAAGGATTATGACAATGCGTTGGTATGTTGTTCACGCCTACTCGGGCTACGAAAAACGTGTTCAGTCTACGCTGAAAGAGCGTATTGAACTGCACGGCATGCAGGAATACTTCGGTGACGTGCTGGTTCCGACTGAAGAAGTCGTTGAAGTGCGTGACGGTAAAAAGCGTAAGAGCGAGCGTAAGTTCTATCCTGGCTATGTTCTTGTGCAGATGGATATGAATGATGATAGCTGGCATCTGGTTAAGCAGACTCCGCGCGTGATGGGTTTCATCGGCGGTACTGCAGATAAGCCGGCTCCGATTACTGATCGCGAAGCAGATGCGATTCTGCAGCGTGTGCGTGATGGTGCAGATCGTCCGACTCAGAAAACCATTTATGAGCCGGGTGAAGTGGTACGTGTTATCGATGGTCCATTCGCTGACTTTAACGGCGTTGTGGAAGGTGTCGATTACGAGAAGTCCCGTCTGCAGGTTGCGGTAACCATTTTTGGTCGTGCTACACCGGTTGAGCTGGAATTTACCCAGGTCGAAAAAGCCGGATAAGCATTTGTTAAATGATCGCCCTCGGGTGGTCGGGGAGCATTAGCCTGCATCTGCAGGCTGCTTGCGTTAATACCCAATGGGAGTAAACCATGGCTAAGAAAGTAGAAGGCTACATCAAGCTCCAGGTTGGAGCTGGTAAAGCAAACCCAAGTCCTCCAGTTGGTCCAGCTCTGGGTCAGAAGGGCCTGAACATTATGGAATTCTGTAAAGCGTTCAACGCACAGACTCAGCACCTGGAGCCAGGCGCTCCTGTGCCAGTTGTGATCACTGCTTACAGCGACCGTTCATTCTCTTTTGAAATGAAGACTCCACCGGCGTCATACCTGCTGAAGAAAGCAGCTGGTATCACTTCTGGTTCCCCACGTCCGAACACTCAGAAAGTTGGCACTGTAACCCGTGCGCAGCTGGAAGAGATCGCGACTGCTAAAGCTCCTGACCTGACTGCTGCTGATATGGACGCAGCTGTACGTACCATCGCTGGTTCTGCCCGCGCTATGGGTCTGAACGTGGAAGGAGTTGAGTAATGGCTAAGCTGACTAAGCGCCAGAAGGCGATCGCTGAAAAAGTAGAAGCAGGCAAAGTTTATTCTGTTGAAGAAGCGGCTGCTCTGCTGGGCGAACTGTCTACTGTTAAATTCAAAGAGTCTGTTGATGTCGCTGTTAACCTCGGGATCGACGCTCGTAAATCTGACCAGAACGTACGTAGCTCTACAGTACTGCCAAACGGTACCGGTAAAACTATGCGCGTAGCTGTATTCACTCAGGGTGCTAACGCTGAAGCTGCTACTGCAGCTGGCGCAGACGAAGTGGGTATGGAAGATCTGGCAGAGAAAATCAAAGGCGGCGACCTGAACTTCGACGTAGTTATTGCTTCTCCGGATGCAATGCGCGTTGTTGGTATGCTGGGTCAGGTTCTGGGTCCACGTGGTCTGATGCCAAACCCTAAAGTGGGTACCGTGACTCCGGACGTTGCTACCGCTGTTAAGAATGCTAAAGCAGGTCAGGTTCGTTACCGTAACGACAAGAACGGTATTATCCACACTACCATCGGTAAAGTGGACTTCAGCGCTGACGCACTGAAAGAAAACCTGACAGCTCTGCTGGCAGACCTGAAAAAAGCCAAGCCATCTTCCGCCAAAGGCGTTTACATGAAGAAGGTGACCCTGTCTACGACTATGGGTCCAGGCCTGGTAGTTGATCATTCTTCTCTGGATATCTGATCCGGCGATTTGATCAACATACGATCTTTGGGGTTGCTGTCGGATTAAGTTGTACCGACAGCGGCTGTCAAAGACCGCAGGAGTAATCATTTTCCCGGATTGTGATTACTTAATATCTCCTGCGTAGATAGTGTGTGGCCCCGTTCAGAATACTGAATTGTCACACCGGAACTGGCTCTCTGGAGCCCAACTTAACTTGTTAGGAGTTAATCGTGGCCTTAGGACTCGAAGATAAGAAGGCGATTGTCGCCGAAGTCCAGGAAGCAGCTGAAGGTGCTCTGTCTGCAGTAGTCGCGGATTCCCGCGGTGTAACTGTAGGCGCCATGACCGCTCTGCGTAAAGAAGCACGTGAAGCCGGTGTTTGGATGAAAGTTGTCCGTAACACTCTGGCACGTCGTGCTGTAGAAGGTACCCCATTTGAGTGTCTGACTGACACTCTGGTAGGTCCGTCTCTGATCGCTTTCTCTAAAGAACATCCAGGTGCGGCTGCCCGTATCTTCAAGAAGTTCGCTAAAGAGAACGAACAGTTCGAACTGAAAAGTGGTGCATTCGATGGCAACGTGGTTTCCGTTGATATGCTGGCAACTCTGCCAACTTACGACGAAGCAATCGCGAAGCTGATGAGCGTCATGAAAGAAGCTGCTGCTGGCAAGCTGGTACGTACCATCGCTGCAGTACAAGCACAAAAAGAAGAGCAAGCTGCCTGATTTTATTCGGGTGGTTTACTAAACGGTTTAACGGGCCATTAAGTGCCCATGAAAATTCAGGAAATTTCTCATGTCTCTGACTAAAGAAGATATCATCAACGCTATCGCTGAAATGTCTGTAATGGACGTAGTAGAACTGGTTTCTGCGATGGAAGAAAAATTCGGCGTATCTGCAGCAGCAGTAGCAGCAGCTCCAGCAGCTGGCGGCGACGCTGGCGCAGCAGAAGCTCAGACTGAATTCGACGTAATCCTGTCTGCAGCTGGCGACAAGAAAGTTAACGTAATCAAAGCAGTACGTGAACTGACTGGCCTGGGTCTGAAAGAAGCCAAAGGTATGGTTGACGGCGCTCCTGCGACCGTTAAAGAAGGCGTTTCTAAAGAAGACGCTGAAGCAGCTAAAGCAGCTCTGGAAGCGGCTGGCGCTGTTGTTGAAGTTAAGTAATCTCTGTTCTCTGAACAGGATTGCTGCCGCATCAGCTAGCTGATCGCGGCAACCGGCTGACGGGTGTATTGCCCGTCGGCCTTTTTCACGTTATGGAATTCGTGAGCACACTGGCATACTGCTGCTGGGTTCTAACGCAAGGCAAGTCCTTGAGCCATGGGTGGCAAGCCCAATCGAGGAAACAGTCCGGGGATAACTGATGGCTTACTCATATACTGAGAAAAAACGTATCCGTAAGGATTTCGGTAAATTACCGAGTGTAATGGATGTGCCATACCTGCTGGCCATTCAAATCGACTCCTACCACAAGTTTCTGCAGGAAGGAGCTAACGCTGAAGATCGTATCGATATTGGTCTTCACGCTGCATTCAAATCTGTTTTCCCAATCGTAAGTTATTCCGGGAATGCTGCTCTGGAGTACGTGAGCTACCGCCTCGGTACCCCGACCTTCGATGAAAAAGAATGTATGCTGCGTGGCGTTACATACGCTGCACCGCTGCGCGTAAAAGTTCGTCTGATCATTTACGATAAAGAATCAGCGACTAAAGCCATTAAAGACATCAAAGAGCAAGAAGTGTACATGGGCGAAATGCCGCTCATGACCGATAACGGTACTTTTATCGTTAACGGTACCGAGCGCGTTATCGTGTCTCAGCTGCACCGTTCTCCGGGTGTATTCTTCGACCACGACAAGGGTAAAACCCACTCGTCCGGTAAGCTGCTGTATAACGCTCGCGTTATCCCTTACCGTGGTTCATGGCTGGACTTCGAGTTCGATCCGAAAGACCTGGTCTTCGTACGTATCGACCGTCGTCGTAAGCTGCCAGCATCTATCCTGCTGCGCGCGCTGGGCTATAGCTCAGAAGAAATCCTGGCGACCTTCTTCGAGAATGACGTATACCGTCTGAACGAAGAAGGCGCCATGCTGAAACTGATCCCATCACGTCTGCGTGGTGAGACTGCTGCATTCGATATCAAAGATAACGAAGGCAACGTGATCGTGGAAGCGACCCGCCGTATTACTGCTCGTCACATCCGTCAGCTGGAAAAAGCAGGCGTTGAGGAGCTGGCAGTACCGGTGGACTACCTGCTGGGTAAATCTCTGGCAAAAGACCTGGTTGATGGCCGTACCGGTGAAGTGATTGCGACTGCAAACGCTGAGCTGACTGCTGAAACTCTGGCTAAGCTGGCGGAAGCAGGTATCAGCGACTTTGAAACGATTTATACCAATGAACTGGATTGTGGTCCGTTCATGTCTGACACCCTGCGTGCAGACCCTACCAGCAACCAGCTGGAAGCTCTGGTAGAAATCTATCGCATGATGCGCCCTGGCGAGCCGCCAACAAAAGAGAGCGCAGAAGCCCTGTTTGAAAACCTGTTCTTCACTGATGAACGCTATGACCTGTCTGCGGTAGGTCGTATGAAGTTCAACCGTCGTATCGGTCGTGAAGAGATCGTGGGTGCAGGTACCCTGGATAAAGAAGACATCATCGAAGTGATGAAGACTCTGATCTCCATTCGTAACGGCCAAGGCGTTGTGGATGATATCGATCACCTGGGTAACCGTCGTATCCGTTCTGTAGGCGAGATGGCCGAAAACCAGTTCCGTGTAGGTCTGGTTCGTGTTGAGCGTGCAGTACGTGAGCGTCTGTCCATGGCAGAATCCGAAGGTCTGATGCCTCAGGATCTGATCAACGCTAAGCCAGTTGCAGCAGCCGTTAAAGAATTCTTCGGCTCTTCTCAGCTGTCTCAGTTTATGGACCAGAACAACCCGCTGTCTGAGGTAACTCACAAGCGTCGTATCTCGGCTCTGGGCCCTGGTGGTCTGACTCGTGAACGTGCTGGCTTCGAGGTGCGTGACGTTCACGCGACTCACTACGGTCGCGTATGTCCTATTGAAACACCTGAAGGTCCGAACATCGGTCTGATCAACTCGCTGGCGACTTACGCCCGCACTAACGAGTACGGTTTCCTCGAAACTCCGTACCGTAAAGTGGTTGACGGTGTTGTGACTGACGAAATCTTCTATGTATCTGCGATTGAAGAAGCAGACTACGTAATTGCACAGGCATCCGTTGAAACTGACGCAAACGGCAAACTGCAGGGCGACCTGATCTCCGTACGTCACCAGAACGAATTTACTGTGATGTCACCGGAAAACGTAACCCTGATGGATGTATCTCCACAGCAGGTTGTTTCCATCGCGGCATCCCTGATTCCGTTCCTGGAGCACGACGATGCTAACCGTGCATTGATGGGTTCCAACATGCAGCGTCAGGCGGTTCCTACTCTGAAATCAGAGAAGCCGCTGGTCGGTACCGGTATGGAGCGTGCAGTAGCACAGGACTCCGGTGTGTGTGTGGTTGCCAAACGTGGTGGTGTGATCGATTCCGTAGATGCATCCCGTATCGTTGTTAAGGTTAACGATGAAGAGACCGTTGCTGGTGAAGCCGGTGTTGATATCTACAACCTGACCAAGTACACCCGTTCTAACCAGAACACCTGCATCAACCAGCGTCCGCTGGTGAAAGCTGGTGACACTATTGAACGTGGCGACGTGATGGCTGATGGTCCTTCTGTGGATCTGGGTGAGCTGGCTCTGGGTCAGAACTTCCGTATCGCCTTCATGCCGTGGAACGGTTACAACTACGAAGACTCCATCCTGCTGTCAGAGCGTGTTTCTCAGGAAGATCGTCTGACCACTATCCACATTCAGGAACTGACCTGTGTGGCGCGTGATACCAAGCTGGGTGCTGAAGAAATTACCTCCGATATTCCGAACGTTGGTGAGTCTGCGCTGAACAAGCTGGACGAGTCCGGTATCGTTTATATCGGTGCTGAAGTGAAAGCCGGCGACATTCTGGTAGGTAAGGTTACTCCGAAAGGCGAAACCCAGCTGACTCCGGAAGAGAAACTGCTGCGCGCGATCTTCGGTGAGAAAGCGTCTGACGTTAAAGATACTTCTCTGCGCGTTAAGACCGGCACTACCGGTACTGTTATTGACGTACAGGTATTCACCCGTGACGGCGTTGAAAAAGACGCACGTGCGCTGGAAATCGAACAGATGCAGCTGGACGAAGTCCGCAAAGATCTGAACGAAGAGATGCGTATTGTTAAGGGTGCTACCTACGAGCGTCTGCAACGTGCTCTGGTCGGTGCAACTGTTAATGCCGCGCCTAACCTGAAGAAAGGCGACACTCTGACTGAGGAATACCTGCAGTCACTGGAAGCTGACAAGTGGTTCAAGATTCTGCCTCAGGACGAAACTCTGGCTGAAATGCTGGATGCCGCCGAGAAAGCTCTGGAAGAACGTCGTCAGCAACTGGACGAGAAGTTCGAAGACAAGAAACGCAAACTGCAGACCGGTGATGATCTGGCTCCAGGCGTTCTGAAAATCGTTAAAGTGTATCTGGCCATCAAGCGTAAGATTCAGCCTGGTGACAAGATGGCGGGTCGTCACGGTAACAAAGGTGTTATCTCCGCGATCAAGCCTATTGAAGATATGCCATACGACGAGAACGGCGTACCGGTTGATATCTGTCTGAACCCGCTGGGTGTACCGTCGCGTATGAACGTGGGTCAGATCATGGAGATCCACCTGGGTCTGGCTGCGAAAGGTCTGGGCGAGAAAATCGACCGCATGATCAAAGAGCAGCAGGAAATTGCTCGTCTGCGTGAACTGCTGCACGAGATCTACAATGGTGGCGATGGCCGCATTGAAGACTTCGACAGCTTCAGCGATGCACAGATTCTGGAACTGGCGAACAACCTGCGTGGCGGTGTGCCAATGGCAACCCCAGCGTTCGACGGTGCTAAGGAAACTGAAATCAAGCGCATGCTGCGTCTGGCAGACCTGCCGGATTCCGGTCAGATGACGTTGTTCGACGGCCGTACTGGTGATGCTTTCGATCGTCCTGTAACCGTGGGTTACATGTACATGCTGAAACTGAACCACCTGGTTGACGACAAGATGCACGCCCGTTCCACCGGTTCTTACAGCCTGGTTACTCAGCAGCCGCTGGGTGGTAAGGCTCAGTTCGGTGGTCAGCGTTTCGGTGAGATGGAAGTGTGGGCACTGGAAGCATACGGTGCCGCTTACACCCTGCAGGAAATGCTTACCGTTAAGTCGGATGACGTGGCTGGTCGTACCAAGATGTATAAAAACATCGTTGACGGCGATCACCGCATGGAAGCCGGTATGCCGGAATCCTTTAACGTATTGGTTAAAGAGATCCGCTCACTGGGTATCGACATCGAACTGGAAAACGAATAAGCGGATGAGCAGCGTACAGGCAGCCGAGGCTGCCTGAACCTGACTCCATAACGGAGCAATATATGAAAGACTTAGTCAATTTTCTGCGTAATCAGAACAACGCTGACGAGTTTGACGCCATCCGCATCGGACTCGCATCGCCTGAGATGATTCGCTCATGGTCTTTCGGTGAAGTTAAAAAGCCGGAAACCATTAACTACCGTACCTTCAAGCCAGAACGCGATGGTCTGTTCTGTGCGCGTATCTTTGGTCCTATCAAAGATTACGAATGTCTGTGTGGTAAGTACAAGCGTCTGAAGCACCGTGGTGTTATCTGTGAAAAGTGTGGCGTTGAAGTAACTCAGGCCAAAGTACGTCGTGAGCGTATGGGTCACATTGAGCTCGCTTCCCCGGTTGCCCACATCTGGTTCCTGAAATCACTGCCATCCCGTATCGGCCTGATGCTGGATATGACACTGCGTGATATCGAACGAATTCTGTACTATGAATCATTCGTAGTGACTGAGCCTGGTATGACCACGCTGGACGTTGGTCAGCTGCTGTCTGATGAGCAGTACTACGAGGCTATTGAAGAGTTCGGTGACGAATTCGAAGCGAAGATGGGTGCTGAAGCCATTCAGGCTCTGCTGGGTCAGATTGACCTGGAAGAAGAAGTACAGCGTCTGCGTGAAGAAATTCCGGCGACTAACTCTGAAACCAAAATCAAGAAACTGTCCAAGCGTCTGAAGATTCTTGAGGCTTTCGCACACTCTGGTAACGACCCTAAATGGATGATTATGTCCGTTCTGCCGGTTCTGCCACCAGATCTGCGTCCTCTGGTTCCGCTGGATGGTGGTCGTTTCGCGACTTCGGATCTGAACGATCTGTACCGTCGTGTGATCAACCGTAACAACCGTCTGAAGCGTCTGCTTGAGCTGAACGCACCTGACATCATCGTACGTAACGAAAAACGTATGCTGCAGGAAGCGGTTGATGCGCTGCTGGATAACGGCCGTCGTGGTCGCGCCATTACTGGCTCGAACAAGCGTCCGCTGAAATCTCTGGCAGACATGATCAAGGGTAAGCAGGGTCGTTTCCGTCAGAACCTTCTGGGTAAACGTGTTGACTACTCTGGCCGTTCGGTAATTACCGTGGGTCCACAGCTGCGTCTGCATCAGTGTGGTCTGCCGAAGAAGATGGCTCTGGAACTGTTCAAGCCGTTTATCTTCAGCAAGCTGGAACACCGTGGTCTGGCTACTACCATCAAAGCTGCGAAGAAGATGGTAGAGCGTGAGACTCCGGAAGTATGGGACATCCTGGCTGACGTAATCCGTGAACATCCGGTCATGCTCAACCGTGCACCAACACTGCACCGTCTGGGTATTCAGGCATTCGAACCTCAGCTGATCGAAGGTAAAGCGATCCAACTGCACCCACTGGTGTGTGCGGCCTATAACGCTGACTTCGACGGCGACCAGATGGCGGTACACGTACCGCTGACTATCGAAGCGCAGCTGGAAGCCCGCGCGCTGATGATGGCAACCAACAACGTACTGTCTCCTGCGAACGGTGAGCCAATCATCGTACCTTCTCAGGACGTGGTACTGGGCCTGTACTGGATGACCCGTGAGCGCATTAACGCCACTGGTGAAGGTATGGTGTTTGCTGATCTGGACGAAGTACTGCGTGCTTACCAGACTGGCTCTGCACACCTGCAGGCAAAAGTTAAAGTTCGTATCACCGAAACCGTGATCGACGATAAAGGCGGCGAAACCACCGAAACCAAAGTGGTTGATACCACTGTGGGTCGTGCTCTGCTGTTCCGCATCGTGCCACGCGGTTTGCCATACGACATCGTAAACAAGCCAATGAAGAAAAAGGCTATCTCTAACATGATCAACACGGCGTACCGTCGCGTAGGTCTGAAAGATACCGTTATCTTCGCTGACCAGGTGATGTACACCGGCTTCCAGTTTGCGACCAAGTCTGGTTCTTCTATCGGTGTTAACGATTTCGTTATTCCGGATGAGAAAGCCACGATCATCGCCAACGCTGATGCGGAAGTGAAAGAGATCGAAAGCCAGTTTGCTTCTGGTCTGGTAACTCACGGTGAGAAATACAACAAGGTAATCGACATCTGGTCGCGCGCTAACGAACTGGTAGCGAAAGCGATGATGGATAACCTGGGTAAAGAAGGCGTAATCGACCGCGAAGGTAACGAAGTAGAGCAGGAATCGTTCAACTCCGTTTACATGATGGCCGACTCCGGTGCTCGTGGTAGCCCGGCGCAGATTCGTCAGCTGGCTGGTATGCGTGGTCTGATGGCCAAGCCAGACGGTTCCATCATCGAAACGCCGATTGTGGCGAACTTCCGTGAAGGTCTGAACGTACTGCAGTACTTCACCTCGACTCACGGTGCTCGTAAAGGTCTGGCGGATACCGCACTGAAGACTGCAAACTCCGGTTACCTGACTCGTCGTCTGGTAGACGTAGCGCAGGATCTGGTGGTTACCGAGCATGACTGTGGTACCGAAGAAGGTCTGGTGATGACGCCGCTGATCGAAGGCGGTGACGTTGTGGTAGCACTGGGTGACCGTATTCTCGGTCGTGTGGTAGCAACCGACGTTCACAAGCCGGGCTCAGAAGGCGATATCGTTGTGCCAGCGGGTACGCTGATCGACGAAGCCTGGGTTCAGAAGATCGAAGCCGAAGGTATTGATGAGATCATCGTACGTTCTGCGATCACCTGTGAAAGCCGTGTTGGTATCTGTTCAAGCTGTTACGGTCGTGACCTGGGTCGCGGTCATCAGGTTAACGTTGGTGAAGCTGTGGGCGTTATCGCGGCACAGTCCATCGGTGAGCCGGGTACTCAGCTGACCATGCGTACGTTCCACATTGGTGGTGCGGCATCGCGTTCATCTGCGGCCGACAGCGTACAGATTAAGAACAACGGTACAATCCGTCTGCACAACATGAAGACGGTTACCCGTGACAACGGCAACCTGGTTGCAGTATCCCGTTCCGGTGCCATCGCCATCGCTGATGAGCACGGTCGTGAGCGTGAGCTGTACAAGCTGCCATACGGTGCGGTAATCAGCGTACAGGACGGCGACAAAGTTGAAGCTGGCCAGAAGGTAGCTACCTGGGATCCACACACCCACCCGATCGTGACCGAAGTAAAAGGTCGTATCGAATTCGTGGGTATGGAAGAAGGTATTACCATCAACCGTACTACTGACGAACTGACTGGTCTGTCCAACATCGAAGTTATCGATCCTAAAGATCGTCCAGCGGCCGGTAAAGATATCCGTCCTATGGTGAAACTGGTTGATGCTGCAGGCAATGACGTGACTCTGCCAGGTACTAACGCACCTGCACAGTACATGCTGCCGGCGAACGCACTGGTGAGCCAGGAAAACGGTGCCGAGGTATCCGTGGGTGACGTTATCGCACGTATTCCACAGGAAACTTCCGGTAACAAGGACATCACCGGTGGTCTGCCACGAGTGGCCGACCTGTTCGAAGCGCGTAAGCCGAAAGAGCCTGCCATTCTGGCTGAGATCTCCGGTACCGTTAGCTTCGGTAAAGAGACCAAAGGTAAGAAGCGTCTGGTAATCACTCCGAAAGATGGCGGCGAGCCATATGAAGAGCTGATCCACAAGTGGCGTCACCTGAACGTGTTCGAAGGTGAAAACGTAGAACGCGGTGAGGTTATCTCCGATGGTCCTCTGAACCCGCACGATATCCTGCGTCTGAAAGGCGTTGGCGATCTGGCGATGTACATCACCAACGAAGTGCAGGAAGTTTACCGCCTGCAGGGTGTAGGCATTGACGATAAGCACATCGAAGTTATTGTGCGTCAGATGCTGCGTAAGGTACTGATCACCGAAAACGGCGACAGCACCTTCATTCCGGGTGATCAGGTTGAGTACTCCGCGTTCCTCGAAGAAAACGAGAAACTGGATCCAGCCGGTAAGATCACTGCGAAAGGTGAGCGCGTACTGCTGGGTATCACCAAGGCCTCTCTGGCTACCGAGTCCTTCATCTCTGCGGCGTCGTTCCAGGAAACAACGCGCGTACTGACCGAAGGTGCGGTAACTGGCAAGGTAGACTACCTGCGTGGTCTGAAAGAGAACGTGGTTGTGGGTCGTCTGATCCCGGCTGGTACCGGTCTCGCATACCATGCAGAGCGCAAGCGCAAGCGTCAGAACCGTGAGAGCGAGCGTATGATGGATGCACCAGAAACTCTGAGCGTATCTGTTGAAGATATGGAAGCTAAGTTCAGCGAAGCTTTCAGCGATAAGTAAGATATTGGCGGTTTAATACGCAATGTCTTGACGACTGGGGCCGGGAGGATTATCCTTCCGGCCCCTTTTATTGTGTGCGGAGGTCCGCACACGTGAAATGTAATAACTGGAGTTTGCTTAATGGCTACAATCAATCAGCTGGTTCGTAAGCCTCGTAAGCGTAAGGTCGTTAAGAGCGACGTTCCTGCTCTGCAGGCATGTCCTCAGCGTCGTGGTGTTTGTACTCGTGTGTACACAACTACCCCGAAAAAGCCTAACTCGGCACTGCGTAAAGTTTGCCGTGTACGCCTGACGAATGGTTTCGAAGTTACTTCTTACATCGGCGGTGAAGGTCACAACCTGCAAGAGCACAGCGTTGTTCTGATCCGTGGCGGTCGTGTAAAAGACTTGCCAGGTGTTCGTTACCACACAGTTCGCGGTACCCTGGATACTTCCGGCGTTGCGAACCGTAAACAGGCCCGTTCTAAGTACGGTGCTAAGCGTCCTAAAGGTTAATTCCTTTAAGACACTGGATAAGAGTAAGGCTGAGCTCATTTGTTTACAGATGCTCAGGCTGACCTGAAGACCTAAGAGAGGCTTATCATGCCAAGAAGACGCGTCGCTGCGAAGCGCGAAGTTCTGCCAGATCCGAAATTCGGAAACGTAACTCTGGCTAAGTTTATGAACCACGTGATGATCAGTGGTAAGAAATCTGTTGCAGAGAAAATCGTTTACGGTGCTCTGGACAACATGGCTGCCAAACAAGGTGGCAACCCACTGGAACTGTTCGAAAACGCGCTGGAAGCTATCCAGCCGATGGTCGAAGTTAAGTCCCGCCGTGTTGGTGGTGCTACTTACCAGGTTCCAGTTGAAGTTCGTCCTGCACGTCGTCAGGCGCTGGCAATGCGCTGGCTGGTTGACGCTGCACGTAAGCGTGGCGAAAAGTCCATGGCTCAGCGCCTGGCAAACGAAATGATG
Organism: Thalassolituus marinus; assembly: GCF_020320395.1. Taxonomy (GTDB): domain Bacteria; phylum Pseudomonadota; class Gammaproteobacteria; order Pseudomonadales; family Oceanobacteraceae; genus Venatoribacter; species Venatoribacter marinus. The sequence continues at coordinate 2,543 of NZ_JAEDAH010000071.1, read as the reverse complement.
GAAGCTTGTGAAGGCAAAGGCGCAGCGGTTAAGAAACGTGAAGACGTTCACCGCATGGCTGAAGCGAACAAGGCGTTCTCTCACTATCGTTTCTGATAGTGATCGGGATCTTCCGTTCAGAAAAAGGCTGCATTATGCAGCCTTTTTTTATGCTCTGAAAACGAGGTGTCTGCAACTTGCGAGCAGGGCTGATTGCCGTGAGCTCAGGCGCCCGGCGGGGTGCGGATTATTGACCATTTGTGGTTATTTATAGTATGATTCGCGCCCTTCTATACACTGGCGGTGGGTGCTTTTGATAAGCGCCTGCCCGATTATCTGACCTGAGGACTGCATAGTGGCACGTACAACGCCGATTGAGCGCTACCGCAATATTGGTATTTGTGCGCACGTGGATGCGGGTAAAACCACAACCACGGAGCGTGTTCTGTTTTACACCGGCGTTTCCCATAAAATTGGCGAAGTGCATGACGGTGCTGCGACCATGGACTGGATGGAGCAGGAGCAGGAACGTGGCATTACCATCACTTCTGCTGCGACCACCTGTTTCTGGTCTGGTATGGCTCAGCAGTTTGAACAGCATCGGGTCAATATCATCGATACTCCCGGACACGTGGATTTCACTATCGAAGTAGAGCGCTCGCTGCGTGTTCTCGATGGTGCGGTTGTGGTTCTGTGTGGTTCGTCCGGCGTACAGCCGCAGACTGAAACCGTGTGGCGTCAGGCTAATAAGTACGAAGTGCCTCGCATGGTCTTCGTTAACAAAATGGACCGTGCCGGTGCTGACTATTTTATGGTTGTGCGTCAGCTGAAAGAGCGCCTCGCTGCGACTCCGGTTCCGATTCAGATCAATATCGGCGCTGAAGACGACTTCAAAGGCGTGGTCGATCTGATCAAGATGAAAGCCATTATGTGGAATGAAGCCGATCAGGGCATGACCTTCACGTACGAAGACATTCCTGCTGATCTGGTCGATGCCGCTGACGAGTGGCGCGAAAAAATGATCGAAGCAGCAGCGGAAGCGTCTGACGAACTGATGGATAAGTACCTGGAAGGTGAAGCGCTTTCTGAGGACGAAATTAAGGCAGCTCTGCGTCAGCGTACGCTGGCTAACGAGATTGTACTGGTGACCTGTGGTTCTGCGTTTAAGAACAAGGGTGTGCAGGCTGTTCTTGATGCGGTTATTGAATTCCTGCCGTCGCCAACTGAGGTGAAGGCCATTGAAGGTATTCTGGACGACAAAGACGAAAGCGTCGCAGAGCGTCATGCCTCCGATGAAGAACCTTTTGCTGCTCTGGCATTCAAAATCGCTACCGACCCATTCGTCGGCACCCTGACGTTCGTTCGCGTATATTCGGGCGTTTTGAATTCCGGTGATGCGGTTTATAACCCGGTTAAAGGTAAGCGTGAGCGCGTTGGGCGTATGGTGCAGATGCACGCCAACTCACGTGAAGAAATTAAAGAAGTGCGCGCTGGTGACATCGCGGCACTGATTGGTCTGAAAGATGTGACCACTGGTGACACGCTGTGTGACCAGGATAAGCGCATCACGCTGGAGCGTATGGAGTTCCCGGAGCCGGTTATTTCGGTGGCGGTTGAACCTAAGTCGACAGCAGACCAGGAGAAGATGGGTGTTGCTCTGGGTAAGCTTGCTCAGGAAGACCCATCCTTCCGCGTTGAAACAGACGAAGAGAGTGGCCAGACCATTATTTCCGGTATGGGTGAACTGCATCTCGATATCATCGTCGATCGTATGAAGCGCGAGTTTAAGGTTGAGTGTAACGTCGGCAAGCCACAGGTGGCTTACCGCGAAAAAATCACTGCGACTGTGGAGATCAACCACAAGTTCGCCAAGCAGTCCGGTGGTCGTGGTCAGTATGGCCACGTCGTTATCAAGTTCGAGCCTTCTGAAGAAGAAGGTCTTGAATTTATTAACGAAGTTGTCGGTGGTGCGATTCCGCGCGAATTCATTCCTGCGGTAGAAAAAGGTATCTCTGAACAGATGAAGAACGGCGTGTTGGCGGGCTATCCGCTGCTGGGCCTGAAAGCGACTCTGTTTGACGGTTCCTACCACGACGTTGACTCGAATGAGATGGCGTTTAAAATTGCAGCCTCACAAGCAACCAAGCAGCTCTCTGAAAAGGGTAATGCGGTACTCCTCGAGCCTATGATGAAGGTTGAGGTGGTAACCCCAGAGGATTACATGGGTGATGTGGTTGGCGATCTTAATCGTCGTCGTGGTCTGATTTCAGGAATGGACGACACCCCTTCAGGCAAGGTGGTGAATGCTTCAGTGCCTCTGGCAGCGATGTTCGGTTATGCAACCGATCTGCGTTCTGCAACACAGGGCCGTGCTACATATTCCATGGAATTTGAGAAGTATGCAGAGGCACCTTCGAGCGTTGCTGAAGCAATTATTCAAAGAGCTTAATCACTTTTACATATATTGAACGAGGTGTTCTATGGCAAAGGAAACGTTTGAACGTTCCAAACCCCACGTAAACGTGGGTACTATCGGTCACGTTGACCACGGTAAAACTACTCTG
>NZ_JAEDAH010000070.1 GCF_020320395.1 Thalassolituus marinus | reverse complement strand
GTTCCCCTGGGAGGCAGTAGGCACTGCGGATTTAAAAGTCGTTTATAGAAAACAGATACCTTTAAAACTGTGGGACAGCAGTGCGCATTGGCGGGGCTTTTTATTGCGATTAACGCTGAATTATTTCAGGTTATCGAGGTAGCGCTCAGCATCCAGCGCGGCCATACAGCCGGTACCCGCAGAGGTGATCGCCTGACGGTAAATATGGTCAGAGACATCACCGGCAGCAAACACACCCTCAATACTGGTCTGGGTAGCATTACCATTGCTGCCAGTCTGTACTTTCAGGTAGCCATCTTTCATTTCCAGCTGACCGTCGAAAATGGCGGTATTCGGTGAATGACCAATCGCAACGAAGATACCATCAACCGCAACTTCCTGAGTCTCGCCGGTTTCACGGTTTTTGATGCGCATGCCCGTTACACCCATGTCGTCACCCAGCACCTCATCCAGCTCGTTGTTCCAGTGGATGGTTACGTTGCCGTTAGCCGCCTTATCCATCAGTTTATCGGCCAGAATCTTCTCTGAACGGAAACCTTCACGACGGTGAACCACGATCACTTCAGATGCGATATTGGAAAGATACAGAGCTTCTTCCACCGCGGTATTACCACCACCGATGACCGCTACCGGCTTCTTGCGATAGAAGAAACCATCACAGGTGGCACAGGCCGATACGCCCTTGCCTTTAAACGCTTCTTCGCTTTCCAGGCCCAGGTACTTAGCACTGGCACCAGTGGCAATGATCAGCGCGTCACAGGTGTACTCGCCACTGTCACCTTTCAGATAGAAAGGTCGCTGCTTCAGGTTAACTTCGGAAATCTGGTCAAAGACAATCTCTGTCTCGAAACGCTCGGCGTGCGCCTTCATACGTTCCATCAGTTCAGGACCCTGAACACCCATGGTATCGCCAGGCCAGTTATCCACTTCGGTAGTGGTGGTCAGTTGACCGCCCATCTGCATGCCAGTGATCATGACCGGCTTGAGGTTCGCACGGGCCGCGTATACAGCAGCGGTGTAACCCGCCGGGCCTGAACCAAGAATGAGTAACTTAACGTGGCGTGCTTCGCTCATAGCAATGAGTCTCCGGTGTCGTGTATCTGTCTGTGTTGGCCAGCATTATAGGGGGGCGGGCCGTCATGTTAAACGGCAGACTGAGACCCATATCCCCGGCTTTTGTTCAAAGGGCGTCAGAATACCCTTCGCACTGGCCTCTCTGAAATAAATAATGACAATCTGATGATGTACCGGCGCTATTGCCCGGCAGCTCAACAGGCGCCTTCTATACTTCCCTTAAGTTCGCCGATTTTCGCATCAGATGGAACTGTTACAAAACCGCCTGCTTAGACATATTTCATATAAATCAATGATTTGCAGGTATAAACAGTGGTGTTACGTTATTCCGACAACTTTCAGGTTATTGTCATCTCAGGCCCTCTGAGGCATCATGAAGGGTGTCGAAAGAATAACAAGAACGAAAAAAAGGTCACGACATGCAGAAGCGCCATGAAATACAGCAGCGTTCCCGGCTGGGTACACTGCTTATCCACAAAGGACTGATCACTCGCGAGCAGCTCGATCAGGCACTGACCATGCAGTCTCAGACTGGCATGCGTCTGGGTGAAGCTCTGATCAGCAATGGCTGGATCAGTCAGAAGCAACTGGATAAAGCGCTGCGCAAACAGTCCCGTTACCGTCTGGTGGCAGCCATCAGTGCCATGCTGCTGGGCCCTTTCCAACCCTTTATGGCCAATGCCAACGCCGCTACAGATGACAACATCGCGGTGGCAGAACAGACCATCAATGTCCGCAGCGGAATGCAGGAACTGAGTGAGAGCGCGATGTCATCCGTTACCGCTCAGGGCGCCATGGACAACTATGAGCGACTGCTCGACATCGTCAACAGCGATCTCAGTTCTGACGAAGAAACCGCTGTGACAACGCTGGAAAGTCTCGCATCGTCCATCCTGCCGGGTACTAACCTGCTGGATGCCGATATGGAAGTATCCGGTGTGGAGTATGAGCCAGGTCCACGCACAACCATCAACGCCGATGGTTCACTCGACATCCAGATGCCTACCCGCATTCGCCAGATTGCTTTCCGTAATGTCCGCGTTGCCGGTGCCGAAGGCCAGCATATGGGTGATGTCGTCCTGAAGAACATTTCCTTTGGTCCGGATACCGTCGTGAAGATTCAGCTTCACTGATCTCGCCGGACACATAAAAAATGCCGCTATTGCGGCATTTTTTATATCTGCGCGGCCCAGCACCAGCCGTCAGAACAGCTCAATGTCCGCTTCTTCCGCCGATGCTGATGCTGTTTCGAAGCGCAGTTTTTCTTCCGTCAGATGATCAATCAGCTGAACCAACTCGTTGCTGCATTCCTCAAGCTTACTGAAACCAGCCTGGATCGCATTATGAGTGCGCACGTTCCGCTTCCAGTCCGCCTGACTGATATGATCGAGAATGCCATGCATACTGGTATGAACACATTCATGAACCGACTCAATAGCACTGTAGGTTGGTAAATGAGAGAAGTGCTGACGGCCGATACCAGTATCGTACCAACGACCAAAACGACAGCCATGATGATCAACCTGAACAGCTTGCCAGGCATCAGATTGCGAACCGCTTTCCATTGCCTGGTAGCCATTCTGAATATAAATCATGTGGTCCACTTTAATCAGTGAGGCGTAGCTGACGATCAGTGAGTAATTCACCTTCTCGTGGGTCTTCTGTGCAATATTGGCCAGTTGATGGAACGAATCGGCAAATACGCCGGTCGCTTTGAGTGCTTCATCGGTCATTTCAACCACATCACAGGCCTGGCTTTCCATCGTGGCACTGACGCTGCGGAAGCGACCAATTATGCTGTTGATATCGGCGGTTGCCTGACGTGTACTTTCTGCCAGTGCGCGGACTTCGTCAGCCACCACCGCAAAGCCCCGTCCCGCTTCCCCGGCTCTTGCCGCTTCAATCGCCGCATTCAGCGCCAGCAGGTTGGTCTTACCGGCAATCTCATCAATCAGTGTAAGTACACTGGTAATCTGCTCTGTCTGGGTATTCAGTTCCGAAGCGGTGCTGCGGATTTCCTTGACCTTTCCGGCCTGGGTTTCGAGGCTGCCGGAGACATGACGGATTTCACTGAGAGCATCGGTCGATAACTTAACCCCTTCCTGGGAAATGTGTTCCACCTGTTCCATCTCGCTGGCTACTTTATTCAGATCACTTTGATTGCGACCAAGATTCTTCAGCAGACTGTTAGTTTTCACCGTGTCGATCGATGACTCGACGGCCTGCTGCTGACGCAGAAAGAATGCTTCCTCCATAGCATGAAAGGCGCCACCAATCTGCTGCAGTGAGCTGCCGAAGGCCCCGTGCATTCCCTTGAACTGCGGGCGACGGTAATAGCGGTTTTCAGACGCTTCGCGAAACGAGTTCTCTACTTCACGGATGTAACTTTCGACCAGATCAAGAAGGTTATTAGTACTTCGGGCTATGCCGCTGATTCTCGAGTTGTCTGTCTTCACCATCACCCGGCAATGCAGTCGCCCCTGTTCAGACTCGGCCAGAATCCGGTGAATATCGGCAGCCATCCGATCAGACTTTTTCAAACTGAGCTGACTCACCACAGCCAGCAGAAACAATGAGGTCACACAGATAAAAGCAGGCAGAAAAATTCCGCTCTGTACGGCATACCAGATAAGTCCGCTGGCAGAGATAACCATCGCCGCCACCAGACGAAACATCGGGCTAGAGAGAAAGGATATATTCAGCATAGCTCTGATACTCCCGGCTGATTTCCTGCCAAAGCAATGCACTCGAAGCCGGTATCTGCTGATCCGGTGGCAACTGCATTTCGGCCTGACGCATTCGTTGATAGATCGGTTCGATGATATTCAGTGCCTGCCGTGTCGGTGCCCGGCGGGATGACATGTAGCCAACCACTTCTTCCTTATCATAGGTCGGCGCGATACTGGCAAAGGTCCAGTAAAAGCTGCCATCCCTGGACAGGTTTTTAACATAGCCAAGAAATTCCTTTTCCTGCTTCAGGTGTTCCCACATAAGGTTGAATATCGCCCTGGGCATACAAGGATGGCGGATAATACTGTGCGGTTTGCCGAGCAGCTCCTCACTGGCATAACCAGAGATAGCGCAGAAGCTTTCACTGGCATAGGTAATACGACTGGACGTGTCGGTTTTGGACACGATCAGTTCGTCCTCTTTCAGTAAGTGTTCAACATCTGTTGGAGTAATCGCCGGGGGACGATACATAGAGCACCTTTCATTCATGTACAGCTGTTCTGAGTATAGACACGCCGAACAGAATGAAAGGGAGAGACAAAGGGCTGATCCTGACTCAGATCAGCCCGGAGGACGATCAGTCGTAGCCGATCATCAGAGGAACAAAGGCAACGATCATCAGTGCAATTGCCATAGTCACCAACGGCAGCAGAATTTTCTCGTAGCGATACCAGAAGGACAGTCCTCGCGCTTCTTCAGCGGCCAGGCGGACTTCTTCCTCGCCCACCACCTGCCTTGTCAGCAAGTGATTAAGCGCTACCGGCGGACTGAGATAACCCAGCTCAAAGGCCACCAGCGTTACCATCCAGAAGTGCACCGGATGAATACCACTATCGTAGGCGATGGTGGCAATGGTGGCACTAACCAGAATCACCGCACCGTACGGGTCCATCACCATGCCTATCACCACCAGAATGGCAACCAGCAGAGCCATGGCCAGCCACACTGATTCAAACGACGTTGGTACCATGCTCATCAGTTCGGCACGTTCTACGACGCCACCGATACTAACGGACAGCCCCATCAGCATCAGCAGAGCACCGATATGCCCGGTAGTCTCAGTGGTGGCTTCTCGAATGGTTTTCTCCAGCGAATCACGACCATCACGCAGGTCTTCCCAGGACTGCTCAAGACGGGTCTCAACATAATCAATATTGAGGTTTTCACGCTTCAGAACGCCTTTCTCCTGATTCAGGCGCTCGTACACCAGAATCACCAGCAACAGTACCGGCAGAATAAACGGCGCGGAGAACTCATCCAGATAAGCATCCAGTGCCAGTGCATAGAGTACCAGCGTGATACCGATAATGACGAAGTACGGCAGCAGCGGACGCAGCGCTTTGAGAAACTCAGGGAATACATTCTCCGGAGCTTCCATTCGCATTGGTCCCCGGCGGGTTAACAAGGCAATACCGGCAAACAGGATGGTGGTCAGGAAAAATACTTTCACACCCCAGCCGAACAGCTGGTCGGTCGTTACTTCGTTGTTCAGCGCGGCAATAATCACCACCAGCAGACAAGGACGCAGTACCACACCCAGTGAACCAGACATGGCAGTGGCCGCCAGCGCCAGCTGACGACGGGCGCCGGCACGACGCAATTCAGCGTAAATCAGACCACCAACGGCAATAACGAAGATACCGGAAGCGCCTGTGTAGGCTGTTGGAATCGCTGCGATGGCAACAACAACCACAGCCAGTAACTCTGGCGGCATCTTGAATGGGCGGAAAACGTTAAATACCACCTGCGCCAGCTCTGTACGCTTCAGCAGCATACCAATCCAGACATACAGACCCACATTCAGGAACAGTTGCGACAGCTCCATCATCTGGTTCAGATAAATACCAATACCTGCGCTGTGACCGGCAGAAATAAAATAGCCGCCGGAAATGATGCACATGGTGGCATACAGAGGTACCGACAGCTGTGCCTTGAGGAAGCTGCCACCTGGCTTGGCATCCTTGGGAATAAACAGGAACTGATACAGGCTCAGCAGCAGAATAAATGCAAAGCCGACGATCCACAGGTGATGCAGAACCGCGTGCTGGCCCGACACCTCAATGCCAGAGCTGAAGGCCACTTCGCGGAAACTGAACACCGAATAAAACAGAATACCACTGGCTATCAGCTGGGCGCCGGAGGCAACCCGGTAGTCCATCTCGGTTTCCATCGGACGCAGTGCAATGTGATGGCGACGGAACAGTGCCGTCAGACCACAGATAAGCACCAGTACCGCCAGCATAATACGCTGTGCCGTCATACCAAACTCACCGAAGCTGGCAATCGCCTGTTCAACGGTGCGGAAAGCGACAACCGCTGGCGTAATCCGCTCAGAAGTTTCGTTATAGAAGGCGTGTTTATCGGCACACTGCTGCTGTGCCGCCAGCAGTGACTGACGCATCACTGCCGGATCAACCGGCTCAGCCTCAAACAGATCCCACTCGTCGTCCTGAGCAGATGCCTCGTCTACCAGACGGGCTAATTCGGCATCAATATCCATGGCCGGATTACAGGAAGGTGCAACCGGGTCCAGGCGCAGCTGATAGTAGCCGTCCCAGACGTTTTCCCCGAGTTGCAGTAAGCGTGCATGCAAAGCATGGCTGCTGTTCAGCACCACCACAAATACCAGCACCAGAAAAGCAGGCATAGCCGCCAGCCATTCATAGGCCGTGCGGTTGCCGACACGACGGATGGACTGCTCCATTGAAACGTACCTCTGACGTGCGGGCGTTTTACGCCCGCGGATTTCTTATTGTTATTCGAGCTTTTCTACGCACTCGGCTTTTGCCGGGTCTTCTGCACAGCGCAGTTTGCGCAGCAGTTTCAGCATATTGCCGTCATACACACCTTCATCACGCAGGCCAATTCGCACACTGCGCAGCATTTCGGTGTAGCGTTCGTAATCCGGTTCAGGCAGATCGACCCAGTACTTCTCGTCAATTTCAGCGGTGTCTTTCTTAATGTACTCCGCCATGCGATCAAATACAGAAGCGATCTTGCTACGTGATTTCTGACCGTAGCCTTCCGGGAAGCGATCTTTGTGCAGGATGATCTGGAAATCCAGGTAAGCCAGGTTAAAGCGCAGAATACCGCCTTTGGTACCCAGCCCCTTATACATTTCCAGCGGTTTATAAGCGACGGCCGGGGCATAGGCTGCATCAACACTGCCGTTGTTGAACTTACCGGCAAAGTTGGCCGAGTTCACCGGTACTACAGAAGCACCCACGTGATTCACCATCTTGATCGACGGCTGGTCATATTCGAAGGTGGCAATCTTAATCCCTGACATTTCTTCAACCGTGTCCAGAGCACGGTCACGTACGAACAGGTAAATAGGACCGGCCGGCAGGATGCCACCCACTTCGTATTTACCCTGCGTCATATACTTAGCGGCTTTCGGCGACGAAATCGCGCCAATCGCACTGCGCATCACACTGTTGCTCGGTACCCCACCAATGGCTTCGATGGTGGCTGTGAAGGCATTGAACGGACGCGCTCGGGCGCCCGTCATCAGTACCGCATCACACTGTTCCGCCTTGAAGTCGTCAACGGCAATCTTCTCATCGGTGTAGGCGCGCAGGTGGAAATCCACGCCCCACTCCAGCGCCGTCGCCTGGTAGTCCTTGCTCATGCCAAACAGCGAGCCATTGGCACCCAGAGGGTCGTACACACAGAAGGTGCGCTTTTCCAGGGCCATGGTCATCGGAGCAGCGACAATCAGCGCTGCAGAAATCAGTGAACGCAGCATGTCAGTCCTCCAGCAGATCGTCGATATCGAGGGCATTCATCTGCGGCTTCTCGTCATCCCAGAATGTGCCCAGAGCACCAACCGGAGTGCGGGAACCAGTACCCTCTGTCCACAAGCGATCTGACACTGCCAGAATCTGACGTGACGCCATGATATCCATCATGCGGTAGTCAGGGTTGCTTGGTACCGTTTTCAGCGAGTCAGCATGACGACGAATCGCCTTGCGCAGCTGCTCCGCGTTACCTGAACCGTCTGCAATCACCACTTCAATGGCGTGCGCCATACGCACACCCGACGCGGTTGCAATACGGCTGGCATTCTCCATCTCGCGCCATGGGTCAGTACCCTTCGGTGCAGTATCCGGCATCATCACCCAGATACCCGCCTGCAGAGCCTGTGGCAGCCCCCACCAGCGCACGTTATCAACACACTGCAGACCACGAACGGCTTTCATGGCAATGTCTTTTGGCACGTTTACAGAGCTTTGTGAACGCAGATCACTCATCACCGACTGCATGCCCGCGATGGAGCCCAGCACCCAGTAGATCTCTTCATCGTCGCTCAGGTCAGGACAGCTTTCACCCGGTTCACCGAATTCAGCCACCATGTGCTGGTAGGCCTGATACTGGCGTGCAGCCGCTACTGCAAACAGACGCTTTTCACGGATACGCGCATCTTTTGCTTCATTAATGTTCTGTGACTTGAACGCACGCAGATAGCTCAGGGCTTCTTCATGTGCTTTTTCTTCCGCGCAGGAGCCCGCCATCATGTACATCGACACTGCGGCACGGTCCGGGGTAAAAGTCAGTTCAGTGAAAGACAGCAGGGCCGGCGCCAGCGCAGTAGTCATACCGCAGGCCATTTCCGGATCGCCTTCTTTCATGGTGTAAGGAATGGCATATTCCTCGGTATAGTCGTAAGCAAACCAGCCGGTCGTGCGGTAAATAGTAGAGCAGCCGGAGAGAGCACTGAATGCAATCAGGCCCAGCAGAATCCGTGATAAGAAAGCCATGAAGCCCCCGTTTCTGATGAGAGTATTGTTGTTATTCTTCCTGCTGCTATCCGCTGCAACAGGGTTATTCTGCGCCGGTCTTAGCCGGGCCAGCGACAATAGAAGTTATTGCCAGGAGCCAAAAGGTTAAAATGCGCCAAACCCCCGGGTCAAATCCGTCTGATTCTGCCAGCGGATACACGCAGCAACTGACAGCCCTGATCGAGGAGCATTTCGCCCTGGCTGAACAGCGCGTAGACACAGTCTACCAGCTCCACTTCGCCAGTGTGCGCCAGGTTTCGGCCCGTCACTGGCGACATCGCACCGATATCCCCCAGGACCTGCTGTTACTGCCTCGCTCGCTGGCGGCCATCGTTCTGCGCAAACAGTACAGCCAGCGCCTGAGTGGTAAACAACAGGCCCTGCAACAGATCCTGCGTGACGATCTGCTCGATCTGAAAGGGCTGGATGAACGTATTCAGGCCTATTGCGACGAGGTGCTGATGCGCCACCAGCTGCATGAAGAAAACCTGATACCTTTGTCTGAGACACAAAAGCACGACTATGAAAACTATGTGCGCCATCAACTGCAGCGACTGCATCTGCCAGCCGATGGTTTACGCGAAGGTCTGGTGGCCGTCACCCTGATGCTCACCGGACGCATGCTCGGAGATAAAGCACTGTTGAGCAGCGCTGCCAGCATTGGGGGCACGCTGGCCGGCTCTGCTTATATCAGTCAGCAATCCTGGTGGGGCGGGGTATGGGCGGGATGGTTTGGTGTGCCCGGCTGGGTCACCTGGGCAGGCGTGGGGGGCGGTATCGCCTCACTGCTGCTGCTCTCGCCCCTGCTGGCCCCGGGTGTTGAATGGGCGGTTAATCGTCTGCGGGCACGGCGCCTGCTGTTGCAGACTGTCCATCAGGCACGTGATCAGTTACTCACCCCGGATAACCTGATCACACTGGGAAAACTGGGGCTGTATCTGCAGTTACTGCCTGATCTGGCACAGTATCTGGCACGCTTGCGCGGTGGCTGACAGGACAGAGCCGACAAACCCATGTCATAAAACAAACACTTGGCAAGAAGCTTTCATGCGGGTAATAGTAGATCTATGACCCCACGGAGGAGGGTTGCTGTTGCTGAAAAATTTCCGGTCAGGACATGGCAGACCGGGCAGAATACTCCAGAGCATTCTGTCAGAACGCTGCCCGCAGAAACCGCAGACGCTGAACGCCTGTTGCAACGTCCACTCCCTCTACCGCCCTCAGTTTCCAACGCACGACTTCACCCCTTCCCACTCACACCCGCAGCTCATGCCCTGCCCGTCAAAGGACCCGTCTCAACGCCGGCATGCCAACCAGTCCCCACGTAATCTGCTTAGCTCAACCTGCTATCAGGAGTGCTTCTATGGCCGCACGTAAGTCCGATACCAAGCTGTACGTTCTGGATACGAATGTTCTGATTCATGATCCTGCTGCGATCCTGAATTTTGAAGAACATCAGGTCGTGATTCCCATGACCGTTCTGGAAGAACTGGACAAGCTCAAAATGGGCAAGGCTTCCATCGCGACGGATTGTCGTGAAGCCATCCGTAAAATCGACCGCATCATTGGCGACGCCTCACCAACTGAAATCGCCAAAGGAGTACCCATCGTTCGCCCTGACGGCGGAATTCAGGGCCATTTATCGATTCTGCTGGATACCTTCGACTCCCCCAGCCGTTCACTCCCGACTGATCTCAACGACAACAAAATCATTAACAGTCTGGTGGCACTGCAGGAAAAAAATCCGCGCCGCGATGTAGTGCTGATCACCAAAGACATCAACATGCGCCTGAAAGCCCGCGGCTGTGGCATCGGTGCGCAGGATTACCAGAATGATCAGCTGGTTGACGATATATCCCTGCTGGAAACCGGCTACCACACCTTCTTCGATTCATTCTGGGAAACGCAGCGGGAAGTAGAAACCTTCCACGATGAAATGGGCACCTATCACCGCATCCCGCTGGTGAACCTGCCTGATGAGCTGTTCCTTAACCGCTTTATCGTCGATGAAAAGGGCTTTATCGGTAAGGTCGTGGCACTGGAAGAGCACACGGCGGTGCTGCAGGACCTGCCAGCCGATCAACTGATGCGTCAGTCCGCCTGGGGGCTGACCCCGAGAGATATCCCACAGGCACTTGCCTTGCACCTGCTGCTCGATCCTGACGTGCATCTGGTCACCCTGACCGGTCAGGCCGGCTCCGGTAAGACCATCCTGGCACTCGCCGCCGCCATTGAAATGACGGTGGCCACAGGACAGTTCCGACGCATCATCGCCACCCGTTCAACCCGCGGGCTGGATGAAGATATCGGCTTCCTGCCGGGTACCGAAGCAGAGAAGATGGAACCCTGGCTGGGGGCAATTACCGACAACCTCGAAGCACTGCACAGTGACGACGAAAACGCCACCAGTAGCGTCGACTACATACTGCAGAAGGTCCCTCTGCAGTTTAAGTCGCTGAACTACATCCGCGGCCGCAGCTTCCAGCACAGCCTGATTCTGATCGATGAATGTCAGAACCTGACGCCACATCAGATGAAGACCATCATCACCCGTGCCGGTGCCGGCTCTAAAGTGGTGTGTCTGGGTAACCTGGCGCAGATCGATACGCCTTACCTGAACCCGATCAGTTCCGGTCTGACCTATCTGATTGAACGCTTTAAGGATTTTGCCCATGGCAGCACCATCCATCTGGAGGGCTCGCCACGGTCGGTTCTGGCCGAGTACGCCGAGGGTCATCTCTGATTCTGATCAGTTGTTCAGAGTTTTTGATCTTTGACGATATAAGAAGTGTGAACTATATAACTTACAGGGCTTTGAACATTCAAAGCCCTTTTTTCACCCCTGAATTCACCATCCCGGAGAAATCCACGGAAGGTTTACATGATGAAAGTACTAGTTCTCGCATTCCTGACCGCCTTTTCCAGCCAGTTACTGGCGGAAGAAACCGTATACGAACTGGAGTTTGAAACAGACTCCAACTGGACCAGCATTGAGATTCGCGACGATGCCGTATTTGTGAATGCTCCCGCTGGCGAGAGCATGAACGTCACGGCCAAAGACGGGCTGCGTTCCTTTACCATTTCCCCGAAAAAGATCTATCTGCGCTCGCGCACCCGGGGACTGGTGAACATGAACCTGTTCGTAAAATCAAAGAACAACGTACTGGGTCTGACCATCTGTAAAGGTTCGCCCAGCAGCTATACCTCAATCAAATCGCAGCAGGCTAAACAGAAGAACGATCTGAAAGAAAAAGATCACTGTGAACAAGCCGCTCTGGTACTGCAGCTGTTCTGATAAGCCGGGCGGGCATTGCCCGCCGGTTATTCAGTGCTCGAGAATATCGCGGCGGAAGTCGCCCTTGAATGCAGGTATCTCGTGCAGTTCTCGCTCTCCCTCCATTGAAAAGAACATACCGCTCTCTTCCGGCGGGAAAATCCTGACATTGCTCTGCGCGCTGATGGGCCTGTCACCATGCATCATATCCTTGAGCATCATGTAGATTTCTTCGTAGCTGTTGCCACGCAGTTCTACTTCCACTTCAGTGGTAAACCGGAATGTCATTTTAGCCATGGCCAGTCCTCCTGTTCAGACTATTGTCTGAGAGTAGTTCAGGGGCAGTAAAAGCTGCGTAAAATTGGCAACATATAGGCATAAAAGCTAATCAGCATAACGATCAGATCCCGCGGGAATAAGCGCGGTGACTAACGGAGATAACCATGAAACGCGTAGCAATCTACTGTGGATCACGACCGGGAAACGACGCCAAATACGCACAGGCTGCCCACGAGCTGGCGTCCTGGCTGGCAGCGCAGGGCATTGGCATCGTCTATGGTGGCAGCACCACCGGCCTGATGGGCATCGTCGCCGACAGCGCGCTGGCCGCAGGTGGCGAAGTTATCGGGGTAATCCCGGACTGGCTGAATAAGCGTGAAGTGGGTCATCCGGGGCTGACGGAATTACACCATGTTGCAGGTATGCATGAGCGTAAAGCCATGATGGCCGAGCTGGCCGATGCCTTTATCGCCCTGCCCGGTGGTGTCGGCACACTTGATGAGCTGATTGAGATCTGGTGCTGGGCCGGCATGGGCTCACACAGCAAGCCCTGCCTGTGTTACGACGTCGATGGGTACTGGCAACCCTTGTTCGATCTGCTGCGTCACGTACACAGTGAGGGCTTTGCCCACGGTAACGAAGAAATCCTGCGCGTCACCGACACGACTCAGCTGGCGGCTGTACTGGGACAGTAGCCAGATCAGACCTGACGGGCGATATCCAGCCCGTCCTGCTCTTCCAGCAGATGGCGGCTTTCTGCAGCAAAACCGGCACCGACTTCAGAGTAATAGTTAAACGCCACGTTAACACCGTGATTAAGCAACTCCCTGCGCTCGTCATCGTAACGTGCAACCGCAGCCACCCGGCCTTTGTAATCCGCCAGAGACAGCATCTCCAGCGTACTGCGCATTTCAACCTGAGACGGCAGCGCCAGCATCACCAGCCGTACCTGGGTACGGGTAACATGCTGCCAGAACTCAAGGTCATCGGAGTCGCCAACAATCACATTCAGACCTTCCTCGCGTAAGCTATTGGCCCGTTCGATATCCGACTCAACGCCAAAAACGCGCTGACCGATTTCTTTCTCAAGGGCCAGATACGCCCCCTTGCCCACCCGGCCCATACCGACAATCAGCACGTCGGCATCTTTGGGCTTCTGAAACGCCTGATGCGTCCCCGGCTTCTCAAAGCGGTTAATCCACTTCTTATTGTGGGCATAGATCAGGTGAGCGCGGCGGAACAGGAAACTCGACAGTACAAACGAGAATGACATCACCAGCGCAATAATCACCAGCCACTCTTCCGGCAACCACTGACTGGACACACCGAGGTGCGCCACAATCAGACCGAACTCACTGAAGTTGGTCAAAGCCAGCGAGGTCAGGTAAGACGAACGCCCGGACATCCCCAACCAGTTAAGCAGCAGGAAGAACAACGCAAACTTGAATACCAGCAACAGCAGCAGGCCGAGCGCCACCAGTGTCATATCAAAGGTCGGCAGCGCGGTGAAACCGATGGTCAGGAAGAAACCGATCAGGAACAGATCCTTGAAGCCCATCAGCGCTTTGTACAGCTCTGCCGATTTGGCATGGGATGCCAGCAGCATGCCCGCAATCAAAGCGCCGAGATCGCCTTTGATATTGACCAGCGAGAACAGCTCATAACCGCCCAGAGCCAGAAAAAAGCCCACCAGCGGCAGTAACTCATCGTGCCCGGCCTGATTCAGCAGGCGCCCCAGCAGCGGGCGAATAAAGAACAACCCGATCAGTCCCAGCGCCCACACGGACGGCACCTTACCCAGCGACACCACCAGAAAGCCAACGGCAATCACATCCTGCAGAACCAGAATACCGATCGCCGTTTTGCCATGCTTGGACTTCAGCTCGGAGGCATCTTCCAGCATTTTCACCACACACACGGTGGACGAGAAACTCAGCGCGAAGGCAATCAGCAACTGTGATTCCAGTGACAGAGCAAAATGACTGCCTGCCCACAGTAAGGTCAGCAGAAACAGCAGACTGCCGGCCACCACCACCCACACTGAGGTATGGGCAAGACTGGTAACCAGCACTTCTTTCTTCAGCAGCGCACCAACGTTCAGCTTCAGACCGATGGTAAACAGCATCAGGGTGATACCGAGATCGGCCAGCGCCTGCAGACTGTCGGCCTGTTCAAAACCGAGCGCATGGAGTCCGAATCCGGCAGCCAGGTAGCCGACCAGTGGTGGCATACCTAATAACTTGACGGCAAAGCCACAACCGAATGCCACCAGAATCCAGATAAAATCCATGCAATACCCTGTTCAGAAATTAGAAAATGAAGGTCACGCTCAGAACGCGACCTGACTACGAACATACACGGTGTTTTCTCCCAGGTCCTCATCAAGCCCCTGAGCGACACCAATCGTGATCGGCAGCACCGCGCGGTAAGCGATCACCACATCGACGTTGAGTTCAGCCCCCACCGAGGCCAGTGATGGCGTGTGCTGTTGACGGAACCAGGCACTGCCCTCGCGATACCAGAGACGGCCACTGATATCACCGATACCCAGCGGCAACAGGCCGTAGTTGTCTTCAATACGATCCAGCCACGCAGTATAGGCCACTTCACCAACATAATACTTGTGTCCGAACTGAACGCCATTGACGTAGCCCGGCAAAGCAAAGCGATCACGCCCGAACAGCAGCGTTTCTTCGCTTACTTCACCGCCCAGAGAAAACGCTTCTGCGCCCCGATCAGCAATGCCGCCCATAATCTGGAAAGCAAATGAGTCCCGCCCCGCTAAATCGAACGTGTGCTGCCAGCGCGACTGCCACTGCTTACCGGAATAGTCGCTGTTCAGCACGTCATTGCTTTCGTACACCAGATCGGCGTAACTGCCCCAGCCTATACCGTGTACATTGCGCAGCAGCAGGCGGTTGTCGAAGGTCAGGGCCGCACCAGCAAGTGTTTCTTCAAGGCCGGCAATGGCAGGCATCCAGTCCTGGCGCAAGGCCAGACTCTGATGTTCCGCGCTGATCCCCAGATGCAGATTCAGACGATCTTCCAGTGCGCTGACCAGATTTGTACGCTGCAAGAGGAAGGTATCTTCCTGAGTCGCGTACCAGTCATCCTCAATACCCAGGTCCAGATCGTGAATCTCATGGCTGCGTAACCAGCCCAGAAACCAGCGGTTGTCGTAGAGGTATGTCAGGCTGAAATCGGCCCAGCTATTGTCGGTGTCCCACAACACGGTCACATCGTACATATGCCGCCCCAGTGCATCGCTGCCGCCGGTGTTCAGACCAACCGATGTCGAATGATCGCTGACCGACCACAAAGGCACCCAGTAGTGTGGCCGCAGCGTACTCCAGGGTGAGTAAGCACTCTCTGACATGCTGACCAGCTCACTGACAGCAGGCTGATAGTCGTAACGCCCCTGCTTCTCACCAATATTAAATACTGCCAGCGGTTGCGGGTTATTCAGCTTCATCAACTGAAAGCCGTCAGCGGTGTAGCTCTGATAGACAACGCCGCTCGCCAGCTGACGAGGTTCAAACGCCCCGCCCAGAACCCGGGTCAGCTGCTGCACCAGACCTGTGCCCGGATCAAGCACATACAGGTTGTAAACACCATCGTAATCAGCGCTGAACAGCACGCGGCCGTCCGTCTGGCACTCTGGGCCGTTTTCGGTCGCGCGGGTATCCGTCAGCAGACGCCAAGAGCCAGCGGCCGGCAGATACTCCGCCAGGTTCCAGCCCTGGCCGGGCATTTTTATCGCCGCCACCAGCCTGCCGTCGGCGCACACATCGAAATCGCCCAGTACCTGATGCTGCTCTGACTGCCACAAACGCTGCTGACGTCCGTCCGGCCACAGCTGCCATAATTCACTGAGGCCAGCATCCTTACGGCTGGCAATAACCGACTGCTGATCAGCCGACCAGCGCACTTTACGCAGACGCATATCGTCAGTCAGGCGCTCATAGCCCAGCTCATCAGTCCAGATAAAGACGTCGTCGATGACCCGCCCGGACACCCGGGCAATCTGGCGCGACAGCACAACGCGACCGTCCGCTGCGACATCAAGATCTGCTGCACCGCGCACCGGCTCCTGCTCCTGCAGCTCACCACCAGCCTGCGGATCTGACCAGCGTGCAATGAAACTGCGCTCTTCACTGTTGTTGGTTACCAACCAAAGCTGATCGCCCATGGCTGCCGTTTTGCGACGGTAACCCGGTACCAGCGGCAAACTCTCACCTTCACGGAGGTCCGCCATCAGCGCCTGATTGCGAGCACTGAAACGGGCCTCCAGCCACTGCTGATAGTCCTGCCACAAACCTGCGAAGGACTTGCCGAATACCCGGCGGGCAGTGCTGTTCTGCATAAAAAACGGCAGTATCTGGCGACTGTAGAGCCTCAGGTAACGCGACAGCGCCTCATCACCATAGGTTTCAGCGATATAAGCCATAAAATAAGCGCCATACAGATACGCCTTGCCCCGTGGCCAGTCACGCAGAGGAATAACGGCCTTGTCCAGTGAATCGATGCCATTGGCCACTTCCACCCGCATCTGCATATCGTAGTAGGTACCATCCAGGCGGCCGTAGCCCTGTTCATGGTTGGTTTCCAGATAGACTGCCAGTCCTTCAATAAAGGTCGGCGGTGTAAAAACGTGGGGGAAAAACCATGGCAGGCGGCCAAACAGGCTACGTCCTTTCTGCGGTACGCCCTGCGCCATGTTCATATGCAAAACATGGACGTACTCATGACGAATCAGGCCATGCAGCCAGTCATCCATATGCTCCAGCCCCGCCACATCTTCCGGGGGACTGACAAACAAACGTATCTGCGAGAACGGCAGTGGTGTTGCCCAGCCATTGGAGTAATCAACATCATCGGCTAAGACCATTTGCGTCGGCACATCCGGTGCCTGGCCAAAAAATGGCACCAGTTCGGTATGCACACGCTCAGCAACCGACAGCGCATATCGGGCCATATCCTGATAACCGGAGCGGAAATGAATAACGAAGTGCTCTGACCGACTGCTACGCCAGTCATCGTCATCGCGATCCCAGGCAACCGGCTCGGCCTGTACTAAAGCCGTCAGAATGAGGGAAATACACAGCAAAGTTGCGCGCAGCATGTTTTACAGTCCATTGCAGAAAGGCGCTAAGGTAGCGAAATCAGCGCCCCATCTCAATCTCAGCCAGCAGGCTCAGGCGCTGACTTGCCGATAACCGGGACGTGGCATAGAGTAACCTTATACCAAGGGAGAATTGCGATGCCGTGGTCAGATCACTATAGCCGCTATGCCCGCTACAACCGCTGGATCAATCAGCAGCTGCTGGACGCCTGTGAACAACTATCCACAGAGCAGTTGCAGGAAGACTGCGGCCTGTTTTTTGGCTCGGTACTGGGTAGCTGGAATCACCTGCTGGTGACTGATCTGCTATGGACAAAACGAATGTCCGCTATTTTCCCTATTCTTGAAGAACTGAAATCCCTGCCTTCCCCCATTACTCTGCGTGACACGCTGGTCGTTGACCTTCCGGCACTGCGCGCTATGCGCACACAGACAGATGATGTGCTGGTGCGCTGGTGCGATTTATTGCGCGCCGATGATGCCACCGATGTGGTGACTTACACCAATACCCGCGGCGAAGAAATGAGCTGGCCTCTCGACCTCATTCTGCAACACCTGTTCAACCACCAGACGCATCACCGGGGGCAGATCAGCGCCGCGCTGTCCGGCTTCGGTATCGACTACGGAGAAACAGATCTGCTGTTTGCTCCCATAAAGGACTGACCCAGTGAGTACCAGGCGAATAATTATAAATAAGCCTGTAAGGAGATCATGTGCTCAACCCGAATATCTGGCGTAGCCAGCAACAGTCGTTCAACTGGCAGAACCTGAATATCTGCTATCAGGACCAGGGAGAAGGTCCTGTTTTGCTGCTACTGCACGGCCTGCCCGGCAGTAGCTGGGACTGGCACCCGTTGTGGCCAATGCTGGTCGGGCAATTCCGTCTGATCGCAGCCGACTTTCCCGGCTGCGGAGACTCGGATAAATCACTGAACTATGACTACCGACTGGCAGATCAGGCTGACGCAATACTCAGCCTGCTGAACCATCTGAATATCGAACACTACCAGATCATCGCCCATGACTATGGCGCTGCCGTCTCCACAGAGCTGATGGCCAGTGATCAGCCTCCCGAGGCCGTCAGCTGGATAACACCACGTCTGTGTGGCAATCGTGAAGGGTTTCTGTGGCGTGAACGCTGGATCTCGGAACCATCCGGAAAACTGTTGCGGCGCTGGTTAACCATGGGCCTGTACGGCCGTTATCTGGAAACACTGACAGGCCCGTTCGCGCGCCTGACAACCCAGCGTCTGCACGACAGCTGGCAGCTGCTCTGTGCGCATCAGGGACTGCAGGTCTTGCCACGGTTATTTAACTATCGTTTTGAGTTGCCGCTGGCGGAAGAACTGCAGCACGAAGCCTTCGATGCTCCGGTACAGGTGATCAGCGGCGAATTTGATCCGTTACGCCGTGCTCTGCCCCCGCTGACACGCCTGCCGCAGCATCGTCTTGGTTGCGGACACTTCCCCCATCTGGAAGACCCGGAAAAACTGTCACTGCTATTACTCGACTTTCACTGCGCAACCAATCACGAAAGCCACGCGGTGTTCAGCAACCTGAAAGACACAGAAAGTCAGAGTTCTTCCAGTGCCAGCCTGGCGTCGGCCAGATTGATGCGATAAATCTGAAATGGTCCCGCGGCACGGATCTCTTCCTGACTTCGCCCCAGTACCTGATGCAGCGCTGAGCAGGTAACGTACAGGTAATCGCCATACAGACTGAAACCATCCGGCCAGCGCAAATCCGCTGAACGTAACAGAGTCTGCAATTCGCCATCCGCTGTACGTCTGACAATGGCCGAATTCTCCAGATCCGACAGATACAGGTTATCCTGCCGGTCAATCGCCATGCCATCGGTCATGGTCTTCTCGCCCAAAGCCTCTGTCCGTGCTGCCAGCTCTGATGCTTTAAGCTCTGGATTGACCGCATCACTAACCGCCAGTCGATAAACCTGATCCGCCGCCACCGAGGCGAAATAGAGCCATTCATTTTGTGCATCCAGCGCAATACCATCCACGCCCGGATTGATGGTGAATAAGCCAAACAGGGTCATGTCGCGTCCCTGCACCACCGGCTGGAAAGGCCCCGGCGCGACCGATGAGTGCCCCTCCAGCAACCGTCGGCTGTGTCCGCTTTGCTGGTCGTATACCACCAGCGCCGGGGTACGTGAAAACAAACTGGCATCGGTAATAAAGAAATAACGACCATCGTCAGAAATGCGGAAATCATTGGCATGTGAGCCGAGCGGAAAAACATGGCGAGGAAAACGGTACTGTTGCAGAAACTCGCCACTGCTGGCATTGAATGCCAGCAAACGCACTGATGAGAATCCATGACGGCCGTTGTCGAGCAGCCAGAGTTCGTTGCCATGCAGGCGTACCGATAATACTTCGTGCAGAGCATCCTTATGATCGCCACCCGGCTGCCATTGCGGACCCGGGAAAGCCGTCACCTCGCCCTGATGCCAGCGCGCAACATTCAGCGCCGGCGAAGCTTCCGGATGAAACGTAAAAAAGAAGGTATCGTCATTGAGAACCGCAATGTTGCCCGGTGGCTGCGGCAGATCGGCTACCCGCTCGAGTGCCGTCGATGCCAGCAATGGCATACCACTGCGATCAGGGAAAGGCGCCGATTCAACATACACCAGACGCACTGCAATCAGTGACGCACATACGACCAGTGCGCCGACAGACAGCCAGAATTTCATAGCAGAACCTGTTGTTATCTTTGTTATAGGTAAACGAAAACGAAATCATACCCGCATGCGCATAGCCCATACGTTAACTTGTGCGCATGAATAAGGTAAAGTCGCGCGCTTTAAACCGGAGCCGATCAGATGAGCACAGAACTGGAAATCCTCTATCAGGACGAAACCCTGGTTGCGATTAACAAACCCAGTGGTCTGCTCGTGCACCGCAGCGAAATCGACCGCCACGAAACACAGTTTGCCCTGCAGCTGGTGCGCAATCAGCTCGGTCAGCGCGTCTACCCGGTACACCGCCTGGATAAGCCCACCTCCGGAGTTCTGGTGTTCGCTCTGAGTCAGGAAATGGCCAGCCAGATTACCGACTTCTGGCGCCAGCGCAGTGTTGATAAAAAGTATCTGGCTATTGTCCGTGGCTGGATGCCCGAATTTACCCACCTCGACTACCCGATGGCACCACCGGTCGATAAATACGCAAAACACGAGCGTATTCGTCCGGTACAGGAAGCCATTACCGATTTTCGCTGCCTGGCGCAGGTCGAAATTCCGGTGGAAATCGATAAGTATCCACAGTCACGCTATTCGCTCGTCGAATGTACGCCTCATACCGGCCGCAAACATCAGCTACGCCGTCACCTCAAGCATCTGGCCCATCCGATCATTGGTGATGCCCGCTACGGCAAGGGACGCCACAGCCGCTACTTCCGCGATCACCTGCAAGCTCCACGTCTGTTGTTGCATGCATCCGAGTTAACCGTGCCGCATCCGATCAGTGGGGAGACCATGACCTTCACTGCACCACCAGACGCTATCTTCCGGCGGCTGCTGGATATGTTCGGCTGGACCGACTTAGTGCCGGACAGCGTCAGAGATACGTTCTGTGAGGAACCTCATCCATCCCTGGATTTGTTCCTGAATCGCACAAATGAAGATGAAGAACCGCTGTGAATCGCTGGAAATAAACGATCCACAGGGCCGCAAACCCACAAAATTCAAGGGGTCGTGGATTTATCAACAATTTCTGTGGATAAGTCATTGGAAAAGTTTTAGAAAAGTCCCGCAAAGCCAGTGTTTATGCGGGTTTCTGACAAATTGATTGTTTTTGACCCAGATTGCTAAATCTATATTTTTCAATAAGTTACAGCCAGAGTTCGCTGATCTTTCAGATTTTTGACTTTTGAATTTACGTTCAGAACATCGACTCTTTTAATGTGCATAACAACGAACTGAAAATCACGTCAAGTCTTTACATTTGAAAAATCCGGCCATTTTGAGATTTTTCCCAATACCTCACTTTGACCAGATTTACTGTCCACAGAAACTGTGGATAAATCTGTTGATACCTTATTTATATCGTAACCTAAGTCGCGTAATTATGGGCTTTACGTCAGATTGGTTATTTTTTGAACAAATTAAAATTCTTTATTTTTCAATGACTTACATAAATCAATAGGGTGTTTACTATATTTCAGGCCAAATAGTCGTATAGAAAACGGCCAATTCCCGCTGTGTGCATAACCCGCATCAATTCGGAGCGCCGTGCGCCAAAATGAGGCTCTGGTACGAAAGAACCAATTAGAGAAATGGAAGCGACGTAACCTTGCTGGCTAAACAGTTAGTAACCACCCACATTCCTCAATGTGGATAACTGACCAGACTAAGGAATGTTCAGCCACCGAGCTGTCATAATTCTGACACACAAAAATGCCGGAAATAAAAAAACCGGCCTCAGCCCACTGCTGTCCCACAGTTTTAAAGATATCGGTTTTCTATAAACGACTTTTAAATCTGCAATGCCTACTGCCTACCAGGGGAACT
>NZ_JAEDAH010000007.1 GCF_020320395.1 Thalassolituus marinus | reverse complement strand
TCCCCTGGGAGGCAGCAGGCATTGCGGATTTAAAAGTCGTTTATAGAAAACCGATATCTTTAAAACTGTGGGACACTAGTGGCTTAAGCCTCTTTTTTATTTATCCGCTGTCAGCCATACCGTCTGATACGGGGCCAGGTAAAGCTCCGTGGTAGTGACTTCCTGGTCATATGCCAGCAAGTCACGTAAACCATCCGGCAAGAAGCCCAGAACATCCAGCGGCAACTTCAGCATTCGCTCAGTCACATTCGAGACGGAGTAAATTGTTTGCTGCGGATGGCTGCGACGGTTGATAAACAAATCACTGTTAATGCGCACAATATCCTGACGCGCAGAAGGGTGAAATGCCTTCTGCTGGCTGCGCAGAGCAATCATACGACGTAACTCAGCAAACACCTCAGCCTGCGGAGTCACCGGGTTTTTCAGCAGGCAATCCAGCTCTGACTTATCCCAGATTTTACGGTTAATCGAACGGGTTCGACCTGTTTTCTCAACATGATCGAGGTCATTGGGGCTAGCCAGAAGGCTGTGGATATAGACAGCCGGAATGCCTTGCATGCTGAGCATAATCGCCTGTGAACACAGAAAACGCTGAACCTGAAAATGATCGGTACCACGACGGGTTCCCATACAGGCATCAAACAGCGTGATGTTAATTTCATACGGACTCTGACTGCCGTCGGAGTTGGCCTTCATGCTGACAAAACCACCGAAACGGTGCATGCAGTCAATCAGGTCCTGCACTTCGCGCTCTGGCAGGATACCCTCTACCGGGCGAACACCGATACCATCATGTGATGCGGTAAAATTCAGATAGGTACAACCATCTTCCAGTGGCGGAATCTTGTCCGCCCAATCGGTCAGGAAGCTGGAGTTTCCGCGATTAAGAGCATGTAACACCAGCGGTGGCAAACCAAACTGGTACACCATATGCGCTTCATCACCACTGCCGAAATAGCTGAGGTTCTCTGCTACCGGGACGTTGGTTTCCGTCAACAGGATGGTACGCGGAGCGCAGTAATCCAGAACGTCGCGCATGAGTTTTACAACTTCATGGGTTTGCGGCAGGTGAATACAATTAGTACCGATTTTCTTCCACAGATAGGCAATCGCATCCAGCCGTATAAGCCTGGCTCCGCGCTCCACATACAGCAGCAGAATCTGCATAAATTCCAGCAACACCGCTGGATTCTCGAAGTTCACATCGATCTGATCTTCACTGAAGGTTGCCCACACATGACGAATACCCCGATGGGTATGTACCGGTGTCAACAATGGTGTATTGCGCGGTCGGGTAACGGCCGATACGTCTGTTTCCGGATCAACTTCGATGAAGTAATCACTGTAAGGCTCGTTATTGGCTATGTAGTCAAAGAACCACAGATTCTCGCGGGAGCAATGATTAATCACCAGATCAACCATCAGATCAAATTTCCCTGCGATACGGGCAATATCCTGCCAATCACCCCAGTCAGGGTTTACCAGACGATAATCGATAACCGAAAAACCATCGTCCGAGCTGTACGGGAAAAAAGGCAGTATGTGAATATTATTAATGGTGCCGTGCAGGTTATCTTCCAGAAACGCACTGAGAGTCTGTAAAGGAATCTCACCCGGCGTCTGAATGCTGTTCGCGTAGGTGATCAGAATCGAGTCTTTCTCACTCCAGCGCCCCTCGTCACCCAGCGTGTAGCTGGTCTGCCCATCCAGCAGAGGCTGGCAAAGCCGTTCGATCTGACAGGCAACCTGTGAAACATCAACCGACTTCACGGACTCCGAATAAATACGGGTTAAACGCTCTTCAATTTTTCTGATGAAGCTCTCTGACATGAAACTTATCCAGCAATGGCCAATGAGGTAATTGCTTGCCAGTTTTGTGCCGATACCGCATCAACGGGCGTTAACCAGCTGCCACCTACCGCAAAAACATTTTTTAATGCCAGGAATTCATGATGATTACTCTGACCAATGCCTCCTGTTGGGCAGAAACGAACATCTGAAAATGGTCCTGAGAAGGCATTCAGCATCGGTATGCCGCCGGCAGCTGTCGCCGGAAAGAACTTCTGATAACGAAATCCAGCCTCCCGCGCTCGCATCACTTCACTGGCCGTGGCCACTCCCGGCAGAAAGGGACCGCCCCATTCTCTGGCACAGGCAAATAAATCATCAGAGCTTCCGGGGCTTACAACGAACTGCGCGCCCTTCTTCAGTGCACTTTCCATTTGCTGTGCACTGGTGACAGTCCCGACGCCGACAATCGCTTCCGGTACTGCCTGACGAATCGCCTCAATCGCGCCCAGCCCATGCTGTGTACGCAGCGTTACCTCCAGCAAACGAACACCACCATCCACCAGCGCCTGAGCCAACGGCACAGCCTCCAGTGGAGAGTTAATTACGATCACCGGCACCAGCGGTTTAGCCCGCTCAAGCCACAAATCCCACATGTGATCAGCCATAAAAAACTCCCTGATAATTACCAGCCAATGGAAATTGCCCCCTGATCGGCAGCACTGACGCGATCACGGAATCCTGCAAATAACTCTCGCCCCACTCCCATGTTGCCATCCGTACCCACAATCTGTGGCGACCGCTGACTGAAATCATGTCCCTGTACCCGCAGCACCCCGGCGTGACCATCCAGCAGAATAACGTCGCCGTCCTTAACAGTGGCAAGCGGACCGCCATGACACGCCTCAGGACACACATGAATAGCCGCTGGTACCTTGCCTGATGCGCCGGACAGGCGTCCGTCAGTCACCAGAGCCACTTTGAACCCGGCTTCCTGCAAATTGGTCAGTGCCGGGGTCAGTTTGTGTAATTCCGGCATACCATTGGCAGATGGTCCCTGCCCCACCAGCACCACGACCACATCCTGATTCAGCTCGTCATTTTCGTAAGCGCGGAGTACTTCGTTCTGATCGCGAAATACCCGCGCCGGCGCCTCAACAACCCAGCGATCATCCGGTACCGCAGAGACCTTCATCATCGCCCGCCCGAGATTTCCTTCAACCAGCTTCATGCCGCCTTCTCGCATAAAGGGCGCATGAGCCGGAGCCAATACGTCGAGGTCCAGACTTTCACTGCCTGCCGGCCGCCAGCTAACCTCTCCCTGACTATCGATATAGGGCTCCTGACAATAAGCGTCCAGTCCTTCACCCATGATGGTTTTCACATCGTTATGCAACAGTCCGGCATCACGCAATTCACGAATCAGGAAGGCCATACCACCGGCGCGCTGAAAAGCGTTGATATCGTCCTTACCGTTGGGGTAAACCCGGGCCAGCAGCGGTACGATGTCAGACAGTTCGGCCATATCTTTCCAGTCGAGAATAATCCCGGCCATGCGAGCTATGGCCACCAGGTGAATACTGTGATTAGTAGAGCCACCTGTAGCGAGCAAACCAACCACTGCATTCACCATGGTGCGTTCATCCACCAGCTGGCCAACGGGCAGAAAGTCAGGCATAAGCGCAGTCTGTGCAGCGACGCAACGTGCTGCCTCAGCAGTCAGCAAGGATCTGAGCGGATCCTGGGGATTAACAAACGAAGAGCCAGGCAACTGCAGCCCCATAATTTCCATCAGCATCTGATTGGAATTGGCGGTGCCATAAAAGGTGCAGGTGCCTTCTGAATGGTAGGAAGCCATTTCACTGTCGAGCAATTCTTCCCGCCCGGCTTTGCCCGCCGCATAAGCCTGACGCACACGCGCTTTTTCGCCATTACTGATACCGGACGGCATAGGCCCGGCAGGGACAAAGACCGCGGGTAAATGGCCAAAGCGCAGCGCTGCCATTAACAGTCCGGGGACAATTTTGTCGCAGATTCCCAGCATCAGGGCACCATCAAATACCTGATGAGAAAGCGCAATTGCAGTACTCAACGCAATGACGTCACGACTGAAAAGCGACAATTCCATTCCGGTCTGCCCCTGAGTCACGCCATCGCACATCGCCGGTACGCCAGCGGCAACCTGTGCTGCGTGACCGCAATCTGCCAGCGCCTTTTTCAGCTGCTGCGGATAATCACGATAAGGAGCATGCGCCGACAACAGATCGTTGTAAGCGTTAATAATGGCAATGTTGGCAGCACGATGGTTCTGGCGCAGAATCAATTTTTCATCAGCACTCGACGCCGCGTAAGTATGCGCCAGATTAGTACAGCTGATACTGTCTCTGACCGGACCCTCGGCCACCGTCTGCCGGATCTGCTGCAAATAGGCTTCGCGGGTTACGCGGCTGCGTTCCCGAATACGTTGCGTCACTGATTCAATCAGTGGGTGCATACTTTATTCTCCCTGCGTGCGATAAAGGCTTAGGGTTACCGAAGACTGACCTATCAGTGTGCGGACCGGCATTTCGTTCAGGTTATGAACATCATCCGCAAAACAGGCACGGCTGAATACCTGATCTTTGTCGGGTCCCTCAAAATGGAGAAATAAATGCCGGCACTGAGCCAGCAGACTCCAGGTCAGCGTCATACGCTGAGGCATGGAAGGCGCATCCATTACCGGGCAGCACCAGGCCCCGCCAGCCTCATTCAACGCCGAGGCCAGTGCTTTAGAATGCGGAAACCAACTGGCGGTATGGCCATCGGTACCCATTCCCAGCACCGCATAATCTAGCCTGATAATCTGCTCATGCAGGCGATTTTCGCATTCCATAAAACCATCTACAGGGGTTGCTGCAGCATTTTTAAGCGGCAGAAAGTAAGCCTTTTGCGCGCCGTTTTTCAATAAATACTCACGCACTAATCGGGCGTTACTGGCATCATGCTCAGCATCCACCCAACGCTCATCCACCAGCGTAATCAGCACTTTTTCCCACGCCAGCGGCTCTCGCGATAAAGCGTCGAAAAATGCCTTGGGTGTATTGCCACCACTGACGGCGATACAGACGCGTCCGCGCTGTTCTATTCCTTTGCGCATACGTGCAGCCAGATCTCCTGCTAGCTGCCGGGCCAGAACATCGGAATCTGAAAAACGTAAATCCTGCATAGTGACTCCCTGAAGTAACGGCAAACAGCCAGTCAGCTGTTTTCATCCCACAAACGTCCATCTTTCGCCAGCAACAACGTCGCCGCTGCTGGCCCCCAGGTACCTGAAGTATAGGGCTCAGGGCGCTGTTCAGATTCTTCCCAGCTTTGCAGAATGGGATCAACCCAGCGCCAGGCTTCCAGTAACTCGTCATCGCGTAAAAACAATGTTGAATTACTGGTCAGAACATCAAACAACAGGCGTTCATAGGCTTCCGGTACACGGGTTTGTTTGTGATTCGCCGGATTCAGACTGAGGTTCATAGGCCGAACACTCATCCCCGGACCGACACGCTTTTCGCACAGCATCAGCCGTACCCCCTCATCCGGCTGCAGGCGGAACACCAGCTTATTGGCCATGGTATTTTTATGCTGCAGCGGAAAAATTGAGTGTGGTATTTCCTTAAAGTGAACCACAATTTCACAGGCTCTTTCCGCCAGTCGTTTGCCTGTGCGTAAATAAAATGGCACACCGGCCCAGCGCCAGTTATCAATTTCGACTTTTGCCGCAACAAAGGTTTCCGTCATGCTTTTAGGTTCGACACCGGGTTCATCACGGTAACGCGGAACCGGCTTACTGTCTGACACGCCGGCATCGTACTGGCCACGAACCACCTTTTCGGTAATGGCACCGCCGATAATCGGCTTCAGTGCACGCAGTACCTTCACTTTTTCATCACGCACAGCATCCGACTCTAAACGTGACGGCGGCTCCATCGCAGTAATACAGAGCAATTGCAGTAAATGATTCTGGAACATATCCCGCATAGCACCGACGTGATCATAAAAGCCTGCGCGTTTCTCCACCCCAAGGGATTCGGAAATAGTAATCTGAATGTGGTCGATGTACTTCTGATTCCACTGCGACTCAAACAGCGAATTAGCGAAACGTAATACCAGAAGATTCTGTACCGTTTCTTTACCGAGGTAATGGTCGATTCGATATATCTGAGATTCTTTGAAAAACTCCGCCACCGCGGCATTAATTGTGGTGGCAGACGGGTAGTCGTGACCAATTGGCTTTTCCAGCACCACTTTGCTCTGCGACTGAATCAGCTGACTGTTGTGCAGTCCCCGACAGATACTGGTGTACAGGTCAGAGCCGGTTGCCAGATAAAACACCCGATTAACATCATCTTTGCTGAGTACCTTACGCAAGGCCTGATAATGCACTTCATCACTGAGATCCAGCTCAACCAGCTGTAAGCGCTCGGTAAAGCTCTGCCAGACACTTTCCTCAACACAATCACCGGGCACATGCTGGCGAATGGCATTGCGCACGATATCCAGAAAGGCTTCACGGCTGGTGCTGCGTCGGGTTGTACAATAGATTAAACCTTCATCCGGCAAACGTTCATCCCTATGCAGGAGATACATAGCCGGCAACAGCTTACGCTGTGCCAGATCCCCCAGGCCGCCAAACAACACCAACTCAAAAGGTGCCTGAATCTGCATCACTATCCCCCTGTGAACAACCTGATTCTGAGCAGCTCATCCCCGCTACAGAAGATGGTACTGCCCGCAGTGTGGCATGAAGCGCCCGACTATGGTGCATGCACAACTGCCATTCCTGACATAACCAGTCTAGCCTGTCAAAAGGCTGACCCTTACGAAAGTTAAGCAAATGCTATTCCCTGCCGCCTGCAGAGAAGGGCCAAAGTCCGCAAAAGCTGTGCACTGAAAACATTATCAGCAGCCATCACTTGTGTTTACGACCCTTCCCAGCAGCCTGACAGCCCTGCCAACACAGCCAGAAACGCTGTAAACACCCCTGCAACCCCCGAAACATCGGCCTTCGCTCTAACATCTTGTTTTCTCTTAACTTTTTTTTGAAAAAAGGGGTTGACGAAAAAAGGCCGTATCCGTAATATACGCCCCGCTGTCGAGATGTTCCCCGATAGCTCAGTCGGTAGAGCAGCGGACTGTTAATCCGTTGGTCGCTGGTTCAAGTCCAGCTCGGGGAGCCAATTTCTTTTCAGCGTTCGGGGTATAGCGCAGTCTGGTAGCGCGCCTGCTTTGGGAGCAGGATGTCGGGAGTTCGAATCTCTCTACCCCGACCATCACTTCGACAGTCTTAACACTTCCTTCTTTTTTTCTTCATACTTTTCCATTAGCTTCTGAGCATCTTATTTTTTATGCTCCGGAAATGCTGTGAATTCTGTTGCTCAAGCCACAATTTACCCTGTGACCTGCCCCGGCTGTGACACCATCACATCTCAGCGCGCAGATCAGATCCTGCAACGCCCTTACGTTAATTGCCGCCGGTGTGACACCACCATCACCCTGAACGAATCGCAGCTGAATCGAATTCGCCGCACCATTGCTGACCTGAATGAATGCCTGCAGCGTGCGCCGGTCAGTGCCACCAGGGCCGAAGAACAGGCATAAAAAAAGCGGCTTTCGCCGCTTTTCCTGCTTCAGCGCCGTGATTACTTCACGATTTCCAGCAGCTCTACTTCAAATACCAGAGCAGAGTTTGCAGGAATAGCCGGGCTTGGGCTACGAGCACCGTAAGCCAGCTCTGCCGGGATGTACAGTTTCCACTTGTCACCCACTTTCATCATCTGCAGCGCTTCTACCCAACCACGGATCACACCGTTAACCGGGAACTGAGCTGGTTCACCGCGATCAACTGAGCTGTCGAATACAGAGCCGTCGATCAGGGTACCGTGATAATGAACACGTACAGTGTCAGTTGCTTCAGGAGAAGGCTGACCTTCTGCTGCTGCAGTCAGAACTTCGTACTGCAGACCGGATTCGGTCACAGTGATGCCTTCGCGCTTTGCATTTTCCGCCAGGAACTCTTCGCTCGCTTTAGACGCTGCGTCATTCAGAGCTTCCTGTTTGCGAACCTGTTCTTCACGAACTTTTTCAAATGCAGCTGCAATAACTTCGTCATCAATACGCTGTTCCGCATTGGCCAGGGCATCTTTGATACCTGCTGCTACGGCGTCCGGGTTCATATCAACGCCTTCACGAGACAGTTGACGACCGATATTCAGACCAACACCATAGCTTGCCTGATCAATGTGGTTTTCCAGTTTCACTTTTTCCTCCTGACCGCAACCGGTCAACAACATGGCTCCGAGTACAATCGCAGAAGCCGGTTTCAAAAGATTCATGACGTATCCTTGCATGAGATTTCTGTAGGTGGGTAAGTTACTACATGCGCGATGAATTTCCTATGTCAGGCCAGTACCAGCGAGGCACTAACAGACATAATTACCCGCTGCAGCACGTTTTTCACATTCCCGGCGAATGTTGTGGCATACCTGAAGTTCTGCGGTACTGAGATTTACATCATGCTGACAGTCATAATGACGCTGACGTAATTCCCGATCGGAAACACCACTTAAGCCCTGAGAACAGGCAGTAAGAACAGCAACGAAGAATAAAGTTCTTATTTTCACGGGAAGTTCCATTGTTTTTCAGCAGAGTGTCACACTTATTCCAGTATTGTCCAGCCAGCATGCAGAACGGGCCATTATCGGACTTTCGGTCGATTTAGTCTGCCAGACGGATATAATCAGCGCTGCACTAGAGATGAGGAATCAAAATGAAACAGGGAATTCTGCTGTTTTCCTGCGTACTGGCACTGACAGCCTGCACAGGTCCATCCAAAGAAGAATTACGTCGCATGCAATTGCTCGAAGCTCAGCGTGCAGAAGCAGCGGCACTGGCTGCCCAGCAGGAAGCACAGGCGCGTGAGCAACGGATGAGCGAACGCAGTAAAGGCGCACATGCAGCCTGGCAGAAAAGCCAGCGAATCACTGATAAGCAGGTTGCAGCGTTATTTTCAGCAGCGGCAGAAACCACACTGGACCCGGCAACCACGTATTTTGTTGAATTTGAATTACAGCCGGCACGCTATAACTATGGAAGCAACAAGCAAAGCTTCACCATTGTTGGTATGCGCAACCTGCCAAACAGCACTGACTACAGCCCACTTTTTCCGGACGAAAAAGCCCAGTATCAGCCTGGCCAGAGCGCCAAATCAGTACTGGAGTTTGTGCTGACCGAAGAAACGGAAATGAACCGTCTCGGTCAGATGATGCTGAAAGAGCGTGGCCAGCGCTGGGTGGCTGCAACTCTGAATTTCAAGAACTACAACAGCCTTTACTCAGACAACAGCGAGTGGTTCTGGGAGCCAGGCCTGTTCGATGACCTTTCCTGGAAAACCACACCGGAAAGTGCCTACCCATACACCTCCGCACGCTCCTTAAAGCTGCAAATGGGCCTGCGCTTCTGCGTTATCAGTGATCGTTGCTATCTTGAGTCCACTTACCGGAAGCACCCGACGCATGCAGTACGCGCTGAGGTCCTAAGCATTCTGGTAGCCGATAAAAAGTCGGGCAAAATAATGGCCGAATTTATTCGCGAAAAAGAGTAAATGGCAGACATAAAAAAAGCGGCTTACGCCGCTTTTTTTATGTCTGATAATCAGAAGCCGAAGGCCAGTGACGCACCAAAGTAGGCGCCAGACAGATCCACATCAGCGGCGATGTCGACATCATCTTTATCAGTCTGAAGAGACATCTTACGATAGCCAGCCTCAAGGCCAATATCCACTACTGGTACCGGCAGATCATAGCCCAGACCATAGCTGATATCGGACATTTTATTGTCACCGTAACCGACATAGTTCATGTCGATATGACCGTAGATACCGAACGGCGTATCAATCTGAACTTCGCCATAAGCCATTGGCAGAACGAAATCGAGATCAACACTTTCGGTGCCTGCAGTTGCTCCAGTCACTTCCGCCATGCCATCAAACTGGCGTGCAGTCAGACCGAAGTTAACATCCACGAATGGCACCGGCAGAGGCAGACCCCAGTACAGCGTCAGGTCGGTGTGCGACAGATCCATGGTGCTGGTTACGTCTTCGTTAAAAGTCTGATCAGCAAAGCTCGCTGACAGGCTACCATCACCTTCCAGCTCAAGAGATGTTTGCTTGATTTTTACATTAGGCAGAACCGGTACCAGGTGTTCGAAATACACAGACAGCTGCTGACCATTTTCAGAGTCGATGTTCAGACCATCTTTCTCTACCGATACATCGTCGTCCAGCTGGCCGGTTGGCTCAACATTCCAGATGCTGGCCTTTGCACCGACAGTGAAAACCAGATCAGCCTGAGCAGCCATTGGCAGCATTGCCAGTAACGCTGTCGCCATTACGGTCTTTTTCATTGGATCATCCCGTTCAGTTTATTGTTCGTTGCCACTGTCCATCAGCGGCTTAACCTTAGTTTGCCCAGAAATGGCGGCAATGCCAATTCTTTCCCCTCAAAATCCCTGACAGTGGCCCGCAAATGACGACGCAGGTCACACAGCAGACACAAAAAAGCCACCCGAAGGTGGCTCTCATAATCAGTCGAACTGAATACCAATGCGGCTGCCGACTTCTTCGTAGGCCTCCACAACACCGCCCAATCCCTGACGGAAGCGGTCTTTATCCAGTTTTTCGCGGGTTTCTTTATCCCACAGACGACAGCCGTCCGGCGAGAACTCGTCGCCCAGTACGACTTCACCCTTAAACAGACCGAACTCCAGCTTGTAGTCCACCAGCAGCATGCCACCGTCAGCGAACAACTTCTGCAGCACAGCGTTAACCTGGAAGGTCAGTTCCTTCATGCGCGCCAGATGCTGCTCTTCAGCCCAGCCGAATGAACGAGCGTGGTATTCATTAACCATAGGGTCACCCAGCGCATCATTCTTCAGGAACAGTTCGAACGTTGGTGGGTTCAGCTCAATGCCTTCTTCCACACCCAGACGACGACACAGGCTGCCAGCTGCGATGTTACGCACAACACACTCCAGCGGAATCATGTTCAGGCACTTAACCAGTGACTCATTGTCAGACAGCGCACGTTCGAAATGCGTAGGAATACCTGCTTCAGCCAGCTTGGTCATGATAAAAGCGTTGAACTTGTTGTTCACCATGCCTTTGCGATCAAGCTGCTCTACTTTCTTGCCGTCGAAAGCGGAAGTGTCGTTACGGAACTCCAGCACCATGTAATCGGCGTCATCGGTGGTATAGACCGATTTCGCTTTGCCTGAGTAAAGTAATTCACGCTTTTCCATGAAGATCTCCGGGATCAGATTTATATAACAAACATTCGATTCAGAGCTGGCACCAGTCGGATACGGCATCCTGTTCCAGCAAGCGGACGTCAGACGGGGCACACCCCAACACGCCGCACAACGCCTCCCCTACCAGGGTGCGCGCATTATTCTTTTCGCTGATGTGGCCAGCGGTGACATGCTGCAGGCCATCCCACATCAGTCTCTCCAGCAGCTGAGCACACTGCTGATTACTTAAATGACCAAAATTGCCAGCTACCCGCGCCTGTAATGACGGCGGGTACGGTCCGCTACGCAACATCTGCGGGTCATGGTTCGCTTCTACCTGAAGACCATGACAGCCTTCATAGGCGCTCAGGATGTGCGGCGTCAGCGACCCGAGGTCAGACAGCACTCCGAGCCTGCGCTGTTGCGCATTTTCAATCACAAACTGCAACGGCTCTTCGGCATCATGGGGCACCACAACCGGTAAAACCCCCATCGCCCCGACGGTCATGACCTCGTCTGAGCGAATGCAGCGCCACAGCGGATGCTCCAGCCACTCCATCTTCCGCGCCGTACCAAACGATGCATAAAACGGAATATTCAGCCCTTCACACAGCGCCACGACACCCTTTGCATGATCGCCATGCTCGTGGGTGACAAAAACACCGTCCAGCTGACGCGGATCAGTACCAGAAGCCTGCAGCCGGGTAAGCACATTGCGCTTACTGAAGCCGCAGTCGATCAGTACAGCTCTTTCATTCTCAACGACCAGTGTCGCATTGCCACGACTGCCGCTTCCCAGGGACGCGTATCTCACTGCTCCAGCTTGGACTTAATCTGTTTCAGCACATCCAGTGTCAGCGATTCATCCGCCAGCGTATCGGCGTCGGTTAACAACGACAGATACACGCCATTGCGGGCACGGTTCATTTTCAGCAGATAAGTTTCGCTGATGATTTCATCACTTCCCCACAGCGAAGCCCACCAGCCCCGCTCCTCTGCCGGCACAACCGTCTGCATTTCCAGATAATAGGTACCGGTGCTGCGGTTGAGGTCAGATAAGCGCAGGTCACTGGCTGCGATAGCCTCAGTCACCGCAGCCCAGTTGCTGGCATAACTGCCGTCCAAGCGCAGAATCGCTGAACCAGCACCATCTTTATCCATGCGGGCATTAATCGCGCCGCTGCTGTACTCATTGAGGGAGGTAACGGCATCTGCGTCGTTATCCTCAATATAAGGCGCGGGACGAGGCACTTCAAAACTGCCCGGACGTTGCTGCTGTTGAGCCAGCGTCGGAATCGGGTAGGCATCCTGTACCGCCAGCTCAGTACCGGCAGGCACCCTGGTCAGCGGCTGTTCTTCGGCTTGCAAATAGGCCATTGCCTGATCGTCCGGCAACAGGCTGCAAGCTGCGCTGACAGCGGCCAAAGCCCCCACCAGCAGCGTACGTAGGGTCGCAGACAGCGTCATCAGATCAGATCCAGATTGGCCAGAGCGAGCTCAACTTTCGGATAGTAACGCTCATCCAGCTCAACCAGTGGCAGGCGAATACCGCGGTCCATCAGGCCCATGCGCTTCATCGCCCATTTCACCGGAATCGGGTTCGCTTCAACGAACATCGCGTTGTGCAGCTGCATCAGACGTTCGTTCAGCGCTTTAGCTTCGGCCGCCTTACCATCCAACGCCAGCATGCACAGTTCATGCATCAGTGCTGGAGCCACGTTGGCAGTAACCGAGATATTGCCCTTACCGCCCAGCAGAATCAGTTCGTATGCCGTTTCGTCGTCGCCTGAGTAAACGGCCATGCGGTCACCGACCAGTTCGATCAGCTTACGCGCACGATCGAGATCACCGGTCGCTTCTTTCACACCAATGATCTGTTCGATATCGGCCAGCGCAGCCACGGTTTCCGGCAGCATGTCGCATGCCGTACGGCCTGGTACGTTGTAAAGAATCTGTGGAATATCTACCGCCGCAGCAATGGCTTCATGATGCTTGATCAGGCCGCGCTGTGGTGGCTTGTTGTAATAAGGCGTTACCAGCAGACAGGCATCTGCACCCAGGTTTTTTGCTTCCTGAGTCAGCTCAATCGCTTCTGATGTTGAGTTTGCACCGGTACCAGCGATGATCGGACGACGACCCGCCGTTACACGGACGACGCGGCCGATAACTTCACAATGCTCTTCGGTGCTGAGCGTCGCAGATTCACCCGTGGTGCCTACTGCAACGATGGCGTCAGTACCCTGTTTGATGTGAAACTCCACCAACTGGTCCAGACGTTCCCAATCCACCTGACCATCAGCGTGCATAGGGGTTACCAAAGCCACAATACTGCCGGTAATCATCAAGCTCTACTCCCAAGAATTTCGCCCACGCAGGGCAAAGAAAAATAAAGGCGCAAGTCTACTGATGCGGGCCTTTGGTGACAAGTCAGACGCTGTCACCATCGGCTGCCATACTGTTAGGCCAGGCCTGTAAAATAGCTTTCAGCAGGGTCGCCAGCGGAATCGCAAAAAACACCCCCCAGAAGCCCCACAATCCACCAAACACCAGTACCGCCACAATGATTGCAACCGGGTGCAGATTAACCACCTCGGAGAACAACAGGGGCACCAGCACATTGCCATCCAGTGCCTGGATAATACCGTAGACAACCATTAGCCAGATAAAATCCTCAGTCCATCCCCATTGCACGTAACCTACCAGCGCAATCGGCACGGTAATGACCGCCGCACCTATGTACGGCACCAGCACCGACAGGCCCACGCCAATCGCCAGCAGAGCTGCATAGTTGATACCCAGAATCAGGAAAGCTACATAGCTGACACCGCCAACCACAACGATTTCAATGACTTTGCCACGGATGTAGTTAGCAATCTGAATGTCCATTTCGCCCCAGATACGGCTCAGTAACTGGCGCTTCTGCGGCAGGAAGGAAGCACACCAGCCGAGTATCTTGTCCGCATCCTTCAATAAAAAGAACACCAGAATAGGTACCAGTACGCAGTAGATAAGCACGCTCATCAGTCCGGTGATGCCGGAAATCGAGAAACTCACGGCAAACTGACTCATAGACGCCAGTTCGTCACCGATCTGCTTAGTCCAGGTTTTCACCTGTTCATCAGTGACAAGGTCCGGATACTGTTCCGGCAGCATCAGTAACAAGCCTTGCCCCTTGGTTGCCATTTTTGGCAATTCATAGAAAAACTGGGTCAGCTGCTGCCAGGTGGCCGGCAGGATAATAAACAGCAGCAACAGTAAAACGCCGATGAAAATCAGGAATACCAGAACCGTCGCGCCAATATGGCCCATGCCACGCGCTTTAACGTAGTTCATTGTCCCCTGCAGCAGGTAAGCCATAACCACCGCGGTCAGAAAAGGAGCGAGTACTTTTCCCAGAGTAATAATGACCAGCAATGCGGCGCCAATCAGCAGCAACAGCAGTAAAGCTTCTTCATCAGAAAAATATCGGTCGATCCAGCGACGCAGAACACTCAGCATGCTCTCAGGCTCCCTTTTTAATCCAGAAATCGTAATGCCCCTGATCATCAGCAGCAGCGATCAGTTCATTACTTGTCATATCAACGTACTTACGAATATCACGCCACGAACCGCCATCAGTTGCACGTACCCAGAGTACTTCGCCGGTCGCCAGAGTCTTCAGCGCGAGCTTGGTTTTCAGCAGAGGCATAGGACACGAAAGCCCGGATGCATCCAGAAACTGATGGTGGGGAACTGTATTAGACACGATGCCTGCCTTTTGCCAAACTGGGCTCTTAGTATAACGTGACTCAGGCTGTGAAGCGCCTGCCACACATGGATTGAACTCACAGCGTCTGGCCAGTCTAACGACAGGTCATGTACAGGATCCGCAGCGTGAACCGCCTCAGCCATTTTTTTACCGTTGCTTTACTGGCCTTTAGTTTCCCGGCCAATGCCAACACAGATTTGCCAGCATTAGGCGATAGCGCCTCCGGCTACGTTTCACTCCAACAGGAACACCAGCTGGGTCGCACATGGCTCCGCCAGCTTCGCGCCCAGGCGCCAACGATTGATACTCCGCTGATGACCAGTTATCTGGAAAACCTGGTCTATCGCCTCATCCCACACAGCGATGTAAAACAGAGCGAGCTTGAGTTTGTTATCGTCGACAGTGGCGACCTGAACGCCTTTGCCGTACCAGGCGGTATTATTGGTATCAATTACGGCCTGATGCTGCACGCTCGTGATGAAGACGAGTTATCGGCGGTACTGGCCCACGAACTGGCCCACCTCAGCCAACGCCATTTTGCCCGACAAATTGAACAGGCGCAGAAACAGGAACCAGTAGCCCTGGCAACCCTGCTCGCCAGCATCCTTCTGATCGCCACCAACAACCCTGATGCCGGTTTTGCTGGCCTGATGACCACTCAGGCCGCCGGTATCCAGAACCAGCTGGCCTACAGCCGGGAATGGGAACGTGAAGCTGACCGCCTGGGGATGCAGACATTGGTGACTGCGGGGTTTGATCCCGGTGCCATGCCAAGCATGTTCGAACAGATGCTTAAGGCCAACCGCTTCGGTGGCAATCCGCCCGAGTTCCTGCTGACACACCCACTGACTGAATCTCGTATCGCCGATGCTGCTGACCGTGCACAGCAATACCCTGCCAAACCAAGGCTCACTGGCTTCGAATTCAGCATTCTGAAAAACACTGCAATCAGCCGCTATCAGCTTACCAGCGCCAACCGCGAACAGTATTTTCAGGAACGTCTTGATAAGGCTACAACCAACAGTGAAGCCGCTGCGACATCGGCTTACAGTCTGGCAGAAATCGCAATCGAAAAAGACCAGTGGTCCCAGGCCTCGGCGTTGCTCGCCCGGATTGCCGAACCCTGGGCCAGCCATGCTGCCGTGATCGACCTCGGGAGCCGAATAGATCAGCACAACGGCGACAACAACAAAGCTTTGCAAAGGATCAGTGATGCCCTGGCGTATCAGCCTTCCAGTCTGTTACTGCGTACGCGAAAAGCCGAACTGCTGGCACTGAACAAGCGCTTTCCGGAAGCGATCTCAGTACTGAAAAATCTGACCAGCGAACGAAAAACCGATCCGCTGCTATGGCAGCAACTTGGGCGTATTGCCGCCGCTGGCGGCCAGCCATTAATCGCCTACCGCGCCAATGGTGAGTATCTGTTTTTCAGTGGTCGGCACGCACAGGCTCTGAGGCAGATGGACCTGGCGCTGGAAGCAGCCAGAAAAGCGAAGGATTTTCAGCAGGAGTCGCTGATAAGACAACGGCTGGAGACCATGGCCTCCAGCCCGCGGGATCTTAATTTTAACTAGACTTTATTGAACGTCAGCATACGCTGCAGACTGATCACCGCCTGCTGACGCAGGCTTTCTTCAATCAGAACTTCCTGATCACCATTTTTCAGCACGTCGCGAATATTTTTCAATCCGTTCATACCCATCCACGGACAATGCGCACAGCTTCGGCAGGTCGCACCGTTACCGGCCGTTGGCGCTTCAATAAGGGTTTTACCAGGCGCAGCCTGCTGCATTTTGTAGAAAATCGCCTTATCGGTGGCCACAATAAAGGTGTCGTTCGGCAAGGTCTGAGCAGCCTTAATCAGCTGACTGGTTGAACCCACGGCATCTGCCAGCTTCACCACCGATTCAGGTGATTCAGGATGAACCAGAACAGCAGCATCCGGATGAACTTTCTTCAGATCCTCCAGCGCTTTGGCTTTGAATTCATCATGCACGATACAGGCACTATCCCACAGAATCATATCAGCACCGGTTTCGCGCTCGATATAACTGCCAAGGTGCTTATCGGGAGCCCAGATCAGCTTCTCACCATTCGCTTTCAGATGATTAACCACATCGAGGGCGATACTGGAAGTCACAACCCAGTCAGCACGTGCTTTGACCGCTGCAGACGTGTTGGCATACACCACCACAGTGCGATCCGGATGCTGGTCACAGAAGGCTGAAAACTCATCAACAGGGCAGCCGATATCCAGAGAGCAGGTGGCCTCAAGGGTCGGCATCAGAATACGCTTTTCCGGACTCAGAATTTTGGCCGTTTCACCCATAAAACGGACACCAGCAACGATCAGCGTACTGGCTTTATGATCGTGACCAAAACGAGCCATTTCCAGCGAGTCAGCGACACAGCCACCAGTAGCTTCAGCCAGCGCCTGAATAGCCGGATCGGTGTAATAGTGAGCAACGAGAACAGCATCTTCCTGTTTCAGCAATTCACGGATTTCTTCCGTAATGGCTGCGGACTCAGCCGGATCGAGGGATTCCTGGGGACTCGCCCAATAGTCGCGGATAATTTCCTGAGCGCTGTTAACCGTTTCGTTCATATCTTTCTCTGACCCGATGTCATGTTGTCGCGATAATATCACAGACAGGAAACTCGGAATTCAGCGGGTTATACAGTTCCTGTCCGGAAACAAAAAAGGGAGGAAGCTTTCGCCTCCTCCCCTTCGGAATATGGTGGGTCGTGCAGGATTCGAACCTGCGACCAATTGGTTAAAAGCCAACTGCTCTACCAGCTGAGCTAACGACCCTAAGTGCTGGCTATGTTACCGAAGTTTTTGAAAAAGTCAAGCTTTTCAGTAACTTACACTTCGCTGAAAAGTTGGTGGGTCGTGCAGGATTCGAACCTGCGACCAATTGGTTAAAAGCCAACTGCTCTACCAGCTGAGCTAACGACCCCCGGCGAAGTGGCGCATATATTACTGATATTTCAGGACGAGGCAACCCTTTTTTCAAAAAAAGTTTCACTTTCAGTCACTTAGCGCATTTCAACAGCCGCCAGCGCCCGCCATTACTGGGTTCACTCATTTTCCTGCAGGGCCACCGCAAAACAAACGGCCATAAAAAAACCGGCGAATGCCGGCTTCTTTCAGTGCGAATCGAGGTAGTTCTTAGCTAACCTGACGGCGGTATCCGCCTTGCCGGTAAACTGATCCACAACCTTTTTCATCCACACTCTGGCATCGGCAGTCTTACCCTGTTTATCCAGGGTATAACCTACCTTATAGGTAGCATCGGGAACCTTCTGATGATCAGCATGGTTATCCACCACCTGACGGAAGCTGGCTAACGCTTTTTCCAGCTCACCCTGCAAAAGATAGATCTCACCACTCCAGTAGAGCGCATTTACCGCCAGTGGTTCTTGCGGATACTGCTTCGCCATAGCCAGATACGCCTCATTGGCTTCCTGGTACTTTTTCTCGTACATCAGTTTCTGTGCCTGCTTATAAGCATCAGCAGCTGACATTACCGGAGCGACATTGGCACCAGCAGCAACGGTATTCGGTACCGGAGCGGCATTCATCATGGCTGACAATCGACGGTCGAGATCCAGATAGCGATCCTGCTGCTCCTGCTTCATACGCGAGATCTGATGATTCTGAGCTTCAACCTGATCACGCAGCATGGCAATCTCCTGCTGCATCTGCTCCATCTGCAGATACAATTCAGAAACCAGACCAGATGAGGCCCCAGCAGAGGATACTGTACGGGCTGACGGTGCAATGACCGCCTGAGAAGAGGTATCTACGGAGGCGGAAGGTACAGCCGGCGCTACGGCTTTCGCAGCGCCAACCGAAACCCAACCATCATCCGCAAAGGCACTGGCAGCAGTCGCTGCCAGCACAGTGAGGACGAGCGCTTTCATTAACGGCTCTGGTATTTCACTTCTACGCGACGGTTCTTAGCGTAGGAAGCTTCAGTGCTGCCCATAACCGCTGGACGCTCTTCACCGAAGCTAACAACGCTCAGCTGACCAGCTTGCGCGCCGTTCGCCATCAGGAAACGACGTACAGACATGGCACGACGCTCGCCCAGAGCCAGGTTGTATTCAACAGTACCGCGCTCATCAGCGTGGCCTTCCAGAACCACTTTGGCAGAACCGTTAGCAGCCAGGTAAGCAGCGTGTGCCATCAGAGCAGCTTTGCTTTCGCTCTGAATGGTGCTCTGGTCGAAATCAAAGTAGAAAACAGTCTGCTCCAGCAGTGCTGCTTCCGCTTCTGCTGCTTCCGCCTGCAGAGCTTCACCAGAAACTGCAGCAGCGTTAACTGCGTTAGTTTCAGCTTGCTGTTCAGTGGCCGTCATAGCGTCGGTGGAACCTGCACCTTCGCTTACGTCGCCCTTGCTTGCACAAGCAGAAATCAACATGGCACCGAAGGCCAGACCCAAGGTTTTGTACAGTGCAGTAGTTTGCATATCGTCTTCCATCCGAAGTGAATTGAATTATTTCAGTAGCGGTGACCAGGCGGGTTCCCTGACATCACCATATCTCGATGGCAGGCGGAACTTAACTTCCCCATCCACCGACACCGCTGCCAGGATACTGCGGTCAGCTTCCCGTGCAGCATAAATTACCATACTTCCGTTAGGCGCAACACTGGGCGACTCGTCCAATTCGGTCTCACTGGTAAGAATGTGTACCAAGCCACTTTCCAGGTCATGAGAAGCAATGTGGAAGCGATCAGAATTGCGGTGCACATAGACCAGTTTGCGCCCATCGGCGGTCATCCGCGCTCTGGCATTATAATCGCCTTCGTAAGTCACACGTGTTACGGCTTTGGTATTTGTGTCCAGTTTGTAGACCTGAGGTCCACCGGCCCGACTTGAAGTAAAGTAAATAGACCGGCCATCTGCAGACCACTGTGGCTCTGTATCGATGCCGTAGTGGGTTGTC
Source organism: Thalassolituus marinus (assembly GCF_020320395.1). Classification (GTDB taxonomy): domain Bacteria; phylum Pseudomonadota; class Gammaproteobacteria; order Pseudomonadales; family Oceanobacteraceae; genus Venatoribacter; species Venatoribacter marinus. Next base: position 11,686 of record NZ_JAEDAH010000007.1, on the reverse strand, counting down.
ATACGCTGAACCTGGCGACTGGCCAGATCCATTACATAAATATCCGGGTTACCAAGCTTCGACAACACAAATGCCAGATGAGTTCCGTCTGGCGAGAAGGCTGGTGCACTGTTGGAGCCATCAAACGATACAACTTTCTCGCGCTTACCGGTGGCCAGTTCCTGGAAAAAGATCTCACTGCGACCGTTCTCAAAGGATACGTAGGCTACCTTTTTGGCATCCGGCGACCAGGCTGGCGAAATAATCGGCTGGCGCGATGTGAAAATTAATTGCTCCCGCGCGCCGTCTGCATCGGCATAGTTCAGGTTGAACTTGGTACGCTCACGATTAGTTGTAACGTAGATCAGTTTGGTCGAGAAGACACCCGGTACTCCGGTCAGCTTCTTAAAAATATAATCAGAGATGTAATGCGCCAGATCACGTAACTGTCCACCACTGCCTTTTACCCGGTGGCGCATAATTTCAATCTGCTGGTGCACATCGAGCACGTGAAACTCAACGGCGTAACCCTGTGGCAGTAATTCAACCCGGCCAATTACCACAAAATCCTGGCGCAAGCGCGACCAGTCACTGTAGATCACGTCTTTCAACTCGTGTGGTTGCGTAATCATATTCGCGGCTGGCAAGGTACGAAAATAGCCACTGGAGGCCAGGTCGTTGGTGATAATGCCGCTGATATCTTCCGGCAAAGGCTGACTTCCCAGCCATTGAAACGGAACAACCGCCACCGGAATAGCACTCTGCTTACCCTGGGTCACTTCAATTACCAATTCGGCCTGCGCGATGCTGGCCATCAGCCAGCAGCAGAGCATCATCAGGCTACGCTTTACCACGTTGCATTCTCCGGTCTGAATTTCATTGTTAGGTTGCGGAACGATTTTTCAAACACCCGCGGATCTTTTGGCACGGGCAACGGCGACGCTTTAAAAATCGCCTGCTCTACTGAACGATCCAGAGCAGCATTGCCGCTGCTACGGATAATTTTCACATTGATTACCTGCCCGGTTGGCACCAGTGTGATACTCACCTCAGTTTCCTGCTCAGGACGGACAGCCGGTGGATAGCGCCACACCGACTCAATACGACTGCGGATATCGGAAACAGATCCCGAGGTGATTTCGGCCACCTTCTCCGCCCACGCCTCAGCCTCTGCCTGCGCTCGTGCTTCTGCTTCTGCCTGTTCTTTAGCTAATTGTTCGAGCAGCTGTGTTTCCTGCTGCGCACGTTCTTTGGCCTGACGATCCTTTTCGGCTTTATCCCTGGCAGCTTTCTCACTCGCTTTCTTTTCAGCCAGCGCTTTTTCCTTCAGGGCTTTTTCCTGTTCTCGTTTTTTCTGAGCAGCGAGTTTCTGTGCCTTTTCTTTCTCCTGGCGCTTTTTTTCCGCCAGCTTTTTCTTGCGTTCAGCCGCCTGCTCTTTTTTGCGTTGCTCGCGCAGGGCTTTTTCCCGACGCTCTTTTACCGCCTGATTTTCTGACTGCACTACACTGGCAACAACGTGTTGCGGCACAGGCTCCGGCACACGATGCTCAGTCGGCCACTGCACAATAAACAGACCCGCGACCAGCACATGCAGCAGCAAAGAGACCACAACAGGAAACGAATAACGTCCGGGATCAAGCCAGCTCATATCAGCGGCCAGCCTCCGGATCGGGTGCTTCGGTAATCAGGCCAACGTCATTAATACCCACAGCCTGTAAACCGCCCATTAACGCTACAACTTTACCGTATGGGACATTTTCATCACCACGAATCATGACCCGGGTGTCAGGCACCGTTGCCTTAATTTTTTCTGAATAGCTGGTAATTTCTTTCAGCGTCATCGCCGTTGGCTGGCCTTCATCACGCTCGATAAAGTAAATGCCACGTTCGTTCACTGAAATGATAATGGTGCTGTCATCCGGCTCGATCTCCGTCGGAGTGGCATCCACATCCGGCAGATTAACGGGCACGCTCTGCACCAGCATCGGGGCTGTAACCATAAAAATGATCAGCAGCACCAGCATCACATCGATATAGGGAACAACGTTAATTTCGGCCATCGGCCGACGTTTGGCTCCCGGCGCCTGCATTGGCTCCATACTCAGCTCTCCGCGCTTTTACGGGCAGCTTCGGCTTTAGCAGCCTGATGGATTTTATGTGCCTGACGATACAGCAGTGATGAAAACTCATCGGCAAAGGTATGCATTGCTGTCACCTGCTGATCAACCCGGCTGGCAAAACGGTTATAGAAAATAACTGCCGGAATAGCCGCCAGCAGACCCATTGCCGTAGCCACCAGAGCTTCAGAAATACCCGGTGCAACCGTGGCAATGGTGGCCTGCTTAACACTGGCCAGTCCCTGAAACGAGTGCATGATGCCCCATACCGTACCGAACAAACCAACATAGGGACTGGTTGAGCCAACCGTCGCCAGGAATGGCAAATGAGTATCCAGTAGCTCCGATTCACGGGTGATTGCTACGCGCATAGCGCGCTGCACACCAGCCATCACCGCATCAGGGTCATTGGTGTTTTGCTGACGCATTTTCCCGAACTCTTTCAGGCCAGCCATGAATACGTTTTCAACGGCGCTCGGCAGCGGATTCTGCTGACACTCGCGGTACAGGTCATTGAGATCCACGCCTGACCAGAAACGTTCTTCAAACTCCAGCGTCTGCGCACGACTGGCGGATAATAAACGCGTACGCTGAACAATAACCACCCAGCTGATCACGGACGCAGCAACCAGCATAAGCATGACCAGCTGCACCACAATACTGGCATTGGCGATCAGGGAAATAATCGATACAGATTCGTTCACATGCACTCCTGTGAATCTTTACTCTTCAGTGTTAGCTGCAGCCAGCGTGGCGTTTACAGCGTCAAATAGTTGCGGCGGAATTGATCTGGGCTTACCCGCCGTGTCAGTGCAGGCAATGGTTACCTGCGCATCAGTCAGTACGTCACTACCGCGCAGCAGTTGCTGACTGATGATCATGCTGGCTTTACGCAGCCTTTGGATGCTGACGGTCGCCATTAGTTCATCGTCAAGCCTGGCCGGCTGGCGATAGCGAATATTCACTTCAGTCACCACGAACAGAATATCGCTCTGCCGCAGTGTCTCCTGGTCATACCCAAAGCCACGCAGCCACTCGCTGCGGGCGCGCTCCATAAAGCGCAGGTAATTCGCGTAAAATACGATGCCGCCAGCGTCCGTATCCTCGATATAAACACGCAGTGGCCAGCGAAACGGCATATTACCCGGCATCCTGATTAAAACGCGTGGGCAAATCCAGTCCAAAATGCAGATAGGCAAGTTTGGTGGCCATTCGGCCACGCGGCGTACGGGTTATATAGCCCTGCTGCATCAGATAAGGTTCAAGAACGTCTTCAATGGTATCCCGTTCTTCGCCGATAGAAGCCGCCAGACTGTCGACACCGACCGGACCACCATCGTATTTTTCCAGCAGGGTAAGCAACAGACGACGGTCCATATGATCAAAGCCCTGCGCATCCACGTTAAGCATATTCAACGCGGCATCCGCACAATCCTGACTGACCGTACCGTCCCCTTTAACCTGCGCATAATCACGTACGCGACGCAGCAGTCGATTGGCAATACGCGGCGTGCCCCGGGCCCGGCGTGCAATTTCTGTGGCGCCCTTATCCTCGATCGGCAACTCCATCAAACGACCAGAGCGGGCGACGATATGTGATAAATCGGCAATATTGTAAAATTCGAGACGCTGCACAATGCCGAAACGATCACGCAACGGAGAGGTCAGCAACCCTGCTCGGGTGGTGGCTCCGACCAGGGTGAATGGTGGCAGATCTATTTTAATGGAGCGTGCAGCAGGACCTTCGCCCACCATAATATCCAGCTGATAGTCTTCCATGGCGGGATACAGCACTTCCTCAACCGCAGGGTTAAGACGATGAATCTCGTCAATAAAAAGAACATCGCCCTCTTCGAGATTGGTCAGCAACGCCGCCAGATCACCAGCCTTTTCAAGCACAGGGCCAGACGTTGACTTAATTTTCACACCCATTTCTTCAGCGATAATATTCGCCAGAGTGGTCTTGCCCAGCCCCGGCGGGCCGAATACCAGTGTGTGATCCAGTGCTTCACCGCGGGCTTTCGCCGCACCAATAAAGATTTCCATCTGTTCGCGGACGTGGGGCTGACCAATATATTCGGCCAGCGATTTAGGTCGGATAGCACGATCCAGCTGCTCTTCACCGCGTACCGGTTCTGCCGTAACAAAGCGATCAGTTTCAATCATGGATTATCAGCCAGTTATTGCCCGAGCGTACTTTTCAGTGCAAGGCGGATCAGATCTTCCGAACTGTCTGCCTCAGCGGCGACCTTGTTCAGCATTTTGGCGGCATCCTGCGGCTTATAACCCAGTGCTATCAGCGCACTCTCAGCTTCCAGCAGCATATTGTCCTGAACGGCACGGTCAGCCTGATCGGCGGCGGCCCACAAAGGTGCTGGCGCCTGCCACTCTTTCAGGCGGTCGCGCATTTCCACAATCAGACGCTCCGCCGTTTTTTTACCGACACCAGGCAGTTTGGTCAGGGCGCTGACATCTTCGTTGTGTACACACAACGCAAAAGCATTTACATCCATTCCCGACAGAATCGCCAGCGCCAGTTTCGGGCCAACGCCACTAACCTTAATAAGCGTACGGAACAGCGTGCGCTGCGCCTTATCACTGAATCCATACAGCTGATGAGCATCTTCGCGAATGGCCAGGTGCGTATAGAGCGTGGCCTGAGAACCGGCCTTACCGAGCATAGCGAAAGTGGAGATCGGGGCCTGAATTTCATAGCCCACACCGTTAACATCCAGCAGCAACTCGGGCGCTTGTTTCTCAACAATCACGCCCTGTAAACGACCAATCATAGTAGGTAGGAAAGCCTGTCATTAAAGCCTGTTAGCCTACCAGCATGCTCAACCATGCTCAATCAAGGACTGTAAAAATAACCAGTCCCTGACCCTAGCCGTGAATACACCTTCAGCTTTGCCAGCGTTCCGGGCTGTAATAAAACACTGGCAGAGAAAGCTTCCAGCGAATCGCAGCCAGACGTAAAGCAAGTCCGGAACTGAATGCTGCCAGCAGCGTCAGGTCATGACTTACATTGAAATGCACCAGTATCAGATACAGTGCCGCCACCAGTATCGACACACTGGCATACAACTCTTTCTGCAGCACCTGAGGCGTCTGGTTACACAGAATATCGCGCAGAATGCCGCCGAAAATACCGGTAATAACCCCAGACATAACCACCACAGGCAGTCCGTAATCCAACTCCAGCGCAACATTACAACCAATAATGGTGAAGGCAATCAGCCCCAGTGCGTCCAGTACCAGAAATACCTGTTGCAGATGGTGCATATAGCGCGCCAGCAGAACCGTCAGCAAGCCGGCCAGCATGGTCAGATAGATATAGGGAGGATGTTGCGTCCAGTTCACCGGGAAGTTCCCCAACAACACATCACGCACGGTGCCACCGCCAAGTGCGGTAATAAATGCAATCAGAACAACACCGAACATATCCATCTGGCGTCTGCCTGCAGACAGCGCTCCGGACATAGCTTCAGCGGTAATAGCGATGATATAGACAGTCGTAAGCACACAGAACTCCCGTGAAATCTGTGCCACTCCCCCTGTCCTCTGTACCTGAGAGTTTGGTCAGACTGAACTTACAGCTGACTTGCTCCTTCGGTGGGTGCCTGAGCACCGCTCTCCAGATGGCGATCTTTGACTTCGCAGTCCGTTTGCCTGAGCGTTTATGGGAGTTTGCGCCTTCGGCGGGCAACTCGTGGCTGCCTCTCTCCTGCGAATGCCTGCATTGTAGACATTGTCATGCCCGGATGCCACCAACATGGCGGCAGTGCGGCGAATTCATTAGCCGATATTAATGGTACGATAGAACCAAATAATATCAGGACACAACATGAATCGGGTTCTTATAACAGGTATCAGCGGGCTGATTGGCCACCATCTGATGCAACGCCTGGCGCAGGATTCAGAGTACCGTATCACCGGTCAGTATCATTCCGCCCGCGATCTGTCTGACTATGAGCGCCTGGGCATCACAATGCGCCAGGCTGATCTGTGTAAGCAGATCAGTCTCAACGACCTGTGCCAGGGCTGTGACACCGTGGTACACAGTGCGGCCCGGGTAATTGACCACGGCAGCCGCGAGCTTTTTTACCAGACACACGTTGAAGCGACCCGCTGGCTGCTGGAAGACGCTGCCAGGCATGGCGTCAGCCATTTCATTTACATCAGCTCATTCGGTCCGGCGACATACCTGAACCGTAAACACGGTTTACCGGATGAGACCATTCCCCTGCGAAAATCCGGAATTCACTACGACGATGCCAAAATTGAAGCGGAAAAACTGGTTCGCCACTTTTGCCGTCAGAATGCCATGGATTTCACCATCGTACGTCCGGCAGCCGTAATTGGTCCTGGCAGCGTGTGGGTTAACGAACCCTTACGCCGGGCCCGCTCACGCGCTGGCTTAACCCTGATCAGTCATGGCCAACTGGATGCCTGCCTGCTGAGCGCCGACAATCTTGCCGACGGCTTAAAGCGCATCCTGGAAAAACCTGTGGCGCGCAATCAGACATACTTTTTCTACGACGAATACGGAGTCAGCTGGCAACAGTATTTCAGTGATTTGCTGGCCCTTGAAGGACTTGCGCCCGCTGGCAGCCTGCCCCGTCCCATTGCACTGTTGCTGGCACAGCTTTGCGAATCCTTGTTTCCACTGTTCGGACGCAAGCCTCCGATCAGCGTTAAAGGCGTTATTGCGACCAGCAGTGAACGCAGAGTAGACGTCAGCAAAGCCAGAGAGGAGCTGGGCTGGCAGAGCGCAGTCAGCTACGCCGAGACGATGGCAAAAATCGCTACCAGCCTGAAACGACAGGCATAAAAAAACCGGCCGGAGCCGGTTTTTTTCAGCTGGCGGCATTATCAAAGAATGCCGCTCGCAGAGTCAGTAAGTCAGACTTACATGCGCTCCCAAACGGTAGCGATACCCTGACCCAGACCGATACACATAGTGCTCACACCGTACTTACCACCGTTCTGTTCCAGAACGTTGATCAGAGTGGTGGAGATACGAGCACCGGAACAACCCAGAGGATGACCCAGAGCGATTGCACCACCGTGGATGTTGATGCGATCTTCAGCGATGTCGTTCAGCTTCAGGTCTTTAACACATGGCAGAGACTGTGCTGCGAACGCTTCGTTCAGTTCCCAGTAGTCAATGTCAGTAGTTTCCAGACCAGCGCGCTTCAGTGCTTTCTTAGTCGCAGGAACCGGACCGTAGCCCATGATCGCAGCGTCAACACCAGCAACAGCCATAGACACGATACGTGCACGTGGCTTCAGACCCAGTTCCTGAGCTTTTTCGTAGCTCATCAGCAGCATAGCCGCAGCACCGTCAGTGATCTGAGAAGAAGTACCCGCAGTTACAGTACCGCTCTTAGGATCGAACGCAGGACGCAGGTTGCCCAGGCTCTCAGCAGTGGTTTCAGGACGGATAGTTTCGTCCTGAGTTACCAGGATTTCTTTGCCATCTGCATCGTGGCCGTACATAGGAACGATTTCGTTCTTGAACTTGCCTTCAACAGTCGCTTTGTGAGCCAGACGGTGAGAGCGAGCAGCGAATTCGTCCTGCTGCTGACGGCTGATGCCGTGCATTTTACCCAGCATTTCTGCAGTCAGACCCATCATGTTGGATGCTTTTGCAGAGTACTTGGAAGAGCTTGGGTTGTGGTCGAAACCGTGCTGCATGTTCACGTGGCCCATGTGCTCAACACCACCAACAACGAATACATCGCCGTTGCCAGTCATGATTGCCTGAGCAGCAGTGTGAATAGCAGACATCGCAGAACCACACAGACGGTTAACTGTCAGAGCGCCAGCTTCTTTAGGCACAACAGTCATCAGACCGATCTGACGAGCAACGTTGAAGCCCTGTTCCAGAGTCTGGTTTACACAGCCCCAGATGATGTCTTCAACCAGAGCAGGGTTAACGCCCGGGTTACGCTCGAACAGAGCGTTGATCAGGTTCGCAGAAATGGTTTCTGCACGTACGTTGCGGAATACGCCACCTTTGGAACGACCCATAGGTGAGCGCACTGCATCAACAACAACAACGTCTTTTGGATTGTAAGACATGGTTTAAATCTCCTAGTGCGCTTATTAACCGAAGTAGCTTTCGCCGTTCGCAGCCATTTCACGCATGCGATCGGTTGGTTTGTACAGGTTGCCCAGGTCAGCGTACTTGTCGCACAGAGCAACAAACTCAGCCATACCCACAGTGTCCATGTAACGACATGCGCCGCCACGGAATGGAGGGAAACCAATACCAAAGATCAGACCCATATCAGCTTCTGCCGGAGTATCAACGATACCCTCTTCCAGACAGCGGGCGATCTCAATGCACATCGGAATCATGCAGCGTGCGATGATTTCTTCAGCGTCGAAGTCTTTAGCTTCAGCAACAACCGGCTTGATCAGTTCATAGGTAGTCTGATCAACAACTTTCTTCGGCTTGCCTTTCTTGTCGGTTTCGTAAACGTAGAAACCTTTACCGTTCTTCTGGCCATAACGCTCGTTTTCGAACATTACTTCCATAGAGGTTTTGAAGTCAGCCTTCATACGATCCGGGAAGCCTTCAGCCATTACTTCGTTGGCGTGAACACCGGTATCGATACCAACAACGTCCAGCAGGTATGCAGGACCCATTGGGAAACCGAATTTCTCCATTACCTTGTCAACTTTCTGGAAGTCAGCGCCGTCGCGAACCAGACCAGCGAAGCCGGCGAAGTAAGGGAACAGAACACGGTTAACCAGGAAGCCTGGGCAGTCGTTTACAACGATTGGGGTTTTACCCATTTTCTTCGCGTAAGCAACAACGGTAGCAACCGCTTCTTCAGAAGTTTTCTTACCACGGATAACTTCTACCAGAGGCATCATGTGTACTGGGTTGAAGAAGTGCATGCCCAGGAAGTTTTCCGGACGCTTCAGGTCTTCAGCCAGCAGATCGATAGAGATGGTAGAAGTGTTAGAAGTGATGATTGCGTCTTCGCGAACTTTGTCTTCCAGTTCAGCCAGAACCATCTTCTTAACTTTTGGATTCTCAACAACCGCTTCAACGATAGTATCAACGTCGCCGAATTCAGCGTAAGACAGAGTCGGACGAATACGGTTCAGGGTTTCACCCATCGCCAGAGGCTTCATCTTCTTACGTTCAACGCGCTTGGACAGCAGCTTGTTAGCTTCGTTCAGACCCAGTTCGATACCGGCTTCTGCGATATCTTTCATCATGATTGGGGTGCCTTTCAGTGCAGACTGATAAGCGATACCGCCACCCATGATACCTGCGCCCAGTACAGCAGCCTTGTTGGTAGGCTTAGCTGTCTTGTCGAACTCTTTTGCTTTTTTCTTCAGCAGCTGGTCGTTCAGGAACAGACCGATCAGTGCCTGAGACTCAGTGGTCTTAGCCAGAGTCGCGAAACCTTTTGCTTCAGCTTCCAGAGCTTTGTCACGACCAGCGTTGGCCGCTTTCTGCATGGTTTTGATTGCCATGATAGGCGCTGGGTAGTGACCTTTGGTCTGGCCAGCAACAAAACCTTTAGCAGTTTCGAATACCATCATCTGTTCCATGGCATTCAGTTTCAGCTTGGAAGTCTTCTCTTCGCGACGTGCCTGCCAGTTGATTTCGCCGGCAATCGCAGACTTCAGCATAGCGATAGACTGATCACGCAGCTTGTCAGCAGCAACGACTGCATCAACAGCGCCGTCTTTCAGAGCTTTAGCTGGCTTGTTTTCCGCACCCATGCAGATCCATTCGATGGCGTTGTCTGCACCGATAACGCGTGGCAGACGTACAGTACCGCCGAAACCTGGCATCAGGCCCAGTTTCACTTCAGGCAGACCGACTTTGGCTGCTTCAGACATTACACGCAGGTCAGAAGCCAGACACATTTCGAAACCACCACCCAGAGCGATGCCATTAATAGCAGTCAGAGTAGGAACGGTCAGGTCTTCGAATGCATTAAACACAACGTTGGCTTCGCCAACCCATGCTGCAATTTCTTCTTCGCTGTTCTTGAATGCGTCACCGAATTCGGTGATGTCTGCGCCGACGATGAAAACGTCTTTGCCAGAAGTAACCAGAACGCCTTTAACGTCAGCGTTGCCTTTAATAGCTGCAACAGCTGCGCTCAGGTCTTCCAGAGTAACGCGGTTAAACTTGTTTACAGAGTCGCCCTGCAGATCGAATTTCAGTTCGGCGATGCCGTCTTCGATCATGTTTACCGTGATGGCTTTACCTTCGTAAATCATCAACTGATCTCCACATGGTGGTTAGCTTGTTGGCTGGCCAGCGAACCGGACAGCATTACGCTTGTTGGTGAAACAACCCTCGCAATCTGTTCATAAAACGAACAATTCATACGAGCGTTTGAATCTGAGAGGCACACATTCGTAGAAAGCGCACTGAAAGTCAATAGACTGGTGGGAAATGACACTATTCCCCCGGCGCAGTGTTAGTGTGCCAGGACACTTGCAAGCCCCGAGGCACGGCTCCTTCAGAGGATTTGAGACGCAGGGCTGAATCCGGCAGCAAGTATGATCCTTTCCACTGAAATGTCTCAGCCACACGCCTGCTTTTTTGTAACAGTTTGTAATACCCTATAGGGTAAATCAGGCCGATCTCATACACTCTGGCGGAAATACTGCCATTCCCTGATGGCAGATAACTACAAAAACAAGAAGAAGAATCAATCATGCGAGCAGTCATCCAAACAGTACGTCTGGCGCTTCTGGCTCTTATCAGTCAGGCCGCTCTGGCCACCCCTCAACAGCTCATGACCGACCTGCAGCACATGCGCCTCGCGGCCACCAATGCGGTCACCAACTTCTATATGTTTTCCGGTCTCGATGCCGACAGCAAATACGAGCGTCGTATCGAACAGAGCATGGGAAAGTTTGAAGAGTCCCTTGGCAGTGCACGCCAACTGGCACCCCTGAACGGCCTCGGTGAACAGGTAGGTGCTATAGAAGCAGACTGGAACCGCCTCAGCGAGCTGATGAATATCAACCGTAATGACATGCTGACCCAGGGTTTTCCGAATGTACGTCTGGTAGACGAAATGGGCCGCAAGAGCGCAGAGATCGTTGCCAAAGTAACCGGTGCTTATGAGCTGATTCAGGAGTCCAGCGGCATACGTCCCAGCGCAGTGGTAGAAAAAGCCCGCGACCTCGCGCTGTTAATGGAAGAAATTACCTCTCAATATGCTGCCCGCGGTACCACCAACCTCGGTCAGGTATTTATGGGCAACTACAAACGTACACTGACAGAGATGGCGGAAGACTTTCAGAAAGAACTGGATTCCCTCGACGCCATGGTCAAAGCGCCGCAAAACGATGCTCTGATGGGCAGCGTAAAGAGCAAGTGGCGTTTTATGGAAGAGCGCATTAAAAACTACAACGAAAATACGGTGCCGTTTCTGGTGGTCAGCTACAACGACCGCATCATCGAACACCTTGAAGAACTGGAAAACCGTTTTCAGTAAATAAAAAAGCCCGCTGACGCGCACTAGTGTCCCACAGTTTTAAAGATATCGGTTTTCTATAAACGACTTTTAAATCCGCAATGCCTGCTGCCTCCCAGGGGA
>NZ_JAEDAH010000069.1 GCF_020320395.1 Thalassolituus marinus | reverse complement strand
CAAACGGGCTTCTCGTACAGAAGCGAATAAACCTGAATAGTTAGAGCCAGGCCTATTAATCCAGAGATTCCTGATCTGATGACCGCGACCATCAAAAGTAGCGATGAAGGGGTTGGAATAGCTGCCAATCGGCAGCCAGCCTTCACCGTTATTCCACCAGTCATCCAGCTCAGTTATCTGGCCATCACCGTTGGTATCAAAATCCAGATCCGCCGTCAGCTCATAGCCGCGGCAACGTGGTTGTGGCAGGCCATTTACGATCTGCTCCGGACAACCACTGCTATCGATATCGGCGGAGTCTGACAGGCGCTGGCCCTGACCATTCAGGCTGTAGCGTATCGCATTCAGCTCCGTCAGGGTGCTTACGTCGATCAGGCCGTCGGAGTCTGCATCGGCATCTTCAATGCCATCATTGTTATCGTCCGGGTCCTGCAGCGTATTCAGGCCGTCGTTATCGAAATCATCCGGGTACAGGTCAAACAGCAAGCCAGAAGCTTGCTGACAGCTGCTGTCACAGTTGTTGTCCCAACTCTCAGGCTGACCGTCATTATCATCATCCTGCCAGGCGGCAGCGTTATCCGGGAATTTATCGAGGGCAAGGCCAGAAGTGACACGACACTGGGCATCGCAGTTTGCAGACCAGCGATCCGGGTAGCCATCGCCATCGCGGTCATAGGCTGCCGCGCGGTTGTCTGGCCACAGGTCGTCGCTATCCACTGCGCCGTCGCCATCGCTGTCACGATACAGAGTGCCGTTCAGGTTAAGCGCAGGTAACTGGCTGTTAGTACCAAATTTCCAGTAAGACTGGGTGTTACCCTCGGCATCGATATAAACAGCATCCCCCCAGCCTGCGTAAAGTGTTGTGTCCGTTACACAG
>NZ_JAEDAH010000068.1 GCF_020320395.1 Thalassolituus marinus | reverse complement strand
GGCGTATGGGTACCGGGACAACGACTACTTCTTTTTGAAAATCAAAGCGGCGTTTCCCGGTAAAGTGCGATGAACCTAAAAAAAGCCCGGCTTAGCCGGGCTTTTCTCAGGCGTCAGAATTACTTCTGAGCGGCCTTGAACTTCAGGCGGTAAGCGTGCAGCAGCGGCTCAGTGTAACCACTTGGCTGTTCTTTACCTTTGAAGATCAGGTCAGACGCTGCCTGGAAAGCAATACCGTCGAAGCCTGGCGCCATATTGATGTATGCAGCATCGCCTGCATTCTGACCATCAACGATCGCAGCCATACGCTTCAGGCTGTCTTCAACCTGTTCACGTGAACAAATGCCATGCTCCAGCCAGTTAGCAACGTGCTGAGAGGAGATACGCAGAGTTGCGCGGTCTTCCATCAGACCTACGTTGTTAATATCCGGAACCTTGGAACAACCAACGCCCTGATCAATCCAGCGAACAACGTAGCCCAGGATGCCCTGACAGTTGTTATCCAGTTCGTTCTGAATCTGCTCCTGAGTCAGCGCAGCGGCTTCTTCAGCAGTCATCAGTGGAATGGTCAGAATGCCATCAACAGAAGCGTGCTCACGACCTTTCAGTTCGTTCTGAACAGCAAATACGTCTACCTTGTGGTAGTGCATTGCGTGCAGAGTTGCAGCCGTTGGCGATGGGACCCATGCGGTGTTAGCACCAGCTTTCGGATGACCGATTTTCTGATCCATCATCATGCCCATTTCATCCGGGATAGGCCACATGCCTTTACCGATCTGCGCACGACCCTGCAGGCCAGTTTCCAGACCAGTGTCTACGTTCCAGTTTTCGTAGGTGTTGATCCACAGCTGCTGCTTCATTACAGACTTAGGCACGAATGGACCGGCCAGCATAGAAGTATGGATTTCGTCACCGGTACGATCCAGGAAGCCAGTGTTGATGAATACAACACGGTCTTTTGCAGAACGGATACACTCTTTCAGGTTGACCGTGGTGCGACGCTCTTCGTCCATAATACCCATCTTCATAGTGAAGCGTGGCAGACCCAGTGCGTCTTCAACACGACCAAACAGTTCGTTAGCGAACGCAACTTCTTCAGGACCGTGCATTTTTGGCTTAACGATGTTTACAGAACCGGTAGTAGAGTTCTGGAATGGCGCGTTGCCTTTCAGATCGTGCATAGCGATCAGGGTAGTCACCATGCCATCCATGATGCCTTCCGGTACTTCGTTACCATCTTTGTCCAGCATCGCAGGGTTGGTCATCAGGTGGCCAACATTACGGATGAACAGCATGGAGCGACCTTTCAGCTTAACAGTTTCGCCGTTAACGCCAGTGTATTCACGGTCTGCATTCATGGTACGAGTGAAGGTTTTGCCGCCCTTGGTTACTTCTTCAGCCAGGTCGCCTTTCATCAGGCCCAGCCAGTTACCATAGGTCACTACTTTGTCAGCCGCATCAACAGCAGCAACAGAGTCTTCACAGTCCATAATGGTGGTCAGAGCCGCTTCCATCAGGATGTCTTTAACGCCAGCTGCGTCAGTAGAACCAACCGGAGTAGACGCATCTACCTGGATTTCGAAGTGCAGGCCATTGTTAACCAGCAGCACGGATACAGGCGCAGCTGCATCACCGTTGAAGCCGACCAGTTGAGCTTCGTCTTTAAGGCCAGTTACAGAACCGTCTTTCAGGCTAACGACCAGCTTGCCGCCTTCGATAGCGTATTTGGTGCTGTCTACGTGAGAGCCAGCTGCCAGAGGCGCTGCTTCGTTCAGGAAGTCACGACCGTATGCGATAACTTTGTCGCCACGTACTTTGTTGTAACCAGTGCCCTTCTCAGCACCGCCTTCTTCAGAAATAACGTTGGTACCGTACAGCGCATCGTACAGAGAGCCCCAACGTGCGTTAGCAGCGTTCAGAGCGAAACGAGCATTCATTACAGGCACAACCAGCTGAGGACCCGCCATCTGGCCGATTTCTGGCTCTACATTAGCAGTAGTTGCTTCGAAATCATCGCCTTCTGGCAGCAGGTAACCGATTTCCTGCAGGAACGCTTTGTACTCTGCCGCGTTGTGTGGCTGACCTTTACGCTCAGTGTGGTACGCATCGATTTTAGCCTGGAAGTCGTCACGCTTTGCCAGCAGCGCTTTGTTCTTAGGCGCCAGGTCATTAACCAGAGCGTCGAACTCGGCCCAGAATTTCTCTGCGTCTACACCAGTACCCGGAATCGCTTTTTCGTTAACGAAATCGTACAGTTCCTGAGCGACCTGAATGCCACCTTTCTGAACGTATCCTGTCATTATTCAGCCTCAATTTAGTCATTTAGCAGCCCCTTGAGACTGCAGTTCTGCAACTAACCACCTCCCGATCCGGGAAGCGGTTAAAAAAAGTCGCGGGAGTATACCCCATTAGCAGCATCACCAGAATGTATTGTTGATGATAGTCTGTATCACCGAGATGAATACCACAAAGAGTGATAACGGTATAAAGGTATTTGTACGAAGTGACCCGAAACATCCGGCGTGTTAGCGTTTACGCTTTTGTCAGAGCGCCACCCATGGATCAAGTCGCCAACACCATACTCAGCTCCGGACGCTCTGCGGTAGAGCTGGCGCTGTTCATTCTGCTACCCATCATGATCGTTATGCTGACCATCATGCACTGGCTGGACGACAAAGGCATACTGAACAGAATCGTCATCCTTCTGACCCCCATACTGAAGCCATTCGGGCTTACCGGTCTCAGTGTATTTGCACTGCTGCAAACGACCATGGTGAGCTTTGCCGCTCCCATCGCGACGCTGGCGATCATGGCAAGAAATGGCTCCTCTGACCGACACATTGCAGCAACACTGGCCATGGTCATGGCACTTGCCCAGGCGAATGTCGTTTTTCCTATGGCCGCTGCCGGGTTAGACGTAGCAAATACCATCGCGATTGCACTTTGCGGCGGATTCATCGCATCAGCCTCTGCTTATTACCTGTTCGGCCGCACCCTCAGCACCACAAACACCTGCCCGGACGACCAGTTATTGCCGATCGCAAAAGAACAACGCAACCTACTAACCACCATCCGCCATGCAGGTAAGGATGCATGGGAAATAGCCATCGGCGCCCTACCATTACTGGTCGTCGCCCTCGTAGCCGTCAACCTTATCCGCATGACCGGCGCTATTGATTTACTTGAAAACGTCACCCGCGACCTGCTTATCGCCGCTGGCTACCCACCACAGACACTACTACTGGCATTTACCAAATATATTGCAGGCGGAACCGCCATGATGGGCATTGCCATGGAAGCTTTTAACAACGGCGCTCTGAGCAGCACCAGCATCAATCTTATTGCTGGACTGCTGATCTGCCCTCTCGACATCGCCGGGCTCGCCATCCTGGTTAGTGCCGGCCCCCGAATCGCGGCTGTTGCACTGCCAGCTGTACTCGGAGCGCTTACAGGGATTGTGTTCCGCATCATCTGCCACACTCTGCTGTACGCATAAAAAAAAGCGGCTATCAGCCCACTGCTGTCCCACAGTTTAAAGATATCTGTTTTCTATAAACGACTTTTAAATCTGCAATGCCTACTGCCTACCAGGGGAA
>NZ_JAEDAH010000067.1 GCF_020320395.1 Thalassolituus marinus | reverse complement strand
GTTTTTGCTCCTGCAAAACCTGCATTTCCGCCATCCTTGGCGGTCAGGAGTTAAGCCCGTCCGGCGATAGGGGCGGTCCGACGTTTCGGAAGGCCCCTCTATGAGGACAAAGGGCCCTGAATATCCCACAAAAGTTGAAATGAAAATTTGTGGGACACTAGTGCCGCGTAAGCGGCCTTTTTTATGCTTCGTACAAATTAACCCAGCGGAATTCGTCGAGTTCATCCAGATCCGGGACGGTAAAGGATTCATGACGGCCGATGGCTTTGTACGGCGGGAAGTCAAAATCCTTTACGCGTGAGTCGGCCACCAGCACCTGACGGGCTTTGTCGCGGAAAACATTCAGCAATGGCAGGTTAGCTTTGTCGTACAGCACATCGGCGGCGATCAGCAGGTCGAGTTCCTCGTCGAAGGCAAACAGGTCGCCGTGCAGGCGATAGCTGACGTTATTCAGCGCCGCATTGGCCTCACAGGAAAGCAGGGCGTCGGGATCGATATCGCAGGCGATTACTTCGCGCGCACCGGCCATCACACAGGCGATGGCTACTACACCTGAGCCCGCACCGAAATCCATGACTTTCTTGCCTTTAACCCAGTGCGGATTCTGCAAAATCTCACGTGCCAGTACCTGGCCGCTGGCCCAGCAGAATGCCCAGTAGGCCGGATAGGCCTGAATATTAATAATTTCCTGCTGACTGAATGGGCGGCGCATGGCTTCGGGTTCGACCAGCCACAGACTGATTTGCGGACATTGCGGTAAGGCTTGTGCGCTGACGCGGGCATCGTCCAGCATCAGGCGGATACGCTGATTCAGCAGCGTTTGTTGTTCGTTCATGGTGGATAAATCGTTATTCATTACTGGATGGAAGGCAGCGCGATGCAGTCGCCGGGGCGGGCAACCCGATAACCGGCATCAGTCAGCGCTGTTGCCGCGGCCTCATTGGCATAATGGTACAGCACAAACTGCCGCAGCAGTTGCGGGCTGTATTCCCGTGCCAGGTCTTCCAGACCTGTATGTGAGGGATTGGCGATCAGACCGCAGTCGTGAAAGACCACCTCACTGCCGCTCAGTACATGGGCCAGTACTTCCGGCACCGGACGGGTATCGCCGCTGTAAAAGAAGACGCCGGGCAGATGCAGGGAAAAAGCCGATCCCGGTGCGTGGTGGCGGGCAGGGTTAAGGCGCAGGGTCAGGTCGTTGTGCAGAAAATCGTCCACAACCGGAATCAGCTGGAAAGAATCCCAGAAGTTATGTCCGCCTTCGGCCATACAACCGGGGTATGTGGCGAGGCGTTGATGCAGCAGGGTAATCAGGCTTAGTGGCACATACAGGCGTACCGGCGGGCGCTGTTGCAGCCGCACACGCACAGTGAGGATTTCCAGATCGGCGATATGATCCAGGTGGCAGTGGGTGAGAAATATCGCCTCCGGCAGGGAACCATAGCAGTGCTGATAAGCCCCCAGCGTGCCCGGGCCACAGTCGATCAGCAGTTGTGGCTTACCGTTCTGTTCGAGCACGGCAGCTGAACACCCCATCGCCAGTTCGCCGCCGCTGCCAGTCCCCATAAATCGTAGGGAGTAAGATGGGGTTTTTACGGTCATAATAGCTCTGCCAATTCACAATCTCAGGTGCATTATGTGGCGTCCAAAACTTATGTCTATCCCTTCCGCGGAACAAGCCCTGCCCGGGCGTTCACAGCCCGCGTATGTTGTTAACGATGGTCACTATGTGCATGGCCGGCCATTTCTCGGCGAGTGCCCGCAGGGCTTAGCTCAGCTGATGGTCGGTATGGGCTGCTTCTGGGGGGCTGAACGGCGTTTCTGGATGATTGAGGGGGTATATTCAACCTCTGTCGGCTACGGCGCCGGTCACACACCGAACCCGACCTATGAAGAAGTGTGCAGCGGTCTGACTGGCCACAATGAACTGGTACGCATCTGGTACAACCCGGCCGAAGTTACGCTGGAAACCCTGTTGCAGGTGTTCTGGCAAAGTCATGATCCGACTCAGGGGATGCGTCAGGGCAACGATATCGGCACCCAGTACCGCTCGGGCATTTACCTGGCGGATGCCGCTGAGCGCCAAATTGCTGAACAAACCCGGGATCATTATCAGCATCAGCTGAGCAAAGCGGGGCTGGCTGATATCACAACAGAAATTCTGCCCGCCTGCGTATATTACCCGGCGGAGACTTATCACCAGCAGTATCTGGCGAAGAATCCCAATGGCTATTGTGGCCTGGGCGGCTGTTCGGTTCCTTATCTCTAGCCTGAATGGCCTGATCAATCAGGCCTTTTGATCTCTGTGCTTGAATCGTTAGCAGAATGCTGTAAAACCTGAGCATTATTGTTAAAGCATTCAGGAGTGAACATGCGCACGCTGGCGGTCTATCAACTGAAAGGTGGTGTTGGCAAAACAACCACCGCGGTAAATCTGGCTGCTCTGGCTGCGCGTGACAACATCCGTACTCTTATCTGGGATCTTGACCCTCAGGGGGGCAGCAGCTGGATCTTTCATGCTGATAATGGAAAACAACAGGATGAATTCTGGCGCGGTAAAGTACCCGTTGGCTCTCTGATACGTCATACCCGGATTCCGCGCCTCGATATTCTTCCGGCGGATATGTCACTGCGAAAATTTCACCAGCGGGTAGATAGCCGTAAAGAGGCGCGCCAGTTTATGAATGACACGCTGGCGGCACTGTCTGAAACCTACGGTCTGATCATTCTCGATTGTCCGCCGCTGATGACGCCACAGATGGAAGGTGTACTACGTGCGTGCGATCGTATTCTGTTGCCTGTGCAGCCATCATTACTCTCTATTCGTGCCTATCAGCAGATAAAAGATGACTTCGACTGGGCTAAGAGCAAACAGTGGTTGCCGTTTGTCACCATGATTGACCGTCGTAAGCCGGACCATGTGCGCTGGGTGCAACAGGATCTGAAAGAGTACCCGGAGTTTCTGAATACCTTTGTTGGTTACTCCGCAAGTGCAGAACGTATGCTGCATCAGCGTAACCCGATTGTGGAAGATCAGCCTGCGGTGCCGCTGGCACGTAACTATCGGGCGTTATGGCAAACCGTTAAACCGCTGTTGAATCTGCGTTAAAGCGGCAGTGACGGGCGTCCGGGTAAGCCAGAAATACTGCCCAGGCAATGGCGGTAGCGTAGGCGAGGTTGGTACGTAATTCGTTGTGCGGGCTGTTCAGAAATTCACGCTGCGAAGCCAGGCCGCGAATTTTACTGGCCATGTCCGGATCGAAGGCCAGATACTGATTCCAGACTTTCTGATGCAACGCTGCATCAATCGGATAAATGCCCTGGGGACACAGGCTTGATGGATTCTGGCGATGGCTGCGGGCAATGGCGGCGAGAATGTTTTCTGCGGCGTCAGACTGCTTACCAAGATACTGCAGGGTGGGGCGTATAACGTTATCTCTGAGTTCTGAGCTGCTCAGTTCCATGGAGCCAAATCCGTTTTTAAACACTCCGTTTCAGCTTAGTCCTTTTTGTGGTGAAGTCAGAATGAAAAAAAGTACAGAGAACACCATTTGATATGAGTGCACATCCTGTTCACTGGATCGACAGCCATTGCCACTTTGATTTCACACAGTTTGACAGTGACCGTGAGTCCGTCTGGCAGAGAGCAAAGGCGGCCGGGGTGGGTGAACTGATGATTCCCGGCGTGACGATTCAGCAGTGTGAGAGCCTGTCCGCGTTTTGTACACATCGTCCCTGGCACCATGCGCTGGGCTTACACCCTTACTTCCTCGATCAGCACCAGACTGAACATCTGCAGCGGTTGGAAGCTCTATTAGCAGGCGGAGAAGCGCTGGCAGTGGGTGAAATCGGTCTGGATCGTGTTCTGGCTCAGGATCATGAGCAATTAGAGCAACAGTGGTTCTGGTTTCGCCAGCAGGTTGATCTAGCCCGTCGTTTTCATAAACCACTGATTCTGCACGTGCGTGGGATGCATGATGAAGCCGCAGCCTGGCTGCGTCTCTGTCACTTTAGCCATGGCGGTGTCGTTCATGCGTTTACAGGCAGTGCTCAGCAGGCCAGGGCCTGGCATAAGCTGGGATTTGCCCTCGGTATCGGTGGTGCAATGACCCACAGCCGGGCAACGCGTCTGCGTTCAACGCTGGCAACACTGCCGTCAGAGCAGCTTTTGCTGGAAACAGACAGTCCCGACATGAGCCCGGCGTTCTGGGCGGATAAACGTAACAGCCCGGAAACTCTGCCAATGATCGCAGCAATGCTCGCCAGTGTGCAGAAAGTGTCAATCGAGCAGCTCAAAGGCACTCAGGCGTCGACCTTTCGACGTACATTCGGGTGATCTGAGACATTGTTCTGACTAATTCGTCAGTACTTTTTGTGGTGATTTTGTAACCTGCCATTGATTGCAAGTGGGCTGGGCCTTAGCCTGCCGACCGCTGAACTCCCGTCAATGGTGAAATGATGAAAAGACTGGTATTGCTCTCCACACTGTTTGCCCTGACGTTACCGGCCTCCGCTGCTGTAACTCAGAAAGATGCAGAACGTCTTGGTAAGGACCTGACTCCGGTCGGTGCCGAGAAAGCAGGCAACGGCCGTGACATCCCGGCCTGGACAGGTGGACTGAAGAAGGACGAAAACCATCCTTCCGGAGCATTCCATAAAGATCCTTACGCCAGTGACAAGCCATTATTTCGTATTGATGCCTCCAATATGGAGCAGCATAAGGCGCGTCTGACGAATGGCCAGATGGAAATGCTTAAGCGTTTCCCGGATATGTTCCTGGAGGTGTACCCAACGCACCGTTCGGCTTCCTATCCTGAACACGTATACGCAGGCATCAAAACCAATGCTACCCGTGCCGAACTGTTTAAATACGGTTCCGGTGTCCGTGGTGCAACCATGTCATCACCATTCCCGATCCCGACGGATGGCCTCGAAGTGCTGTGGAACCATACGCTGCGTTTTCGTGGTCTGAGCATGTCTTTCAGCGGTGTAGCCTCATCCGTGACATCCGGTGGTCAGCGGATGGATGCTCTGCGTGACTACGAGTACTACTTCAAGTACAGCGTGCCGGGTTACGAACCAGAAGATCTGGATAACAAAATCTTCCTGCTGAAACGTAAAACACTGGCACCAGCGACCATGGCCGGTGCTATTACTCTGGTACACGAGACACTGGACCAGATTCGTTCCCCGCGTAAGTCCTGGATCTACATGCCGGGCCAGCGTCGCCTGCGTCGTACTCCCGATCTGGCGTACGACACCGCCGATGTGAACACTAACTCTATTCGTACGGTCGATCAGGTTGATATGTTTAACGGTGTGCCGGATTACTACGAGTGGGATCTGAAGGGTAAGAAGGAAATTTATATTCCTTACAACGCTTACAAGGTGCATCAGGGCAACCTGAAAGTGGACGATATTCTGCTGCCGCATCACATCAATTCTTCACTGCTGCGTTACGAAGCACACCGCGTGTGGGTTGTGGAAGCCAAACTGCGTGTGGGTTACAGCCATCGTTATGCAACCCGTCGTTACTACGTTGATGAAGATTCCTGGTCTATCGTTTACGCCGAAGAATACGATGAAGCTGGTAACCTGTGGGAAGTGACGGAAGCGCATCTTATTAACTACTACGATGTACCAGTGATGTACACCACGCTGGAAGTGACCTACGACATGCAGGATGGCCGCTATTTCGTAGAAGGACTGGACAACGAGCGTGGCAGCACCATCAACTATACCTTTGAACTGGATGAGAAAGACTTCTCACCTGCAGCGGTTCGCCGTGAGGCTGTGCGTTGATCGGCTGACACCTGCGCAGCATCACAGTAAACTGGCGGCTTTCGGGCCGCCTTTTTATTGCGTACGTGTTCAGATTTAATTTCCTGATTGTTTTGCTGCTTTTGCTGAGTCGCGCTGTTAACAGTGCGGAATTGCCAGCGAACTTCACCGAGCTGTCTGACGATGTTCAGGCGGTGATTCTCGAATATGTGTTCTTCTCAGAACAAGCGAATCAGGTATGGGGGAATGACTACGAAGAGTCATCTGTCCATACCCTGGTTAAGTACCTCGATGACTTCCACACGCGACTGCATATCGACTTTGATGGCGGACGTATCCGGGTGGAGAGTGAGGGCAGTAAAACTCCGCTCACTTCGCTGAAACACGCCATCGTTGCAACCTTGCTGACGCCAGCAGATCCCACCTCGGTTGATCTCTATACCGCTGCTGACCTGGGAATTACCGGTAAGCCATTTCTGGCAGGGCAGGTTCTTGATCAGGATGGCGTTAGTATTGAATATGCCTGGCGTGCAGAGCGCTTTGCCGACTACTTACTGGAAAAGAAACTTCGCCATCGCGGGGCCCGCTACTGGGTCGATATTCCCATGGTACAGGGGCATAAGCATAAGAGTGCTGATCGCTATCGCACACTGGCACAGAATGCGTCGGATAAATACCGTGTGTCTGTTCCCCTGATTCTGGCGATTATGGAGACTGAAAGCAGTTTTAACCCCTTTGCTGTTTCCCATGCAGGCGCCTATGGCCTGATGCAGGTTATGCAGGCGACCGCAGGTAAGGATGTGTTTCAGCGTATTTACAAGCAGTCAGGTAAGCCAAGTCGTTCCTATTTGCTGAACCCTCAAAATAATGTCGATGTCGGCACTGCTTATCTGTCGATTCTGCGTGATGTTTATCTGCGTGATATTAAAGGCTGGAAGAAACGCGAGTACTGCATGATTGCTGCCTACAATGGTGGTGCTGGTAATTTGTTAAAAGCCTTTCATCGTGATCGAAAAACAGCGCTGCAGATTATTAATCGTATGTCGGATAACGAAGTGTATCAGCGCATTGTGCGCCATCACCCCAAAGCAGAGTCTCGTCGTTATCTTGAAAAAGTGACTGCATTTAAGGCTGCCTATGTCCGTTGATAACGCAAATACACTGGATTTGCTGAGCCAGTATCTGGCGATACCGGGGGCCTCTCTGGTGCAGTCGACCGTACCGGATACTGAGCTGCGTTTGTGGCTGATGTCGCTGGAAAACCCTCAGGTGGAGATGAGTTTCGGTGAGATCGAGGCTTTATGGCAGCAATTACCATTCTGGGCGTTTGCCTGGGCGGGCGGGAATGCCCTGGTGCGCTGGATTATGGCCAATCCACACGCCGTTAAGGATAAACGGGTTCTGGATTTTGGCTGTGGCTCGGGTCTGGTTGGCGTGGCCGCGGCCCTGTGCGGCGCACGCGAAGTGTGGTGTGCAGATCTGGATGGGCATGCGCTGCTGGCGGCGCAGTTGAATGCTGAGTTAAATAATGTCGATATTCACTGTGTCGACGGTGACTGGCCAGACGTTGATCTGCTGTTGGCGGCGGATGTGTTGTATGACATCAGCTCCAGTGGTGATTTACGCCAGCTGATGCTGACCATTCCCCAGTGGCTACTGGCTGAAACCCGCTATGTCGCGCCGGATTTTGTTGCTCTGACGTGTCTGCACAGTGAGACAAGCTGCACAATCCCTGCAATCGGCGATTTCGATGAATCGGTACCGGTTGAGATTTATTGCCGTGGGCCGGAAACCCCGTTAGTGTAAGCAGCGGTAAAGGATAACAATGATTTTGGAGACGACTATGCGTGCACTGCTCGCTACCCTGATGCTGACAGTGGCCTCAATGACGATGGCAGCTGATCTGACAGAAAAAGACGTAAAGCTCTGGTTGAGCGCAACTGGTGAGATGGACAGCTGGCTGAATGAAAATGAAGACAAGCTTCCGGAAATGGAACTGGAAAATGAAGACAGCAGTGTCGAAGCCATGTTTGCCAAAGGCCTGCAGGAGCTGAAGAACGCTGGCTTGTACGACGAGTTCAATACTCGTGCTAAGAAAGCGGGTTTTGATGGTGCTGAGCACTGGGCTGAAATTTCCCGTCGTATTTCTCTGGCTTATGTCGCGCTGGAAATGGAAAACGAGACAGTTTCTATCTCTCAGATTGAAGCGCAGCTTAAGCAGGTGCGCGAATCAGCCCTGCCGGAAGAGCAGAAGGCGATGATGGAGCAGATGATGGAAGCGTCGCTGGGTATGCTGCGCTCTGTTAAAAATGTCAGCGCCGCTGACAAAAAAGCGGTTGGTCCATACCGCGATCAGCTGGAACAGAAGTTCAATGAAGGTGCGGAAGAATAACCTTTGATTTCCGGCAATGGTGAATAGCCGCCAGGCGGCTATTCTTATAGCACGGACAAGGAGCTGGCTATGAGCTATTCAACGGTTAAAGATATTCTGGATTACAGTCGTACCCTGCATGAGCACGCGCGTAATCTCTACGAGCAGCTGCGTGATCAGACTCAGCGCGAGCGCGTCGATATGATGCTGCATTTGCTGGCGGAGCATGAGAATACTCTGGCAACGTCGCTGCAGAGTTATCAGCAGGATGTCAGTAAGAAGGTGCTGGATGAGTGGCATCAGTTTGAACCTGGCTCCATTGCAGAGGCCTTGTCAGGCTGTAAAGCGTTTCATCCGGATATCAGCGTTGATGAGCTGGTAAGTATCGCACTGAAAATTGATGACTACCTCATCGGTCTGTACAAGCAGGTGCTGGCAGAAACAACCAGTAGCGAATCCCGCAGTCTGTTCAGTAATCTGGTGCAGCTGGAGGAATCGGAAAAAATGCGAACCGTCAGGGCGGCCATGTCGGCAAACGACTGGTAATAAAAAAAAGCGGCTGATAGCCCACTGCTGTCCCACAGTTTTAAAGGTATCTGTTTTCTATAAACGACTTTTAAATCCGCAGTGCCTACTGCCTCCCAGGGGAAC
>NZ_JAEDAH010000066.1 GCF_020320395.1 Thalassolituus marinus | reverse complement strand
TCAGAGTAGTTTTACCGTGGTCAACGTGACCGATAGTACCCACGTTTACGTGGGGTTTGGAACGTTCAAACGTTTCCTTTGCCACAGCCGTATCCTCAAATTGAAAGCTGGAAAAATCAGCGGCAGGATTATTCCCGACACGCCCATAAGGGCCGCAATGATAACCCGGCGCCAGACACTGTCAACACCGAATGAGCACCAAACCACTGATAGCGTGCCCTGCAGCGGGTTTTAACCCCCTATTCAGAACCCGAACCAGCGCAAAAATCCATTCAAAATGGCCCGAATATACCCGTAAGACATACCAGAGGAGTCATTTACTGCTGATTCACGGCTTTATAACGCCAGAAATGCAAAAATCGCGAGAAATAGATGAAGAAAACAGGTAAAGTAGCGCGCGAATTTTGTCTCTGCCAATTTGAGTGATGCTATGACAGACCTTTCCAAATACAGAAATATCGGTATTTTTGCCCACGTTGACGCGGGTAAGACTACCACCACCGAACGTATCCTGAAGCTGACCGGTAAAATCCATAAAACCGGTGAAGTACACGATGGCGAATCCACTACCGACTTCATGGAACAGGAAGCTGAGCGTGGTATTACCATTCAGTCTGCTGCTGTTACCTGTGAATGGGCAGGCCACCGCCTGAACGTTATTGACACCCCTGGACACGTTGACTTCACCGTTGAAGTTTACCGTTCCCTGAAAGTACTGGACGGCGGTATCGGCGTATTCTGTGGTTCAGGCGGCGTTGAGCCACAGTCTGAAACCAACTGGCGTTACGCTAACGACTCAGAAGTTTCCCGTATCATCTTCGTAAACAAGCTGGACCGTCTGGGTGCAGACTTCTACCGCGTTGTTGAACAGGTTAAGAAAGTTCTGGGCGCACGTCCTCTGGTTATGGTTCTGCCTATCGGTACCGAAGACCAGTTTGTAGGTGTTGTTGACCTGCTGTCCCGTAAAGCATTCGTATGGGACGATTCTGGCCTGCCAGAAAACTACGAAATCCAGGACGTACCAGCTGACATGGCTGACGACGTTGAGATGTACCGTCAGGAGCTGATCGAAACCGCTCTGGAAATGGACGAAGATCTGCTGATGGAATACCTCGAAGAAGGCACTGAGCCATCTATCGAAGACATCAAGCGTTGCGTTCGCGAAGGTACCCGCACTCTGGCGTTCTTCCCTACTTACTGTGGTTCTGCATTTAAGAACAAAGGTGTTCAGCTGGTTCTGGACGCTGTTGTTGACTACCTGCCAAACCCAACTGAAGTTGATCCACAGGATCTGACCGACGAAGAAGGTAACCCGACTGGCGAAAAAGCTATCGTATCTGCTGACGAGCCTTTCCGTGCACTGGCGTTCAAAATCATGGACGACCGTTTCGGCGCCCTGACCTTCGTACGTATCTACTCCGGTAAGATCAACAAGGGTGACACCATCCTCAACAGCTTCACCGGTAAGACCGAGCGCGTTGGCCGTATGGTTGAGATGCAGGCGGATGATAAGACTGAACTGACCTCTGCTCAGGCCGGCGACATCATCGCCATCGTGGGTATGAAGAACGTTCAGACTGGTCACACTCTGTGCGATCCTAAGCACGAATGTACTCTGGAGGCCATGGTATTCCCTGAGCCAGTAATCTCTATCGCAGTTAAGCCAAAAGACAAAGGCGCTGTTGATAAGATGGGTATCGCCATCGGCAAACTGGTTGCTGAAGATCCAACCTTCCAGGTTGAAACTGACGAAGATTCTGGTGAAACCATCCTGAAAGGCATGGGCGAACTGCACCTGGATATTAAAGTCGACATCCTGAAGCGTACTTACGGCGTTGAACTGGAAGTGGGCGCACCTCAGGTGTCTTACCGCGAATCCATCACCCAGGCCGTTGAAGACAGCTACACCCACAAGAAGCAGTCTGGTGGTTCCGGTCAGTACGGTAAGATCGATTACCGCATGAAGCCTGCTGAGCCAGGTTCCGGTTTCATCTTCAAGACTTCTGTTGTGGGCGGTAACGTTCCTAAAGAATTCTTCCCGGCGATCGAGAAAGGCTTCAAGTCTATGATGGACGAAGGTCCTCTGGCTGGCTTCCCGGTACTGGACGTTGAAATCGACGTATTCGACGGTGGCTACCACGCGGTTGACTCCTCTGCGATTGCATTCGAAATCGCAGCGAAAGGTGCATTCCGTCAGACCATGCCAAAGGCCGGCGCTCAGCTGCTGGAGCCTATCATGAAGGTTGACGTATTCACTCCAGAAGACAACGTGGGTGACGTTATCGGCGACCTGAACCGTCGTCGCGGCATGATCAAAGACCAGGAGCCAGGCGCAACCGGTATCCGTATTAAAGCAGACGTTCCACTGTCTGAAATGTTCGGTTACATCGGCCACCTGCGTACCATCACTTCTGGCCGTGGTCAGTTCTCTATGGAGTTCAGCCACTACATGCCTTGCCCACAGCAGATTGCTGAAAAAGTAATTGCTGAGGCAAAAGAGCGTAAGGCAGAGAAATAATCTGACTTACCGCTCAGCAGAAAACCCCGCCGGCGCAAGCCTGCGGGGTTTTTTATTGCCTGCAGCTTGCACGTCGGACGTCTGGCGTCTGGCGTCTGGCGTCTGGCGTCTGGCGTCTTACAGACATAAAAAAAACCCCACCATTACTGGCAGGGTTTTTAGCGTCTAGCGCAAAATTATCACTGCTTCGGGCATCCTGCCCTCGCCCTTACGGGCCAGCCTCCGGCTGTCATAATTCGCTCCCGGCGAATTATTCGATAATTTTTGCTACAACACCAGCACCAACGGTACGGCCACCTTCACGGATAGCGAAACGCAGACCTTCGTCCATCGCGATAGGCGCGATCAGAGTT
>NZ_JAEDAH010000065.1 GCF_020320395.1 Thalassolituus marinus | reverse complement strand
CGTCAGTCGCCTGCTAACCAATGCTTGTACCTGCTGTGCTATCTGCAGTCTCGGTACCAGCAGGGCTTGGAGCGCATTGCGGAAGGGTTCATCCATCACACTCGACAGGTGAAGCAACGAGCGCATCAGATGGCGCAGGAACGGGTTTATCAAGACTGGCAAAAGGCAGCCCGCAACGTGAGTAAAGCCGCTGAGATCCTGCACCTGTTCGTGGATGACCGCATCGACCCTAATACTTCCTTCCACGCGGTACAGCAACAGGCTTTCCAGTTTCTCAGTGCCAACGACCTGAACTCGGTCTGCCGATACCTGAGCAATCAGAAACAGTCAGCGGAGGAAGCGTTCTGGCAACACCTGGACACGGAATCCACATTGCGAACCGGCCTGTTACGGTCGCTCTTTTGCTGTCTGCGCATGGAAGGCACCGACAAAACGCAACGGTTAGCCCGGATCTTAGACCAAGCTCGGTTGGATCTGGTCGCCGGCAATATGCTCGGCGATGCCTGCATTGATCAGCGTCTACCGCCGAAAGCCACACGACCACTATTGCTAAAACCCGATGGCAGTATAGATAAAGCCAGGTATGAATGGTTCCTGTACCTGCAGATTCCCAACCGGTTAAACGGCCAGCTAATGCTGCCGGAAGTCATTCGATATCGGGCGTTAGAGGATGATCTGGTGAAGCCACAGACCTGGAAAAACCAGAAGCAGGTCTTGGTCGAGGGTACGCAGCAACCGAAAATCTCCAAGGATCCGACGCGACTGATCCCGCGTATGGCGGATGAGCTGACCCTTCGGTTACACGAGGTCAGCGAATACTTGGAACGTTCGGACAATCGGGACGTGATACTGCGCCCGAAAGGCGGCAAACACCTTTGGCGGTTGCCTACAGCCAGTAAGAAACACCTGGTGAATAATCCGTTCTTCCAACAAATGAGAGCGATCAGCGTTGCCGATGTCTTGCGCGTGGTGGATCAGGATACCGGATTCATTGACGACTTCGAGCATGTGCTGGGCATGAACTCGAAAAGCCGTCAATACGAAGTGGACCTGTTGGCGATCTTGATCGCCAATGCCACTAATCAGGGCATCTATGGCATCGCTCAGATCTCCGATCGGACCTATGATCAGCTCAGCACTATCCAGGCGAACTACCTTCGGCTGGAAACCCTGAATGCGGCCAATGACCGTATCAACAACGCTACCACACGACTGAGCATCTTCAAGCACTACAACATCCAGGATGACAGTCTGCATGCCAGTGCCGATGGTCAGAAGTTCGAAGCCAAGCGCGAGACGTTCCGTACACGGTATTCCTCAAAATACTTCGGTACCAGCAAAGGCGTCTCGGCGGTCAGTCTGAATGCCAATCATATGGCCATCAATGCCCGGGTTATCGGCGCCAACGAACATGAATCCCATTACATCTTTGACCTGTTGATGAACAACAGTACTGAGATTATCCCGGACATGCTCTCAACTGACACTCATGGGGTAAATCATGTGAACTTTGCCTTGCTCGATCTGTTCGGTTATCGGTTCGCCCCCCGATATGCCCGGGTTGGCAAGGTCATCAATGAGCTGTTCAACATCACCGAAGACGAAAATCAGCGCGTGAAACTATCGTTGCGCAAGCCGATCAACACGAAACGCATCATAGACCACTGGGACACCATCCAGCGGATCGCAGTCTCTCTAGCCCAGCGGAAAACCAGCCAAGCTACGTTGGTGCGTAAACTCTCCGGCTACAAGCACAACCACCCGTTACTGGAGGCTCTGACTGAATACAACCGGTTACTGAAGGCCCAGTATCTGCTGAACTACATCGATGACGCCAGCCTTAGAAACCA
>NZ_JAEDAH010000064.1 GCF_020320395.1 Thalassolituus marinus | reverse complement strand
GCCAGAATTTCTTTTTCATCGGCTAACGCTTCCTGTGCCAGTTGCAGCCGCTCCTGATCGGCGAGTAACGAAATAAAGAGTGTTGAAGTATGTGCGGTTATATCGGCTAGCTGCACTCGCTGTTTCGCTGTCAGCAAGCGCTGCTGAGCGGCTGCGTGTTCTGTTCTGGCGCTGATCTGATCACCTTCTAACAGCCAGCGGGCACTCAAGGTCGTCTGCATGGCATCGGTACCTTCATACTGGTCAGTACCGAATGCATCTTCGACGCTCAGTTCCAGCTGAGCAGGTTGCCGGCTTCCAGCCGCTTCTATTTCAGCCTGTATGCCCTGCTGCCGATAAGACCAGATGGCAATCTGTGGATGCCCCTTTAACGCCCGCTCGACGACTTCAGACAGCCTCACTGTATTTTCGGCGTAAGCGCTTTCGTAGAAGGGTATGAACAGGGTCAAGCATATTAAAAACCGATTGATAATCGGTTTTTTGGATGCAGAAATAACGTGGTTAACAAGCTTCATTTCAGCTCCGTTAATGGACGAGGAAAATATCAAAAAAGTGGTGTAAAGCATCGGTGGCAGAAAGCACCGCTGTGGCTGTAAGCATAATAGCCAGTGGTAACAGGCTGAGTTTCAGAGCGGACGGACGAGATGGGGTAAGCAGCTCGCAGACCCGTTCGCGCAGCTGCTCTACAGCGACAAACGCTGCCTGATCTGGCTTGTTGAGGTG
>NZ_JAEDAH010000063.1:12690-14069 GCF_020320395.1 Thalassolituus marinus | reverse complement strand
ACGAGATGGGGTAAGCAGCTCGCAGACCCGTTCGCGCAGCTGCTCTACAGCGACAAACGCTGCCTGATCTGGCTTGTTGAGGTGATGGCGCAAGCGCGCGATTTTCACCAGCGTTTCTGCGATGTCGGCGGCTTCGGCCTTGCGGGTAACCCGGCGATCGGCGAGCTGCTCGGTCACTAATGTGAAGCAGTTCAGAATGGGGGTGCGAACAAAGCCTGGCAGTGGGCAAATAAACAGCATCAGTAACCAGCGACTCAGGTTATCGAACTGGCGGATATGCGCCTGCTCATGAGCAATGATGATTGCCTGCTGGTCTGGCGTTGTTTGATTGAGCAAACCTTGCGACAGGTAAATATCAGCGCGAAAATATCCGGCTGCCATGGCCACAACGTCGCGGGTCGGCAGAGTGCGGAAAGCGGAATTCGATGTGGTCTGTGCCTGCTCACGCAGAAGTTTCAGTTGCTGCCTTACACGCCATTGCTGATACGCAAATTGCCCCATACGCAACGTCAGCCATAAACCGACCGCACTCAGAAACCAGCTGTGCCAGGCGCTGATCACAAACTCATCGGCATGGTGCCAGTGAATAAGTCCCAGAGCGCCATGCACTGTGTTGTGGTCGTCTGGTAAGGCGATTCCGCCCTCAACAAACAGCAACAGAGTCATTGTCCAGGGTAAAACGGCCCAGCTTAAAATGAGCCATTTTTGCTCCAACGGGTCAACACGGTTTTTTGCCCGGATAATCAGAGGAGCCGTTAATAACTGAAAGACAGCTGAGGCCAGTCCGAGCAATGCAGCCATGCTCAGCAGGTTCAGAATAAAACCCCAGCTTCCGCTGATCATGGCTGCAGTTTGCTCTTGCGACGGTGATTCTGAATCATAGCCTCCAGGCGATCGAGCTCGTCGTCACCCAGATCGGCAGACAAGGAAACAAATGCTGCCATCAGCGACTGGTTATCCTGACTGACAAGGTCGCTGGTAATACTACGGATCAGCTGAGCGATCAGATCTTCCCGATCAACCCGGGTGTGGTAGACAAAGGCATGCCCTTGTTTACTGCGGCTGAGCAGCTGCTTTTTGTACAAACGGTCCAGGGTACTCTGAATGGTGTTCAGAGAGCTGCTGCGCCCGGCGCTGAAAGCAGCATGGATCTGCTTGGCATCGGCTTCACCCGCTGACCAGAGATGGTTCAGAACCTGCTTTTCTAGCTCACCGAGAATCATAATCTTTCCAATTTTCAGAATGAGGCATATACTGCCACAGCAAAAACCGACCAGCAATCGGTTTTTTGTCAGTCAACGTCAATCGCTGAGGTTTCTATGCTGAGCATTCTGCGTCACCGCGTGTACCGCCATTTGTTTGCTGCGCAGGTTATTTCG
>NZ_JAEDAH010000063.1:0-12680 GCF_020320395.1 Thalassolituus marinus | reverse complement strand
GGGAGACAATGCAGGCACTGTGCTGGCAACGGCACTGACCATCAAAATGCTGGCCTATGTGTTTGTGTCACCGCTACTGGCGGCCTTGTTTCAGGGGCGCCCACGCAAGCCTGTGTTGGTGGCACTGGATATTATCCGCGCGCTGACGGCGCTTTCGCTGCCGTTCCTCACCGAGGTCTGGCACATCTATGTGGTTATTTTTGTTCTGCAAAGCAGTTCCGCCGGATTTACGCCGTTATTTCAGGCGACGATTCCTGATGTACTGCCGGACGAGCGTGAATACACCAGAGCGCTGTCACTTTCCCGCATGGCATACGACATGGAAAGTCTGATCAGCCCCATGCTGGCGGCGACATTGCTGCTGATTACCTCGTGGCATGGATTATTTTTCGGCACCATGCTGGGGTTCGTGGCGTCAGCGTTGCTGGTGCTATCCGTTACCCTCCCAAAAGCCCAGGCTTCTGCGGTGAATACCTGGACAGACAGACTTACGAAAGGTGGACGCATTTACCTGCTGACCCCACGACTGAGAGGTCTGCTGTTGTTGAGTTTTACCACCGCCCTGGGGGGCGCTATGGTGTTCGTTAACACCGTGGTTCTGGTGCAGGGGAATTTTGCCCTGAGTGGCCAGCAAACGGCATTCGCTCTGGCTGCTTTCGGCTTTGGCTCCATGCTCACAGCGCTGACACTGCCAACGCTTCTGGAAAAAATCACTGAGCGCAGAGTGATGCTGGCAGGCCTCGGCTTGATGATTGTTGCACAACTATCCGGCACTCTTATCACAAGCTATGTCACTTTGCTGACTATCTGGCTCGTGCTGGGCGCGGGTTATTCTCTGGTGCAGACCCCAACCAGTAAAGTTCTGGTTCGTTCAGCCAGTAACGCGGACAGGCCGGCGTTGTTTGCGGCACATTTTTCACTCTCCCACGCAGGCTGGATGATGGCCTATCCGTTCGCCGGCTGGTTATTAACCGTGCTGGATGTGAATTCGGCGTTTTTAGTATTGGCCGGGCTTTCCGTTATCGGCTTGGCATTGGCGTCTAAACTTTGGCCGGAGGACGAAAATAATGCGCTATTTCACCGGCACGATGATCTTGAAGCTGGTCATGAGCATCTGGAGGCATTTGGCTATGGAGAGGAGCACAGCCATCTGTATGTTATAGATTCACTGCACTCGAAGTGGCCGAGGTAAATATCGTAAAACTCAGGACCTCCAAACAATATTTCATTAACAACAAATAATTTCTCAGCTAAATTCTACCTTTCAGCCTATCAATTCTAATTCTCGCCTCATCAAATATATTTTCTTTAGAAACATTCTTTTCCTCACCATAATCAACGAGACTATCACGTATTTCCTTCTGAAACCCTACAGCCAAATTTGTAAACTCAACTATCTTTGAGATAAAGTCAAACCGTCCCTGATCCGTATAAAGTGACTCACCACTTTGCCTCCCAGAGTTATGAACGATCCACTTACGAATAGAATTAAATTCTTTAAGCCTTACGATAAAGTCTTGCGACACCCAATCCGATTTCTCAAGCAAAGAAATCAACTGACCAAGGGTCTTTTTCTCAAGCTTAACCAGCTCAGATTGAGCCTCAATTTCCGTTAAACGACCAGGAGAAACAATCACGCCTTTAACCATGTATAGTTTAACGAGAAAATCCTCAACTATTTGCAAATGCCAGATAGCCTCACCAGTTTTTTGATAGAAATAGTTTAACTCCTCTGGGTATATTTCCCTTCTCAAAACCACCTCCCACCAAGACCCCTAGGATTACCAAATAACACAGACCCGGACATAATTCAACGAAGACGAGACTGTCTACCTATATAGTAACTCAGCCCCTACTACCCCCAAACCATTGGCTACCGTCATCAAACCACTTAGTCGATGACTTAGCCAGGTAGCTCAATCGGTAGAACGCATCGGCATACTGTTCTGGGTTATTCTTTGACACGTAATACATGGCATTGTCAGGTACATAGACAGATCCTCTCACCTCGTAATCGGAATACCCAAGGCATCTCGCCCAGGCTTGCTTGATCATGTAAACAATCGGATCTTTACCACCATGATATTCCAACAGCTGATCATACATTGATTGATTCAATATCAGGACACAGTGGAAGTGGCACCTAAGCCCTCGACCATTCCTTTCCTTACACCAAAGATAATCTGGAGCGTGGTATTCGATATTGATACCACCTCTTTGCATTCGACGAATACATGCCTTCAGCTGAGATTTAAATGACTCCCAGAATCTGGTGATTATATTTTCACCGACTTCAAGAAGGTCCTCATCATCAAACCATCCAGGAAAATGAAGATCGAATCGGAGAACAACAATCTCCGAGTGATTATTTATTGATTTATCCAGCCTATTTAAGATCCGATCAAGATATTGAGTAATGTTCGGCCCTTTATGACGCTGGACATTAAGGCCAGCATACTGCCAGTAGCGACTAACGGTAAGGTTAGGGTTTCTTTTAAGCATTCTGTAATACTGTTCACGATATTTCGACATGGTGCATCGCTCTCTGTGGGTACAGATCATTGATGCTTCATGTAAATTTTTATTTGTTATATAAACTTATAAAGAAGGAAGACTTTATATTTCCAACTAATCAACCTAAAAAATCACGACACCTACGCTACTTTATTTAATCACCGAACATAACTCAGAAAAAATCACTCTGATAAAATATTTCAAATAATCACCTTTCTTTCAGTCACTACATTCATTCCAGGATATTTAAAACATATATCATTTAGAAAAAGGGGCCAAAATCGGCGATTCGAAAAAATTTGAGACATATATCACTTACCTGAGATAGGCAAAGTATCTCTTCGATGAATCCATTCATAAGTAACGAGGTAAACATATGTCACATTTAGTCGAAAGTATGGCTTATACCGGCGCAACGCCCTGGCATGGTCTGGGCAACGTATTAACCCCAAACCAACCTTTGGAAGTATGGGCACAACAGGCGGGTATGAACTGGGAGATCAAGGAATCTCCGATTCAGTTTATTGCCCATGAGAACCCGATGATGGGTGAGCTGAAGGAATACAGCGAAGGCAAGGTGCTGTATCGCTCAGATACCAATGCCGGGCTTTCTGTGGTCGGCAATCGCTATAAGGTTGTTCAGCCCCAGGAGATCCTGGAGTTTTACCGCGACCTGACGGAGTACGCGGGTTTTGAACTGGAAACCGCAGGCGTTCTGAAAGGTGGTCGAAAGCTCTGGGCTTTAGCCAGAACGGGGCAAACCGGTGTACTGAAGGGCAATGATGAAAGTCGTGCCTATGTACTACTGGCAACCGCCTGCGATGGTAGCATGGCCACTACGGCGCAGTTCACCAGCATCCGGGTGGTGTGCAACAACACCCTGGCGGTTGCATTGCAGGGCCAGGCACCCAGCTGCGTTAAGGTTCGCCACAATACGATCTTTGATGCCGACAAAGTCAAACGTGAAATGGGGATTTCAGTGTCCAGCTGGAGTCAATTCATGGATCAGATGAAGGCACTCAGCGAACGCAAGATTAAGGACAAAGAAGCTGAGCACTTCATCAGCCAGGTATTCGCCCAACCCGGTACCCAGAATGCCAACTCTAAGGCTATGAATCGAGTGCAGGAGTTGTTCAACGGTCACGCCTATGGGTCGCATTTACCGTCATCCAAAGGCACTGCCTATGGGCTGTTAAATGCCGTGACCGAATACATTGACCATGAGCGCCGCGCACGTACCAGCGATTATCGACTCGATTCTGCCTGGTTTGGTCAGGGCGCGTCGATTAAGCAAAACGCACTGACTACCGCGCTGGCGCTGGTCGCCTGAGTTTACGCCTTCACCCTACTTCCACATTCAACGTTACAGCCCCTGCATGCTTCGGTGTGCAGGGGCTTTTTTATTTGAGGTTTTTCTATGAATCATCAAAACGCCCTTCAAACCAACAAACGACCAACGGCCATTCGCCTGGTGTCCACCAAAGATATGTCACGCCAGGAATGGCTGACGGTACGTAACCAGGGTATCGGTGCAAGCGATGCCGCCGCTGCCATTGGCATAAGCCCTTATCAATCACGCCTTGAGCTGTGGATGATTAAGACGGGCCGGATGTCATCCGAGTTAACCAACGCACCGGACGATCTGGATTCACCCATGTATTGGGGCAACGTGCTGGAACCCATCGTCGCGGAGCATTACAGCCGCAAGACCGGGCTTAAGGTGCGGCGGGTTAATTCTGTACTGCAACATCCCGATCCGGATAAGGCCTGGATGCTCGCCAATCTCGACTACGCCGTGGTCGGTAGTGACGATGTTCAGATTCTTGAGTGTAAGACTGCTGGTGAATATGGAGCCCGCCTGTGGCAAGACGGCGTTCCTGATTATTACCAGTGTCAGGTACAGCATCAGCTGGCCATTACCGGCAAGCAGGTAGCCGATGTTGCTGTGCTGATCTGCGGTCAGGAGTTCCGGATTTATCGCATTGAGCGGGATGACGAGTTAATCCGGGAGCTGATCGAGCTTGAACGTGAGTTCTGGCAGTTCGTGGAAACGGATACCCCACCACCGAGTGATGGTTCCGAGTCTGCGGATAAAGCGCTGCGGGCGCTGTACCCGAAGGATAACGGTATAGCGATTGATCTGTCGGACGACGACAACTTCAACCAGGTATTTCATGAACTGACCGAACTGCGCACAGCAGCTCAGCAACTCTCACTTAAGGAGTCTGAGTTAAAGCAGCAGATTCAGCAGCGCATGGGTGATGCCTCGGTGGCGCAGTTTGCCAACGGCCGCATCAGCTGGAAGAAAAGCAAAGACAGCGTATCACTAGATACCCAATCCCTTCTGAAAGCCCAACCCGATTTACTGCAACAGTACCCACAGGTACGCCAGGGCAGTCGTCGGTTTTTGATTCAATCCACCAGCCTTGAAGGCTAAGGAGCACCATCATGATTAAAGGTCTTGCGATTACACCGCCCATTATTGGGCGCATCAGCATTGGCCGCGTTGTTGAACGCAACGGTCAGCGCCTGCCTGCCAAGGATGATCAGTTCACCCTCACCGGCCAGGTACAAACCAAGGATGGCTGGGTACTGCATCCACTGGACGAACAGCTGCGCAAGGAGCAGGACACCGACAAGCTACGCCGGATTCCGGTGCGATTGCCGTTTTCCTGTGCCGATCTGAACCTGCGGGCGGAGTATTCCATGTTTGACCGGCAGACCGGGCGACCAGTCTGCGTTGGTAATGGCGTAACCTGCCGGAGGATGACGGCCGAAGGTCTGCAGGAGCTGGAATGCCCCGGCAGTGGGTTATGTGAGTTCGGGAAGAATGGTCAGTGCAAGCTGTACGGGCGCATGACGGTTCAGGTAGGTGACGACAACCAGGATCTGAGCTGCTTCATCCTACGCACCACCAGCTTCAACACCATTCGCTCGCTGTTTGCGCGCATGCTGTATTACAGCGCAGTCTCCGGTGGCCTGCTTCACTGCATGCCACTGCAACTGAAGCTGCGGGGTAAGAGCACCACCATGAGCCACAGAACCGCTATCTATTATGTGGATCTGGAACTGATGGATGGCTTAACCCTGACGGATGCCGTAACCCAGGCAAAAATCACTCAGACAGAGCGTGAGTCTGCGGGCATTGATCAGGATGCACTTGATAACGTCGCCAGCCTGGGCTTTGCCAACGGGCAGTTTGAGTACAGTGAGGAAGAGCTGCCTGAGATTCTGGAAGAGTTCTACCCTGCTACCTCCGACGACACCTCGCAAACCACCGAGCCGGATGTTCGACAACAGAAGGTTCATAAACTTAAATCACGCCTGAAACCCACCGCCGCTGCTCGCGGTACGCTTCAGGCTTAAACAGCATAAACAGCGCAGCCGAAGCTGCGCTGTTTATTTTTTATGCGGACAAGGCAACGCCTTCGTCACGTTCAGTAATCTTACTCAGCATCCACTCTTCAACTTCAGCTTCAACCCAGGCAACGGACTTCCCTCCCAGGGATACGCTTGCCGGAAAGTTACTTTCAGAGATCAGCTTGTAAACGGTGGATCGGGCCAGGCCAGTCTTGGCCATGACTTCAGTTAGACGGATGAATTTCATTTTTTGCAGCTCCTGTAATTTGCTCACAGGATCTGGCGGGGGTGTATGAAATTATTTGGATGGATCACCCACATCCTCTTTACTCTGACTATTTTGCTTCCGGATCATTGCTTCGGCTGCCATCCTTTGGTGGCCTCTGTCGATTAAAACCTTAGTCGCCATCCTTACTGCCTGAAGACCTATAGTCTTCCTCAACATGGCCATTACAACTGTTTCATTCTGATTGCCGCTGATCTCGTCACCCCCGGATACAACTGGCACAACAGCACACAGTGAAGACACATCCAACGCCCGCATGATTCGAGCCAAGACAACAGCAGTCATCGGCTCCCGACCGTCAACAACCTCCTGAAGCTGAGCATTCAAGTCTCCATGTAAGAGGATAAAATTGGCTGCCGACACAATTCTCGCAAGTACGTTGAGCTTCGCTTGATCAGTGATAGCATCAGAAAGGCCTTCATATATCTTCTTGTCCTGATCATCATTAATGATGATTGAAGTTGGAATCAGCGAGCTGAACTGTTTAGGCCATATTTCGAACCAGCTTCCACTCGCTCCTGGACTGAGCATCAGCAAGTCATCACTGTTCAGATCGTCTAAAGCAACAGGAAGAGGCATGTAGTCCGCATTCATGCACTGTATAAGCTGCCTGGAAAGAACGTACACTGAATTGATAGATATCCAAGAGCCATGTACGGCCCTGCTATTGCCTCCTGGGTAGTACTTTAGAAAACCGTACTCTTGGAGAATTTTCAGTTTATTCCTCACGCTGGAACGAGCAATACCGCAGCAATCAGCAATATCGTGATACGTAACGTTAGGAATGACCCCATAGCTTGTGGCAGAAATGACCAGATACAGCAAGACCATCTCAAGGTGAGAAGGGATCTTTTTAACAGAAGCCTGCCGAGAGGAAGCAAGTCGAGTTAACTTCCCGTCCAGCCATTCTGACCTTTCACATACACTCCCCGGAAACATCAGGTAGTCAGCCAGCGACGATTGCCAAGAACTCAGCTCCCCTTCAATTTCGCAATCAAGCCCCAAGGTCAGCTTGCCATTGCTTTCCGAGCTGATCCAGCCAACGTCGATCAGGTCGTTAACACCATTCAAAAAAAAGCTCCTGGTTAACCCTCTTTCCGTGGCATAGTTACTCATATCGAAGTCAGTGTTGGACGAGAGGTCTCGCAGTAAGTGCGCCATAACCACACGAGCCCGAAAAGAAAGCGTGATGCCATTAGTGCGATCAGGAGAAATTGCCTTAACTGCCATAGTCCAGCTCACTGGTCGTCCTCAAAATAACCCTATCAGCCCCAGACTTTATCACATCAAGGACAAAAAGAATCTTTCACTAGAAAGTGAGGGAAACGTGACGTCATGCGTGACACGGCAATCCATCAACGAAGCCGAGTCTGTACGATAGTGTCAGAATTAAAATAGAGTGGAACTATGAAAAATTCAGAATGGATACACCCAAGCAATAAGAAACAGCAGCAATGGGCTTTCAAGTATCTCGCCAAAAAGAAGGACTGGGATGAGGGTTCGGATGTGGCGGAGCAGGTACTCCTCGACATATCAAAGGGCAAACGTCTTTCGGATAATGAACGAGCCCAAATGGAATCCGCCTGGCGATCCCACTTAAGCCGCCAGAAGAAGAAAACGAAGAGCGTGACACTGCCTATTGATGCATACAACATCGTTCAAGATGAAGCAAAGCAGCTGAATATATCAGCCAGCCAATTCATGGAGGCTCTAATTGAGATTTACCGTGATAAACCAAATCGCGCATCTATTGTCTTCAAAGTTACAAAGATTTGATCCGATCAATTAAAGCCGTCTATACAGTTAACACATCAACTCACAGACTATCCATGTAATCAGCCCATCGCTGGAGCCATTCCCGGCATTCATCTTCGTAACGATGCAGGTCGTAAGTACCCTCAATACCTGATCTGGAGTGTCCCAGAATCGCCTCACCAACCTCAGATGGACACTTCAAACGCGCCAACCCTGTGCGCACCGTCCGGCGAAGGTCGTGAGGTGTCCAGTGAGGAATATCAAGCATTCGTCCGTCCTGACGAAGCCGCCAAGCCTGTTCCGTCAGTTGTTTCTGCTGGAGAGGCAGTTTGGTTTTTTGTGAAGCAAACAGATACCTGCCGGTTGTATGCTGCAACCCTTTCAAGAACTCAACAGCCTGACGGGGCAGCTGAACATGACGCTCTATATCCGTCTTAGATTCACGAATATGAAACGTGCCCTTATTCAGGTCGATGTTATCCCACTCTGCCACGCACACCTCTCCAGTACGGCACCCAGTCCAGAGAGTTAAACGCAAAATTCCTGTTATCGTTGCGGTAAAATGAGAGCCTGGTAGCCACTCAATCAGCTTTTTCAGCTCACCATCCGTAAGCACCCGCTTACCACGCTCACTGCTAAGCCTTATTTTGGCTTGTTTTAAACTCGCTTTCGCCAGGACTGCAGGGTTTACGAAGTCCTGTGACAGACGCCCCAAACCCAAGGCGTATTCATACGCTGCTGACAACTCTCGCAGCACATTGCCCGCTTGAACATTCGCCCCCCGGTCAACAATCTCCTTAACCAGATCAATGACATTCTGACGAGTAACCGCCTCTGCAGCTTTTTTCCCAAGGGTGCGAACGACATCGCTATGCAATGTCCGTCGGGTTTCTGCTTGTCCTTTGGGCTTGCGAGACCCAGCAATGATCTTGCCGTCTTTGCCATGACGATCCTCGATATACTCAGTGAGATATAGCTCAACCATATCCTCAACAGTGAATGTCGATTCTACTCGCTCTAGCGTCTGCTCCCTGATAACCGCAACCCTACGTTTTTCTTCTTCAGAGGGACACACCCCCTCTGCGCGAAGCTTCTTGAGCTCCTGAAGCTTTTGACGAGCTTGAGATAACGAAATATCCGGAAAGTTACCGATTTTGATCGACTTCAACTTCTGGGTAGCAGGGCTTTTATAACGGTAAGTAAAGGTTTTCTTCCCTGTACTACCACACGAAACCCTCAACCCCCTGTTCTCTTCAGTATCAGTCAATACCGGCGAACCTGGCTTCATTGCCTCGATTGTCTTGGTTGTTAGTGTTTTGTTACTCTTCGCGCCTGCCATAAAAAATCCGTAACTTGTTTTGAGCCATCCAGAAAAGTGTAACATTTTTTAAGTGTAGCTTTTCACCCATCAAAAACGTTACACCAAAAGTTATACTTTTATACTGGATTCAGGCAAACATACTGAACCCTGGTGGACCCTCAGAGACTCGTCCCACCAGCAAAAAGCCCAATAAAATGGGCATCAAACCAAAAGAAAGCCAGAATCCACGCTATGCCAGACACAAAACACACACCTATGATGCAGCAGTATTTACGCATTAAGGCGGAGTTTCCGGACACCCTGCTGTTCTACCGGATGGGCGACTTCTACGAGCTGTTTTACAGCGATGCCAAGCGCGCTGCGCAACTGCTCGACATTACCTTAACCGCCCGCGGTCACAGTGGCGGCGAGCCGATCCCGATGGCAGGCATTCCCTTCCATGCCGCCGATAACTACATCGCCCGTCTGGTAAAGCAAGGTGTCTCCGTCGCCATTGCTGAACAGATCGGCGACCCGGCACTGGCCAAAGGCCCGGTCGAACGTAAAGTCGTACGAGTGATTACACCGGGCACCCTGACCGATGAAGCCTTCCTTGATGAGCGCTCCGATAACCTGCTGGTCGCCCTGTGTTCCGATAAGCAGCGCCATGGTCTGGCGGTGCTGGAAATCAGCTCCGGCCGATTCTCAGTGCTGGAAGTTGATGGTGATGATGCTTTGCTGGCCGAAGTCGAACGGCTGCGTCCGGCAGAATTACTGCTGAGTGAAGACCAGACGCACCTGACAGCCATCAAAGAGCGTCAGGGCGCACGTGAACTGGCTCCGTGGCACTACGAATCGGACACCGCCCTGCGTCTGCTGACTCAGCAGTTGAAAACCCGCGACCTGCGCGGCTTTGGCTGTGAGCACATGAGTGTCGCTATTCGCGCTGCTGGCGCTCTGCTGCATTACGCTCAGGAAACCCAGCGCAACAGCCTGCCACACATTCGCTCACTGCAGGTCGAGCAGCCGGACGATGCCATCATCATTGATCCGGCCAGCCGCCGTAATCTGGAAATCGACATCAACCAGAAAGGCGATACCCAGCATACGCTAGCGTGGATCATGGATAAAACCGCCACCGCCATGGGCAGTCGTCTACTCAAGCGCTGGCTCAACCGT
Organism: Thalassolituus marinus; assembly: GCF_020320395.1. Lineage (GTDB taxonomy): Bacteria > Pseudomonadota > Gammaproteobacteria > Pseudomonadales > Oceanobacteraceae > Venatoribacter > Venatoribacter marinus. The sequence goes on along the minus strand of NZ_JAEDAH010000063.1, from coordinate 2,286 downwards.
CCGCTACGTGATCGTAATCTGCTGCGCCAGCGCCAGGGGCTGATCGCACAGATGATTCAGAACTACGCCACTGACGATATTCACAGCAGCCTGCGCCAGGTTGGCGATATCGAACGTATTCTTTCCCGCGTGGCACTGGGCTCTGCCCGTCCGCGTGATCTGGCGCGCCTGCGCGATGCGCTGGCCGTGGTGCCGGACATCCGCCAGCAACTGAACAACCTCGACAGCGATCTGGCCCGCGGCCTGCTGGAACGTGCGGTTGAATTCCCGCACTGGGTTGAGCGCCTGCAACAGGCCATTATTGAAAACCCTCCGGTGGTTATTCGTGATGGCGGTGTCATTGCCGAAGGTTACGACAGTGAGCTCGACGAGCTGCGCGCGCTGAGCGAAAACGCTGGCGACTATCTGGTTAAGCTGGAAGAGCAGGAGCGTGAGCGCACCGGCATCAGCACCCTGAAAGTCGGTTATAACCGCGTGCATGGCTACTACATCGAGATTTCCAAAGCTCAATCCGATGCCGCACCAACGGAATATATCCGCCGCCAGACACTGAAGAACGCCGAGCGCTTTATCACGCCGGAGCTGAAAACCTTCGAAGATAAAGCGCTGAGCGCCAAAAGCCGTGCACTGAGCCGCGAAAAAGCCCTGTACGAAGAACTGGTACAGGCACTGGCAGAAGAACTGATCGCCCTGCAGGTTTGTGCTGCAGCCTTGTCTGAACTGGATGTACTGGCCAACCTGGCTGAACGCGCCGAGACTCTGCGTTTTGTGCAGCCTGATCTGGTGGAAGACAATCTGGTGGATATCCGTCAGGGTCGTCACCCGGTGGTGGAAAACCTGATCGTAGATCCTTTTGTCGCCAACAATACCCATCTGGATTCCAGCACCAATATGCAGATCATTACCGGCCCGAATATGGGCGGTAAATCGACCTATATGCGTCAGGTCGCGTTGATTGCCCTGCTGGCACATATCGGCAGCTATGTACCGGCAGATGCTTGTACGCTAGGCCCGATTGATCGTATTTTCACCCGCATGGGTTCGTCTGACGACGTCGCCGGTGGCCGTTCAACCTTTATGGTGGAAATGACCGAAACCGCTAACATCCTGCACAACGCTACGGCCCAGAGTCTGGTGTTAATGGATGAAGTAGGTCGTGGTACCAGCACCTTCGATGGCCTGTCACTGGCCTGGGCCAGTGCCGCTCATCTGGCTGAGAACATTAAGGCTCTGACCCTGTTCGCCACTCACTACTTTGAAATGACTGCACTGCCGGAGCAGCACGATAACGTCACCAACGTGCACCTGAAGGCCACGGAGCACGATGAGCGCATTATCTTCCTGCATTCTGTGGAAGAAGGTCCCGCCAGTCAGAGCTATGGTTTGCAGGTTGCTCAGCTTGCCGGTGTCCCGGCCAATGTTATTCAGGCAGCCAAAGGTCAGCTCCAGCACCTGGAACAATCCACAGGCTCCACGCCAGCGCCACAGACCCGGACTGCGACGGCAGCAGCAAGCCCGTCACCAACCAAAGCTATTAGCGACGGGCCCCAGCAGAATGACCTGTTTGCCGCTATGCCATCAGAAGTTGAAAATCGTTTGTCCGGAATTAACCCGGACGATTTGACGCCACGAGCCGCACTGGAACTGCTGTACGAGCTTAAAAAACTGATGTGATCTGCTGCTCTCAGACAAAAGCGGAATGAATCTATAACAGAACTGTCTGAACTGCCGCCTTGCCCGCACCGGGCAGGCTACCTAAAATGGCGGCTAATCCGGGTGAGACCGTGACTCACCCAGCAAAGCCAAGCATTGTGCAAAAGAATTATCAGGAGAGAGCCGGATGGCGTTTATCGTTACCGATAACTGTGTGAAGTGTAAGTACACCGACTGTGTGGAAGTCTGCCCGGTAGACTGTTTCTATGAAGGTCCGAATTTCCTGGTTATCAATCCGGATGAATGCATCGACTGCGCTCTGTGTGAGCCTGAATGCCCGGCTCAGGCCATTTACTCTGAAGATGAAGTTCCGGCAGGCCAGGAGCAGTACATTGAGCTGAACGCCGAACTGTCAGAAGAGTGGGCGGCGAATAACATCACCGAGAAGAAAGATGCTCTGCCTGATGCTGAAGAGTGGGATGGCGTAGCGGATAAGCTGCAATATCTGGAGCGTTAAGCTTCGGGTTAAAAAAAAGGCTGCCACTGGCAGCCTTTTTTTAGGTTCATCGCATTTAAGCGTGAAAAATGAGAACGGCAGTAAAATCGGTTAAGTTTGCATTCGCCAAAACCCAA
>NZ_JAEDAH010000062.1 GCF_020320395.1 Thalassolituus marinus | reverse complement strand
CGTTTTTAAGTTTTAGTTCGCATTAAAACTTTAGCGCTTTTGACGCTGGTGATGAATGGGGAGCGTCCATCCCATCACCCACTCTAAGAGCATTGGATTTAAAGCCAGAAGTTCTTGGTATTTGAGCACGAAGCTACGCTCGTCAGCAGGTTGGAAGTTGGACTGATACTTACTGCTGAAATAAGCCCCTGATCATCTGGCTTGCAGGCACGTCTGCCTCTCAGGCTTGCCTAATCCGTTTCGAATGGAGGGGAAAGTAGCTTCAGCCGAATGCTGTTCTACAGCGATTCAGTCCCGGTGGTCGTCGGTAATTCATTCTTTCGCATACTGATCGTAGTTTTCCTTCGTTACCGGCGAAGGTGCTGAATGTGTTTTCGAAGTTCTGAGTCATGCTTAGCCAGCGATCTTCATCCAACCCCAGCCGGTCCAGAATCTTTGCAGAGTTTTCCGGGATATATCCGCGTTTATCATCGCGGATAATACGCCCGGTAGCATCGACTAACTCAAGGTAATCCGTCAGTTTCATTGCAATACCTTGCGGCATGTCCTGACGAGGGTTGCCAGCAAATGGCAATAACTCTTTTGGCTGTTGGTAAATGTGGTTTGCAGCCTTTGTGGATTTCGCTTTTTCTGCTCTCGCTTTAACCGACGTATGGGCCGATGCCTCTGGGGTTTTGGCCATCCCTGCCCGAACCGGGTTAAGGTCAACGTAGGCCATGCAGGCTGCGAGGGCGGCTTCATCCAATAGTGCCTGTGATTTGAATCTACCTTCCCAGAACCTGCCGGTGCAGTCGTCTTCGAAATTGGCTTCGCGAGCGATAGATTCATTCAGCACTCGCATAAACCAGCTTATGTCGGTTAATCGTGAACGCCATTCAGTGATGTATATCTGTAGCCTGGCCAGATCGGCTTTATTCAATTCATCACCGCGCATGAAACGCTGAGACAAAAGGTTGCCCTTAAATATCGAATGCCAGCGTTCAACAACATCGTTATTGCTCCATAACTTGCTCGCTTCGGAATCGACATAAAGCACCACGTGATAGTGGTTGCTCATGATGGCGTAGGCCGCAATTTGGATGGCGAAGGTGTGCGGCAGCTCTAAGAGTTTGTTCTCAAGCCAGCCACGACGATGTTCGTAGGATTCTCCGGTTGAAGTATCTGTTCCACACAGAAAGGCTCTTCTGACACAACGTGATACGCAGTGGTAGTAGGGCGTAGCCTCGACTGATACTTGCTGCTTCCTTGGCTTGGGCATAGTGATTCCTTCCATGAATCCAGATGATCAGCGTAGGTGCTGAATTGAAACAGCACAATCAGAAGATTGTGTTAGGGTGGGTGTCCGTATAGGCTCCAGGGTGGGTGTCTGTATAGGCTCCAGAAGATTGTGTTAGGGTGGGTGTCCGTATAGGCTGTACGTATAGGCTGCGGTGTTAGGGTGGGTGTCCGTATAGGCTGCGTATAGGCTCCATCCGTAAAGGCCTGTATACGCTTTAACTGCTCTGTCAATTTAGTATGTTGTGGATTGAATATTCCAATCGGTGTTAATGTCAGTGCATTGGGAAATGTTGAATGACTATCGGGGTTAAAGGATGAACTTAATAAGACGACTATTTGCGACAGATGACAATCCATGGTGTCCACCAATCGATTCTGTAACCATAAATATATCGGGATCTGAATTGAGTTTCTATTGTCCTAATGCTTATTTCTGGAGTTCAAACTCTGGGGTATATCAAGCACTAGTCGATGAGACAGAAACTAAGCCAAATCAACTTGGTGATAATTTTCGACTAAATCAGCCCGGGTATAATGGACAAGAAATTTTTTATCGTGAATGGTCTCATTGGGGAAAGGTTTTTAGACTGAAGTATATTGCAGTTACCTCACTTCGTGTATGGCTGATTCATGTTCCTAAAGAAACAGATGAAGACTCCCTGCATGTTTACGATTACTTGACGAAAAAATTTCCTCTTCCAGATTTTGACGGCCGTAGTTCCTGTTTAAGAGAGAACGAAAAAGTTACCAAAATGTCAGGTGGATTGCTGGGTGCGCCTGGTGATCATCAGCGCACCGAATATAGACGTGTTTGTATTATGAAATCTAGCGGTCGGGAATTGATCGACTATAGTTTGCTTACTTTATCCTCGGAGTACGCTCTTGTGGTCGAAATTTATCAGGCTCAGGCACCTGGATATGGCCGGTTTCTGATGGGTGAGTTGACGGACCGGGCTTCGAACATTATTGATTCTCTTCGCTTGAATCTGAGTCCTCAGGAATTGGCGGCTAAAGAGCAAGTATTGCGTCGTTATGCTGAGGAAACCGGCGGGAAATATGATGAAGAGTAACTAAAAGGAGAGTAGGACACTCACTCTAAGAACCCTGAGTTGTTTGACGAAAAGGCCGATTATTCGGCCTTTTTTGTGGATAGGGTTTGGGGGCAGGTAGTAAGCAGCGTTTGTGACCGGCTAAAAGGTGTGGGTGTCCGTATAGGCTCGGCGACCGCTTTCTTGGAGTATTAACGAGGGTGTTCTGGATCTGGGGGAGTGCTATTACAAAAATATCTTGGCAAGATCTTCTTCGAAAGTAATACCTCCGAGCTCTTCTCTGGTAGCAGTATCCTTGAATTCAGCACTGCATATCAAAAAACTATTGTGCGCAAAGCCAGGTTTAAACAAAACCTTTCCAGATATTTTCTCTGGTCTAAGATTGAGAGTCTCTGGTATATGAAGAGATTCCTCTGTATCTATCTTGAATTTAGAACCATTAGCCTCTATAGAGGTGCCATCAATGGTGTCCAAACAGTTGAAAAGCCAACATCCATCTTCTAAGGGTAGGAATTCACCTGTATTTTTCAAGATGCTTTCTAATGCTATCTTGGCTCTGTCGCTTAGTACCAGACATGAATAATTCCATACTGATATATCTGGTATTTTGTTGGTCTTCTTATCTGATTCAAAGGTTACCGAAACGGGCTTCCACTCCGATTTTAAGCGATTAAGAAGCGTTTCATTTTTTTGTGAAAACCATACTTTTACATCATCAAGCTGCTTTCTCATTGCGCGGAAATCGATAAAGGCTTCGTGGTAACTTTTTACATTATTCAGCAAGCGGAAGGTTGTCATATGGTTCGTTCCATTGGCCTTTTGGGAGCATCACTTCTTTTGGGAAAGTTGCATGTAATAGATCGCTACGCGTAGCTAATAACCTTGAACGCATGACCTGCTCATTAAATACACCGGCAAACCGGATACTTAACCAAGCATAATAATTATGCCGATGAATGCGACTATGCGGTACCGCTTTTGGGTATGGCTGATGCCCAGTGTATTTCGTTCTGGAAGGCAACCAGCAGCCATTGTGGGCATCATGGGAACTAATAGGACATATATAGACGCTCCCTCGGTGTCAAGGCACAACTAGCCTGTGGCACCTTTGATGCCCATCCATTTCCTGT